>JAFMRC010000020.1 GCA_017354375.1 Nocardiopsaceae bacterium | reverse complement strand
CCGCCGGGGGAAGCGCCGCCCGGGGGACCACCGGACCCTGACCAGCCGGGACCGGCGCCACGGCGCGGACGGCCGCTGCCGCCGCGCGCGGCTGCTGATCGGGGATCCTGCCCAGACGGAATGGTCATCGCTGCAGAGAATATAGGGGATGGAATCTTAAGTTTGCGCTAATCCCCCGGGATGCGCGCGCCGGCGGGTCGTCCAGAGCGCGCTAGCCAGTTTTGGTGTGTGGCGAGTAACCTGGAGTGACGGCAATCAAATCGCCACTAGCTGGCTAATGGCCGGATAATTCTAAACTCTATGTTATCCGTCAGCGGGCTTTGAGGTAGGAGCGGTAACCTGCGCCGGGTAGGCCATGCTTACGTCGGGTGAGCGATATCCTCCTGCCGATATCGGCGACGCTGCATGGCTGCTGGATAGTACGGTATGGCGCGGTACGGGCTGCTGGTAGGGAAAGGAACAGGCGATGTCCAAGTGGCACGGCGCGGCGCTCGCGGGCAAGGGCGGGTACGCGGTCGGCTGCGTGGCAGCGGTGCTGATCCTGGTCGCCAGCGGTTTCGCGTACGTTCTGAAGGCCCAGCTCGGTGCCATCGGCGGCTCGGACGCGCTGACCGGGGGAGCGCAGGTCGGGGCGATGAACATCCTGGTGATGGGGCTGGAGAGCCGGACCAACTACCAGGGCCAGGTGCTGAACGGCACGCTGCTGCACGCGATGCACGCGGGCAGCAAGGCGGGCGTCGAGAGCGAGGGCGTGGGCGGCCAGGACACGAACACGCTGATCCTGATCCACATCTTCGCGGGCGGGCAGAAGGCGGTGGGGTATTCCATCCCGCGCGATGACCTGGTCACCTATCCCCACTCGTATGACGGTGAGTCGAAGGGCAAGATCGACCAGGCTTATGGCCTCGCGTACACGCAGTACCTGAACTCGACCGGTAGCTCCAGCATGAGCCGCAGCCAGCGCTACCTGAAGGCCAACGAGGCCGGGCAGACGGCGGCGATCGACACGGTGGAGAGCGTGACCGGGGTGAAGGTCGATCATTTCGCCGAGGTGAACCTGGTGGGATTCTACGAGCTGGCCCACGTGTTCGGCGGGATCGAGGTGTGCCTGAAGTCGTGGAACGGCGGGGAGAACCTGCACGACTACAACTCCGGCTTCAACCAGTCGTCGCCCGGCTACCATCACCTCGGCCCGGCCCAGTCGCTGGCCTTCGTCCGGGAACGGGACAACCTTCCGGAGGGGGACCTGGACCGGACCCACCGCCAGCAGGCGGTGCTCGACTACGTGATCTGGAAGCTCAAGCACGAGGGCGTCTGGAGTAGCCTCAGCCAGCTGCACAGCCTGCTGGACGCGGCGAAGTCGTACATCATCACCGACCAGGGGCTGAACCTCCTCGACTTCGCGGGCAAGATGAGCGCCCTGTCCGGCAGCAACATGACCTTCCACACGGCGCCGGTGGTGACGACCGACGGGACGTGGCTCGGCCAGGACGTGAACATCATCAGCGTGCCCGCGGTCAAGCAGGCCATCCACAACGCCTTCTACCCGCAGCCGCCCTCGTCCTCATCTTCATCCGGAAAGAGCGGCGGCGGGGGGTCGGCCAAGTCGCTGTCGCCGGGCGCGACCACCGTGGACGTGTACAACGCGGGCGCCGCGCCGGGGCTGGCGGGCGAGACGTCGCAGGATCTCACCTCGGCCGGATTCAAGCAGGGCACGGTCGGCAACGCCGCGACGCAGTCGACCACGCAGGTGCTGTACGGGGCCGGCGCCGCCCAGAGCGCGTCGAAGATCGCCGGGTACTTCACCGGCATCACCGCGACCCCGAGCTCGTCCGTGGCCGCCGGGCACGTCAAGCTCGTGCTCGCCTCCGACGTGACCTACGTGCCCTCGTCCCTGTCCGCGGCGGCCTCCGGGCAGTCGGCCCCCTCCACCCCGTCCACCGGGTCCTCGCCCTCTTCCTCGTCCTCCTCGTCTTCGTCGTCCTCGTCGTCGGGGAACGACGGCCAGGCCGGCGGCGCGGTGTCCGTGAAGTCGGGCGCCAAGTACGGCATCCCCTGCGTCTACTAATGCGGTGTCTACTGGCACCGCGTCTGCTGGGGCTGTGTCTCTTCTGACCCTTCTGCACCGGAGTTCTCGGGTCCGGCTACGCTGATCGGCAGGGCGAGCTCGCGGAAGGCGGAGAGCTTCGCAAGAGGCAGTGGGAGGCACAGTTGGCTCCGGCAAGCGCAGGCGCAGGCAAGCTCAGGGTGATCGTGGCCAAGGCGGGGCTCGATGGCCACGACCGCGGCGCCAAGGTCGTCGCGCGCGCGCTCCGCGACGCGGGCGTCGAGGTGATCTACACCGGGCTGCACCAGATGCCCGAGCAGATCGTGGCCGCGGCGATCCAGGAAGACGTGGACGCGATCGGGCTGTCGGTGCTGTCCGGCGCGCACATGACGCTGTTCGCCCGCGTCATCGAGCTGCTCCGGGAGCAGGACGCGTCGGACATAGTGGTATTTGGCGGCGGCATCATCCCCACCGACGACATCGCCGAGCTGACCGCCATGGGCGTCGCCCGCATCTTCACCCCCGGCGCCCCCACCACCGAGATCGTGGAGTGGGTCAACGAGGAACTGAGGCCCCGCTCCGCCGTCTAGCCCCGGCGCCGGCCCCTACCTAACCCCGGCCCCACCCACCCCCACCTCCCGGCCCCATCCCCACCTGACGTGCCGACCCCACCCCACCTAACGTGCCGAATGCGCATTCGGGTCGGCTAGAGCGTGCCCAAGTGCGCACTCGGGTCGCAGCGGGAGAGTGGGTGGCGCGGGACGGGCGCCTCGCGGGGCGTCCCCCTTAACGTGCCAGGTGCGCACTCGGGCCGACTAGAGCGTGACCAAGTGCGCATTCGGCCCGCTGGAGGGGCTCGGGGCGGAGGGGCACCGGGGTGCGGGAGGCGCGGAGCGCCGGGCGCGGAAGGGGCGCGGGGGGCGCCGGGGGAATCCCGCGGGAAGGGGGCGGCTGCCGCATCCACCCCCTTCGAGGCGCCTGGGGATGGCCGCTACAGGTTCCTGATGGCCTCGCGGGCGAGGGCGGCGGTTTCGCTGGGGGTCTTGCCGACGCGGACGCCGGCCTTCTCCAGCGCTTCCTTCTTCGCCTGGGCGGTGCCCGACGAGCCGGAGATGATCGCGCCGGCGTGGCCCATCGTCTTGCCCTCCGGGGCGGTGAACCCGGCCACGTAGCCGACGACCGGCTTGGTGACGTTCTTCTCGATGAACGCCGCCGCGCGCTCCTCGGCGTCGCCGCCGATCTCGCCGATCATCACGATCGCCGAGGTCTCCGGGTCGTCCTGGAACGCCTGCAGGCAGTCGATGTGCGTGGTGCCGATGATCGGGTCGCCGCCGATGCCGACAGCGGTGGAGAACCCGATGTCCCGCAGCTCGTACATCATCTGGTAGGTCAGCGTGCCCGACTTGGACACCAGCCCGATGCGGCCCTCCGGGGTGATGTCGGCCGGGATGATGCCCGCGTTGGACTTGCCGGGAGAGGCGATGCCGGGGCAGTTCGGCCCGATGATGCGGGTCTTGTTGCCCTTGGCGCAAGCGTGCGCCCAGAACTCGGCGGTGTCGTGCACCGGGATGCCCTCGGTGATCACGGCCGCGAGCGGGATCTCGGCGTCGATCGCCTCCATCACCGCGGCCTTGGTACCGGTCTCCGGAACGAAGATCACCGACACGTCCGCGCCGGTCGCCGCCATGGTCTCGGCGACGGTGCCGAACACAGGCACCGAAGACCCGTTCAGCTCAATGGTCTGCCCGGCTTTTCTGGGGTTGGTCCCGCCAACCACCGTGGCGCCCGCGGCGAGCATCCGCGCGCCGTGCTTGCGGCCCTCGGAACCCGTGATCCCCTGGATCAGGATCCTGCTCTCGGCCGTCAGGAAGATGGCCACCGTCATGCTCCCTTCGCGCCGCTAGCGGCCAGCTCGGCGGCCCTGCGGGCCGCGCCGTCCATCGTGTCTACCTGCTCTACGACCGGCAGCGCCGCGTCGCGGAGGATCTGCCTGCCCTCGGTCGCCTTGTTGCCGTCTAGCCGGACGACGATCGGCCGGTCCACCGGCTTGCCCTGCTCGCCGAGCAGCCCGACCGCGGAGACGATGCCGTTGGCGACCGCGTCGCACGCCGTGATGCCGCCGAACACGTTCACGAACACCGACTTCACCGCCGGGTCGGACAGCACGATCTCCAGGCCGTTGGCCATCACCTCGGCCGAGGCGCCGCCGCCGATGTCCAGGAAGTTCGCCGGCTTCTTGCCGCCGAGATCCTCGCCCGCGTACGCGACCACGTCGAGCGTGGACATGACCAGGCCGGCGCCGTTGCCGATGATGCCGACCTCGCCGTCCAGCTTCACGTAGTTGAGGTGCTTTTCCTTGGCCCTGGCCTCGAGCGGATCGGCCGCGGCGATGTCGGCGAACCGCTCGTGGTCCTGCCGGAACGCGGCGTTGTCGTCGAGCGTGACCTTGCCGTCGAGCGCGAGCACCTTACCGTCCGGGGTGAGAACCACCGGGTTGACCTCGGTCAGCGTGGCGTCCTCATCGGTGAACACCGCCCACAGCCGTTCGGCCAGCAGCGCGGCGCCTTCCTCGGCCTCGGGCGGGATGCGCCCGGCGCGCACTATCTCCAGCGCCTTAGCGTGGTCCACGCCGGCCAGCGGGTCGATCGGGACGCGGGCGATCGCCTCGGGGTTCGTGTGCGCGACTTCCTCGATCTCAACCCCGCCCTCGACGGAGCAGATGGCCAGGAAGGTGCGGCTCGCGCGGTCCAGGAGGTAGGACAGGTAGTACTCGGCCTTGATGTCCGTGGCCTCGGCGATCAGCACCCGGTGCACGGTATGGCCCTTGATGTCCATGCCGATGATGTCGCGTGCTTTGGCGTAGGCGTCGTCCGCGCCGTCGGCGAGCTTCACGCCGCCCGCCTTGCCGCGGCCGCCGGTCTTCACCTGGGCCTTGACGACGACCTTGGACATGCCTTCGGCCGCGAACGCGCTGGCGATCTCGCGCGCCTCGTCCGCCGTGTCGGCAACCTTGTCTTTTGGCACCGGAACGCCGTATAGGGCGAAGAGTTCCTTAGCCTGATACTCGAACAGGTCCACTGGGGGTCCGATCTCGGTTCGTAGCCTCCGGAGCTTTGCGCTTTGCGGAGCTTTGCGTCTGGTTGATGCCGCGTGACATACGGCGTTCACAAGAAGGGTAGTCGGTACGGGTCCGGCGCCGCCCACCAGGTGGCAAACCCGCGGGGTGAACAGGGAGATGAATTCTGCGGGCGCACGGCGTGGCGGCGTGGCGTTTGCCCGTTTCGTTGCCAGGATGGGCATGTGGCAGCGCTCCCTCGGGAGGATGACCCCTCCGGTGCTCGTCCGGGAAGCGTCCCCCGGTCCTCCGGAGCCCGGATTACGTCCGGGTCCGGCCCGGCACTGCCGTCCCGGGCGATGCTCATCGCCGGGGGCGCCGCGGCCATCGCGGCCGCGGCGGTCGGGCTCGCGGTGCTCGTCACGCTCAGCCTCATCGGATGGATCACGGCGCCGCACGACGGCTTCGGAGGCGGCCTGGGCGGGGTTCTCCGCGACGCGGGCCTGCTCTGGCTGGTCGCCCACCACGTCGAGGTGACCGTCCGCGGGGTAGGCCAGATCGGGTTGCTGCCGCTCGGCCTCGTCCTGCTGCCCGGCGCGCTGCTGGAGCGGGCCGGGCGCTGGCTCACCCGCGAGGGCCACGTCACCCGGCTGCGGCACGTGAGCTACGCTGCGCTCGCGATCGCCTGCCCGTACGCTCTTTTCACCGCCGCCGTCGCGCTCGGCGTCGGCACGGAAACGGCGCGGCCGTCGCTGGTGCAGGCGGTCGCCTGGGGGTTCCTGCTGGCCCTGGTGGCCAGCGGCCTCGGCGCGGCGCACGGTCTCGCGCCGTGGCGGAAGCTGGCCGGCCTGCTGTCGCCGAGACCGCGCTCGGTCGCGCTCGGTGCCGTCGCCGCGCTCGGGGTGGTGACCGCGCTCGGCGCGCTGCTCAACGCGGTGTCGCTGGGCCTGCACCTGAGCGCTTACCAGTCCGCGGTCGATTCGCTGGGACCCGGTCCGTTCGGGTCCGCGCTGCTGCTGCTCGCCGAGCTCGCGTACCTGCCGAACTCCGTCATCTGGGCGATCGCGTACACGCTCGGGCCGGGATTCGCGTTCGGCGCGGGCACGGCGGTGTCGCCGTCCGGGTCCGCGCTGGGGGCACTCCCGGCGTTCCCGATGCTGGCCGCGTTGCCGACCGGGTCCGGGCCTGCGTTCCCCGCGTGGCTCGGCTTCTTCGTCCTGGCCACGCCGTACCTGGCCGGCGCGCTCGCCGGGATTGTCGCGATCCGGGTCGCGCCGACCCCGTTCAGCGAGGCAGCCCCGCTGTGGGGGTTGCTGACCGGATCGCTGGCCGGGGCCGTCCTCGGCTTGCTCGCCTGGGTCTCCGGCGGACCGCTCGGGTCCGGGCGCCTCGCCTCCGTCGGGCCGAACGGCGCGGAGGCCGGCCTGGTGGCCGTGCTCGAGGTGGGGGTGACCGCGGCGCTGGTGGCGGGCGCCGCGAACTGGCTGCTGCTGCGCCACCACATCAAGAGGCTCGACTGGCCGCCCGCGCCCGCGCGCGATCAGTTCGGGAAGGCCCAGCCGAAGCCCGGGGCTCCAGTGCCGGCGCCCGTCGTGGACGAGGCCGACGACGCGGGAGGCCACCGCATCTACGTCGACCCCTGGGGCGACTCGCCCGAAGCCGGCTAGCGCTACCGGCTAGCGCTACCGGCTAGTGCTTCCTGCTACTGCTGACGCCGGCTAGCGCTAACGCCGCAGGACGCCGATCACGCCGTTCACCGAGTGCTGCAGTTGCCGGTAGCAGGCGTGCTGAGAGGCGATCGTGCCCGCTCCCGACTCGCAACTCGAGTACCGCGTCAGCTGCGGCCAGAACATCGCGCAGCCGGCCAGCGCCATCGCACCGATCCCGATCTCGATAACGCCGAGCACCGCGGCGAAGATCGCGCCGCGCGGGCGGCTGCTGCCGATGCGGCGGGCCCGCTTCATGGCGGTCACCGCGAGCCACAGCGCGCCCGCCGCGATGGCGACGACAACGGCGAGGACGTACACGCCGCGCCGGATGTCGCCGCCCATCCCGGCCATGCCGAACGTGCCGATCAGGGACATCGCCAGCGCGGCCCACGCGCGCTGCTGCAGCACGGGGTCGACGGACCCGGGGTCCGGCCGGGACGAGCGAGCCTCCTGGCCAGTGTGGGAGGGTGGCTGAGAAGGTTCCGAAGGCGGCTGGGAGGGTGGCCGGGTGGGTGCGGGAGGCTGTGACATATCACGACCATTGTGCCGCGCCGGCTGGCCCTTCGCCGTGCCTTTGACGGCACTAGCCCGCCGCGACCTGGGCACTAGCCCGACCGGTTAGGGTAACTGTCATGGACGCCGGGCTAGGGGTCGTCACGGCCAGGGCAAGGATTCTCGTGCTCGCCTCCGGCGAGGGAACCAACCTGCAGGCGCTGATCGACGCCTGCGCGGATGAGGGCTACGGCGCGACCGTCGTGGCCGTCGGGACGGACCGGGACGACATCGGCGCGCTGGACCGCGCCATCCACCACGGCATCCCGACTTTTACCCTTAAAATGCGAGATTTCGCGTCTCGGGGGGACTGGGACCAGGCCCTCGCCCGCCGGTGCGAGGCCTACGAACCGGACCTCGTCGTCTGCGCCGGCTTCATGAAGCTCCTCGGCAAGGCGTTCCTCGGCGCCTACGGTGGCCGCTGTCTGAACACGCACCCCGCGCTGCTACCGTCGTTCCCGGGCATGCACGGGGTGCGCGACGCGCTCGAGTACGGGGTGAAGGTGGCGGGCTGCACGGTGTTCCTGGTGGATGAGGGCACCGACACCGGGCCGGTGCTCGCGCAGGCCGCCGTCGAGGTCCGCGATGACGACGACGAGGCGACCCTGCACGAGCGGATCAAGGTCGCCGAACGGAAGTTGCTCGTCGGCACGGTGGGCCGGATGGCCCGCGAGGGATGGACCCTCCAGACGCCACGGAAGGTGAGGATCGGCAACCGATGAGGATCGCGATCAAGCGCGCACTGGTCAGCGTCTACGACAAGGCCGGCCTGGAGGACCTGGCGCGCGCGCTGCACGAGGCCGGCGCGGAGATCGTCTCCACCGGTTCCACCGCCAGGGCCATCGAGGCCGCGAAGATCCCGGTGACGAAGGTGGAGGATCTCACCGGGTTCCCGGAGTGCCTGGACGGCCGGGTCAAGACCCTGCACCCCCGGGTGCACGCGGGCCTGCTCGCCGACATCGGGAACCCGGCGCACGCCTCCCAGCTGAGCGACCTGGACATCGCCCCGTTCCAGCTGCTGGTCTCGAACCTGTACCCGTTCGGCCAGGCGGTAGCCTCCGGCGCCGCCAGCGACGAGGTCATCGAGCAGATCGACATCGGCGGCCCCGCGATGGTCCGCGCCGCGTCCAAGAACCACGCGTCGGTCGCGGTGATCACCAGCCCGGATCAGTACCCTTCGGCGATCAAGGCGGTGGCTGACGGCGGGTTCACCCTCGACGAGCGCCGACGCCTCGCCGCCGCCGCGTTCGCCCACACCGCCGCCTACGACGCCGCGGTCGCGTCCTGGTTCGCCTCGGCCTACGCCCCCGACGAGACCGCGCGCGAGACCGGCTGGCCCGATGTCACGGCGGGTGCGTGGCACCGTGCGGCCGTTCTCCGGTACGGCGAGAACCCCCACCAGCGGGCCGCGCTCTACGCGGAGTCCGGAGGTCCGCTCCGGGCTAACACCGCATCATCCCTAACGGATAGTGGTGACCCGGGCATCGCCAGCGCCTCGCTCCTTCACGGCAAGGAGATGTCGTACAACAACTACGTGGACGCCGACGCGGCCCGCCGCGCGGCCTGCGGCTTCACCGAGCCGTGCGTCGCGATCATCAAGCACTCCAACCCGTGCGGCATCGCGATCGGTGCCGACCTGGCCGACGCGCACGCCAAGGCGCACGCCTGCGACCCGGTCTCCGCGTTCGGCGGCGTGATCGCCACGAACGGGACGGTCCCCGCGGCGATGGCACGGCAACTCGCCGACGTGTTCACCGAAGTGGTGGTCGCGCCGGACTTCGAGCCCGAGGCCCTCGAGATCCTGACGCGGAAGAAGAACATCCGGCTGCTCCGCTGCGCCGCCCCCGCCCGGGGCAGAGGCGCGACAGAGATACGTCAGGTCAGCGGCGGCCTGCTGCTGCAGTCGGTGGACGGGGTGGAGGAGCCTGGGGACGTTCCGGAAAATTGGGTTCTGAAGTCCGGCGAGCCCGTGGACGCCGCGAGCCTGGCCGACCTGGGGTTCGCGTGGAAGGCCTGCCGCGCGGTGAAGTCGAACGCGATCCTGCTCGCGTCGGCCGGCGCCTCGGTCGGCGTCGGCATGGGACAGGTGAACCGGGTGGACTCCGCCCGGCTGGCTGTGGCCAGGGCCGGAGAACGGGCCGCCGGATCTGTGGCCGCGTCCGATGCCTTCTTCCCGTTCCCCGACGGCTTCGAGATACTCGCGGAAGCGGGTGTCCGCGCGGTCGCCGAGCCGGGCGGCTCCCTCCGGGACGACAGCGTGATCGAGGCCGCGAGGAAGGCCGGCGTCGCGCTGTACTTCACCGGTGTCCGGCACTTCTACCACTGATTCCGGAGCGTATGAATGACTGCCTCAATCCTGGACGGCAAGGCCGCCGCGGCCGAGGTTCGCGCGGACCTGAAGGAGCGAGTGGCGAAGCTGGCCGCGCGCGGGGTGACGCCGGGCCTGGGCACGGTCCTGGTCGGCGACGACCCCGGCTCCCGCTCGTACGTCGCGGGCAAGCACCGGGACTGCGCCCAGGTGGGGATCGCGTCGATCCGCCGCGACCTGCCCGCTACCGCTTCCCAGGCCGACGTCGAGCAGGTGGTGCGCGAGCTGAACGCCGATCCGGCCTGCACCGGCTACATCGTGCAGCTCCCGCTGCCGGGCGGCCTGGACTCCGGCCGGGTGCTGGACCTGATGGATCCCGCTAAGGACGCGGACGGACTGCACCCGGCCAACCTGGGCAGGCTCGTCCTGGGGGCCAATGGCCCTCTGCCGTGCACGCCGCGTGGCATCGTCGCGCTGCTTCGCAGGTACGGAGTCGAGATCGCCGGGGCCGATGTCACCGTGGTCGGCCGCGGTATCACGGTCGGCCGCGCGCTCGGCCTGCTGCTGACGCGGAAGTCGGAGAACGCCACGGTGACGTCCTGCCACACCGGCACGAGGGATCTCGCTGCGCACACCCGGAACGCCGACATCGTCGTGGTCGCGGCCGGGCGTCCCGGCCTGCTGACCGCGGACATGGTCAAGCCGGGCGCGGCCGTCCTCGACGTCGGCATCACGCGCACGGACTCGGGGCTGACGGGGGACGTGGCGCCCGATGTGACGGAAATCGCAGGCTGGATCGCCCCGGTGCCCGGTGGCGTGGGACCGATGACGCGTGCGATGCTGCTGGCGAACGTGGTCGAGGCGGCCGAGAGACCACGTTAGCCCGGGGGGCGACCCCCGGACCCCCGCGGGGGTGCTACTAGTCAGTAACATATACTTTGGCCTGTAGTCGATATACCTGGAGGCAGGGTTGTCCCTGAACATCGTGGTCTGCGTCAAGCAGGTGCCGGACACCGCCTTGGAGCGGACGCTGAAGGAGGGGGAGGGGACGCTTGACCGCGCCTCGCTGGACGGGCTGATCAACGAGCTGGACGAGTACGCGATCGAGGAGGGCCTGCAGATCGCCAGCGCGCACGACGGCGAGGTCACGATCCTCTCCATGGGCCCGGACAAGGCGTCGGAGTCGATCCGCAAGGCGCTGTCGATGGGGGCCGACAAGGCGGTCCACGTGCTCGATGACGCGCTGGCGGGCTCGGACGCGCTGGCGACGTCGCTGGCGCTGTCGGAGGCGCTGAAGCATATCGGGTTCGACCTGGTGATCACCGGGTCGGAATCGACGGACGCGCGGACCGGCGTGCTGGCGGCGATGCTGGCCGAGCGCCTGGGCGTGCCGCAGCTGACGCTGGCGTCGAAGGTGGAGATCTCCGGCTCCGACGTCACGATCAGGCGCGTGACCGACGACGGCGTGGAGACCGTTACCGGCTCGATGCCGGCGGTGGTCAGCGTGGTGGAGAAGATCAACGAGCCTCGGTACCCGTCATTCAAGGGGATCATGGCGGCGAAGAAGAAGCCGGTGCAGACCCTGTCCCTGTCCGACCTGAGCGTGGACGCCGGGTCGGTGGGCCTGGCCAGCGCGTCGACGGCGGTGGCGGACTTCGCGAAGCGGCCACCGCGGCAGGCCGGGGAGATCGTGACCGACGAGGGCGACGGCGGCAGCAAGGCGGCGGCGTTCCTGGCCGGCCGGAAGTTCATCTGAGTTCTGGGAGGAGCAGGCAATGGCTGAGGTACTGGTCCTCGCGGAGCACGCTGACGGCGAGGTCAAGAAGGTCACGGTCGAGCTGCTGACCGCCGCGCGGCGGCTGGGCGAGCCGTCCGTCGTCTGGACGGGCGGGGGCGCCGAGGCCGGGAAGGCGCGGCTGGCGGAGTTCGGCGCGGTGAAGGTCTACGTGGCGGACTCGGAAGACCTGTCCGGGTACGTGGTGGCGCCCAAGGCCGAGTTGCTGGCGCAACTGGTCGCGGAGAAGTCCCCGGCGGCGGTGCTGGTGGCGGGCACGGCCGAGGGCAAGGAGATCGCGGGCAGGCTCGCGGTCAAGACGGGCTCGGGCGTGCTGACCGACGCGACCGACGTGCAGGGCGGCCCGGACGGGCCGGTGGCCGAGCAGCCGAACTTCGGTGGCGCGATCACCGTGCACTCCACGGTGAAGCAGGGCACCCCGATCATCGCGGTTCGACCGAACTCGGTCACGGCCGAGCCGGCCGCCGGCTCCGCTGAGGTCGAGGCCGTGTCCTTCGCGGCGTCCGACGCCGCGAAGGGCGCGAAGGTGACCTCCCGCGAGGCGGCAGAGAAGGGCGAGCGGCCGGAGCTGGCCGAGGCCGAGATCGTGGTCTCCGGCGGTCGCGGCACCGGGTCCGCGGACGGGTTCAAGGTGATCGAGGAACTGGCCGACGCGCTGGGCGCCGCGGTGGGCGCGTCCCGGGCGGTGACGGATGCGGGCTGGTACCCGCACGCGTTCCAGGTCGGGCAGACCGGCAAGACCGTCTCCCCGCAGCTGTACGTGGCGGCCGGGATCTCCGGCGCGATCCAGCACCGGGCCGGGATGCAGACCTCCAAGACGATCCTCGCGATCAACAAGGATCCGGAGGCCCCGATCTTCGAGATCGTCGATTACGGCGTGGTCGGCGACCTGTTCAAGGTAGTCCCCCAGCTGATCGAGGAGATCGGCAAGAAGAAGCAGCTGTAGTTCCCGGGGATCGGGGGCTTGGGAGGAAATTTCTGCCGGCAGTCGTGCCGAACGCCGGGCAGGAAATTTCTCCCGGCGCCCCCTCCCGCGGTCTTCAGCGTTTCTGACCGTGCCTGGTGGCAGCGGGCTTACTTGCGTCCCAGCCGGAACGTCGCTGCCGGGAGTACGGCGGGCTGCAGCTGGTCTGCCTCATCTATCGCGTTCCAGATCGCGTCAAGATACTCCCACTGGTCGGCATACAACCCGGAATAGCTGACCAGCAGATTAGCCGTTGCGAAGAGAGGGATTATCGCCGCCCTGTTGCCTTGGAACACGTCCAGCGGGTTGTCGGAACCGAGGACCACGCGCGACAGATAATCGCTGATCTCGGACTCCGTTACCTGGCTGCCCCGCGTAGTGGCCGCGTGCTTCGCGAGAGCCTTTATATCAGCCTGGTTAGGCCAGCGACTGGCTGTATCTATTGCGATGTACCCGCTTGCCGCGATCGCGAGGGCCACCGCGGATTCGTACGTCTGCGGTCCGATCTCCTCTGCCAGCTCAAGCGCGTCGTCCGTCTCGCCGCGCATGATGTGCCCAAGCATCTTCCGCAGCGGAGCCTCGACCTTCGGGTCAACCATCGTCCTCGCCCTTCATCTTGTTCTTCTGGCGCTTGTATTCCAGGACTGCCAGGCCGATGGCCGCGACCCCTCCGGCTATCTTCTCAGCAGTGGGGTTGAGGGTGCCCGTGGCTACGCCTATGGTCGCGACCGCTGTAGCTGTCTTCGCGGCAATGTCCGTTACCGAATGTGACGGGATCTTCGTGTACCAAGGGCGGTCAGCCTTGTCCAGCTGTACGTCCCTGTTCTGCTCCGAGCGCGCGTTAGGCGCTTGTTCTACCCGGCTCTGCTCGCCGCTGGCCTTGTCCCTGTTCTCCAACTCCGTCTTGAGTCGGCCTATCTCCTTGGCCTGGCGGTCGATTGCCTGGTCTCGCTGCTCCAGGCGGGCTTCAAGCTTTTCGTTGCGGTCTTCGAGTTTCTGGTTTCGGTTCTCTAGCTTGCCGATGTCGGTCTTGAGGGTGTCGATTCTCTGTTTCTGGGTATCGATCAGCTCGCCCTGGCGGTCGAACAGTGCCTGGTACCGCTTGACGGTGTCGGCGTGCTTGTCAGCCTCGCGGATGGTGTCGCCGGGGCGGCGGGAGTGGTCGCCGCCTGCTGCGGTGCCTTCCCGGTCGCGGGCCTGGGGCGGACTCGTCGGCGGGTACGGAATGTAGGGGGTCGGCTGCGGAGTGGGCGGCTTGTCGCCGCCGCTGTCCCCGCCGCCTCTGGGCCTGTCGAAGCTAGTCATGGGTACCTGCCCATGCGGTGCCGTGCCGGGTCCGCCGCGCCGTCCTCGGCTGGACCGCTCAGGCGGTCGTTTCTGGCCTGGAGCTGTGCGACCTGGTCGCGGAGTTTCTGATTGTCGGCTTTGAGGTCACGGATGAGATCGGCCTGCCACCTGGCTACCTGCTCGTGGTTGCGGAGGGCGAGTTGAACGCCGGTGTCTTCGGCCGGCGGCGGGGCCTGGGCTGCGGGGGCCTCCAGTTCGCGGATTGCTCTGCCTCCGCGCCGGATGCGGGATTCCAGCTGCCGGTTCGCGGTTTCGAGCCGGGTGATGTCGGCCTGGAGCCGTTCGGCGTCGGCGTCCTTGTCCGCGATGGCCGTGTTCAGCCTGGCGGCATCGGCCTGGTGGCAACGGATTTCGTCGTCCTTCTGCCCGATGACCCGGTTGAGCTGCCCGGTTTCGGTCTTGTTCTGCTCGGCGGTTGCGGCCTGCTGCTGGATGTGCGCGGCCTGATCGCGGATGGCTTCTTGCTGCCGCGCAATGCAGTCGGCGAGCTCGGCCCGCCTGGCGGCGCTGTCGGAGAGGTCGTCAGCCGCCTGGGTGATCGCATGCTCAAGCCATCTGATGCGCTCGGCGTCGGCTTCCCTGGCTTGCCGGAGTGCCTGGATTTCCTGGGCGGCGGCTGCGTCGAGGGCGGGGCCGGTGGCGCGGTGGGCGGGCTGGACGCCGGCGACGTCGTCCAGCAGGCTGTACTGCTGTCCAATCCGGCGCTGCCATTCGAGCACGCCCGGCATGGGAAGACGGTCACGGTCGGGATTGTCGTACCAGGCGGCCAGTTCCTCGTAGGTCCAGGTGAGGCCGTTGGCGTTGAGCCATGCGATGTGGGCCGTTTCCCATGCACGGCGCTGC
Source organism: Nocardiopsaceae bacterium (assembly GCA_017354375.1). Taxonomy (GTDB): domain Bacteria; phylum Actinomycetota; class Actinomycetes; order Streptosporangiales; family Streptosporangiaceae; genus Trebonia. Next base: position 17,515 of record JAFMRC010000020.1, on the reverse strand, counting down.
TGGCGTGCGACGTGGGGCGTGAAGTCGAGCGCCCCCGCTGCGGGGGCAAGATCGCCGGGCCGGGGACGGTACCCGCTCCACTCCTCCCAACCGGGAGGAGGAACACCGGAGAGTCGACCGAACCCTTCCGGTGGTCCGCCCTTCGGCGGTTTCTTTCGCCTCACCGCCTGCCACCCCGTGATGGCCGTTCCTGCATGGGCACGGTTCCTCCCGCGTAACGTCGCCGACGGCCCCCGGCAGGAACCAGGATAACCGAAACAGTCGCATTCAGCTAGGAACCGTCACATAGTGTGTATGAGATGCAGCCGCGGAACACCCTCTGGTTCCTGTTTCCGCCACCAGACCCTGACGGGTCGGCAAGAGGAAGTAGCTGTAGCCGTCCCGCCGATCTTCCGTCACATCTATGGCGAGATGTCCCGCGCTGCCCTACCATTCCGAAACATGTCGGCCAGCAATGTAATTGCGAATAGTTCGATAACCGCCGATACGGCGGCCATAAATGAGGGTTACGTCGATTTCGGGAATACGTTGAAGTCCCTGGAGGATGTTCTCAGTAACCTGGACGGACAACTGAGCGAGTCCCTGAAAGATTGGTCGGGTCCCGCCCAGCAGGCCTATAACAGCGCCCACGACGAGTGGAAGCGGTTGACGGCCGGGCTCACCGAGACCCTCGCCAGGCTGCACGGCGTCCTGGCGGTCGTCGGTGCCAACTACGACCGGTGCGAGGACAGTATCATCCGCGCCTGCTCCCAGGAGCAGCCATGACGACCAAGTTCACCGTGGACCTGACCACGCTGGGAGAAGCCGCCAACGGCGTCAAAGGGGTAGTGGCCGACGCTAGCCAGATCGACCTCTCCAACGTGAACGCCGGCTTTAACGTCACCGGGGACGGCGCGCTTGCCACCGCCCTGAGCAACTTCCTCGACAAATGGCATTACGGGCTCAGCAACCTCACCAGCGACAGCCAGAAGATCACCGGCATGCTGGACTACGCGCAGAAGGCCTACACCGCCTACGAGGAGGCGAACAAGCAGGCTGCCTCCAAGAACGGCACCCTCTCCGGCACCGTCCCCGGCGCCGACCCCGGGGAGGCCCAGTGAGCGAGCTTGCGAGCGAACCGGCAAGCACTGCGTGTCCGCGAATGCGGACTCCGAGCGCCAGCGAGGTGTCCGTATGAGTGAGCCGCCTCTCACCGGCAACCCGATCGGCGGCAACCCGGCCGCCCTGGAGCAGACGGCCGCGAACCTGAAACAGTGGGGCGCCTCCCTGCAGGAGGCCGGCCACGGCCTGGCGAGCATCGACACCACCGCCGGATGGACCGGCCCGGCCGCTGACCAGTTCCGCAAGGTCTTCGACACCCAGCCCGCCCGCTGGACCCAGGCCGGGGACGCGTTCACCAAGGCCGGCGATGCCCTCCTCGCCTACGTGCCGGTCCTGAAATGGGCCCAAGGCCAGGCCGCCGCGCACCTGAACTCGCCCGACACCCTGAAAGCCGTGCAGGCCCAGCTCGCACCCGCCGCTAGCACCGCGGCGCAGGCCCTCAACGAGGCCGCCGCCCTCGCACCCGCCGAACCAAGCCTGATCTCCAGAATCTGGCACGGCATCGAATCAATCTTCTAAGAAGGGGATGTCGCCGAAGCAGACGGGAAGGCGACCCGCGCGACCGTCCTCCACCCGGCCTCGGGGAAACGGGGCGCTGATGATCGGCGTCACCGCGGTGTTGCCGGTGGGCAGATGGCGCGTATGGCATTTACGCTAGATGGACCATGAATACGAGCCCAGAGGTGTACCTCGACCACGCGGCGACGGCGCCGATGCTGCCGGAGGCGGTCGAGGCGATGACCGAGGAACTCGCGCACCTGGGGAACCCCTCCTCGCTGCACAATGCGGGGCGGCGCGCCCGGCGGGTGGTGGAGGAGTCCCGGGAGCAGATCGCGGAGGTCTTCGGGGCCCGGGCCAGCGAGGTCGTCTTCACGAGCGGGGGGACCGAGGCGGACAACCTCGCGGTCAAGGGGTTTTACTGGGCGCGACGTGCCGCCGATTCCCGCAGGCGGCGCATCCTGACCACCTCCATCGAGCATCATGCGGTGTTCGACTCGGTGCGGTGGCTGACCGAGGCGCAGGGAGCGGAGGCGGCCTGGCTCGACGTCGATGAAGACGGCCTGGTCACGCCCGGCGCGCTGCGCGCGGCCCTGGATGCCGACCCGGACGGTGCCGCCGTTGCCTCCGTCATGTGGGCGAACAACGAGGTTGGCACGGTTCAGCCGGTGGCGGAACTCGCGGCGGTCGCGCGTTCATACGGCGTCCCGTTCCACAGCGACGCGGTGCAGGCGGCGGCGCAGATCCCGGTGAACTTCGCGGATTCCGGGGCGGACGCGCTCACCGTGACCGGCCACAAGCTGGGTGGCCCGGTCGGCGCCGGGGCGCTTATCCTCGGCCGCGGCCTTACCCCGATGCCGGTGCTGCATGGCGGGGGGCAGGAGCGGGAAATCCGTTCGGGAACATTGGACGCGCCCGCGATCCGGGCCTTCGCCGTGGCCGCCGTCGTGTCCGCGAGCCGCCGGGAAGCCGAGGCCAAGCGGGTCGCCGCGCTGCGCGACGACCTGATCCGGCAGGTGCTCGCGGCCGTGCCGGACGCGGTGCTGAACGGGCCGCCACCGGGGCCGGGCCGACTGCCGGGCAACGCGCACTTCTCGTTCCCCGGTTGCGAGGGCGACGCGCTGCTGCTCCTGCTCGACGCGAAGGGCATCGCCTGCTCGACCGGCTCCGCGTGCACCGCGGGCGTGGCCGAGCCGAGCCACGTGCTGCTCGCGATGGGTGCGGACGAGGACCGGGCCCGCGGCTCGCTGCGGTTCTCCCTGGGCCGCACTACCACCCAGGCCGACGTCGACGCCCTCGGCGCCGTCATCGGCGAGGCGGTCTCCCGCGCCCGCCGTGCCCGCTGACGCCGCGCCGGCCGCTACCGGATGGCCGCGCCTGCCACTCAGCTGTCTACTAGTGCGTGAGCGGCGGTAGCCTCGGAAAGTCATGGGGATGAGGGTTCTTGCCGCGATGTCGGGCGGAGTTGACTCCGCTACCGCGGCTGCGCGCATGGTCGACGCCGGTCACGAGGTGACCGGGGTCCACCTTGCGCTGTCGCGGAATCCGCAGTCCTACCGTAGCGGCGCCAGGGGCTGCTGCACCCTCGAAGACGCGCGGGACGCGCGGCGGGCCGCGGACGTGATCGGGATCCCGTTCTACGTCTGGGATATGGGCGAGCGGTTCGCCGCCGACGTCGTCGATGACTTCGTCGAGCAGTACGCGGCGGGCCGGACGCCAAACCCCTGCCTGCGGTGCAACGAGAAGATCAAGTTCGCCGCCGTCCTGGACCGGGCGCTGGCGCTGGGGTTCGACGCGGTCTGCACCGGCCACTACGCGCGCATCGACTCCAGCGGGGCGCTGAACCGCGCGGCCGACGACGGCAAGGACCAGTCATACGTGCTCGCCGTCCTCACGCGCGAGCAGATCTCCCGCGCGCTGTTCCCGCTCGGCGACACGCCCAAGTCGAAGGTGCGCGAGGAGGCAGCCGAACGCGGCCTGCTCGTCGCGGACAAGCCCGATAGCCACGACGTCTGCTTCATCGCCGACGGCGACACCAGGGGCTTCCTGGCCCAGAAGCTCGGTGAGGCGCCCGGGCGGATCGTGGATGCCGACGGGACCGTGCTCGGGGAACACGACGGCGCCTACGGCTTCACCGTCGGCCAGCGCAGGGGACTCCGGGTGGACCGGCCGTCCCCGGACGGCCGCCCGCGGTACGTGCTGTCCATCGAGCCGGTCTCCCGGACGGTCACGGTGGGCCCGGCCAGCGGGCTCGACGTCACGGAGATCACCGCGGAGCGCCCGGTATGGAGCGGCTGCCCGGCCCCGGAGGAACCGGTGGAGTGCGGCGTCCAGCTGCGAGCCCACGGCGATGCGTACCCGTGCACCGCCTGGCTCGCGGACGGCACGCTCCGCATCCGCCTGCACCGGCCCGCGCGGGCCGTGGCCAGCGGCCAGGCCGCCGTCCTCTACGACGGCGACACCGTCCTCGGCAGCGCCACGATCGCCTCCGCCCGCGCGGTGTTAGCCCGCTACGCAGCAGCAGCGATGGTCTCGCTGCTGCTGCGGAATCGTGTACGTACTGGCACCGTTGGTGTCGCCACGGGACCCGTTGCGAATGAGCTGCTCATGATGGCACTCCCAGCCGATACCCCACCTTTTCCGCCGCGCCCCGGCCCTGCGACATCGACTTTTGGTGCATGAGGGCCCTGAACAGGGGCGGTATGCGGCATTTGTGGGGCCGTCATTCGCAAAAAGTCGCAGGCCCCAGCGGAACGCGGTGGTCTCGCTGCGTACACAGCGGGCGGCGTCGATGGGGGCGCTGCTGTCGCCGGGGGCGGGGGCGGGGCCAGGGGGAGAGAGGGGCACCTGGCGCCCGGAACGCAGACCGCGCGCGGATAGTTCTCCGGGCAGTTGCGCTTCCGGGTCCAGGCCCTACATAGGCGCTACGCTACGACGCCGGGGTCGTAGTGCTCGTAGCGGTATTGAGCGGATGGCCGAGAGTGGTACTTGACCACGACGCCTCCAGCGCTCGATCTTGCGGCGGATGTACATCGAACCCAAGTGCCGGATGGAACCTGGTCGGGGTAGGGTCCGCCGTTCCTTCTCCTACGATTATGAGGCAAGAGCGCTTTATTGTCATCTGTCCGGGTCACAGCCCTAATGGGCGGTTCAAGTGCGGTGCCGCTCGTGGAGCTATGGGGCCTCTTCCGCCGTCGCGGCAGGCGCTGGAGCACCGAGCAGGTCGTAGGCGCGGTCGTAGGCGGGCGTGATGAGCCACTGCCAGAAGGCACCGAGCCAGCGGGCGGGCGCGGTCGCGATCCGATGGCGCGGGCGTGGAGCCTGGTGACGGTGCCGTCTCGACCGCCGTTCGAGCCTGGGCGCCACGTAGACGCTGATCAGCAGCGCGGTCAGCGCCAGGACCGGAACCAGCGCGGGCAGTGCCAGGAGGATTCCCGCCCATCTCACCCCGAGGGAATCGGCGATCGTGCCGTCGGCGAGCGACGCGACCGGCTTGCTGCCCGCCCAGGCGATCGCCCACACCACCATCACGCTGGCCTCTTTCGCCGGGCCGGCCTCCTTGGAAAGGAACGTCCGGGTGCTGGAGTTGGCGATCAGGCAGGTAAAGCCGGCTCCGGCGGCCGCCGCCATGCTGATCCACCACAGGGGCGAGAAGACGAACACCATCATGCAGGCGGCCAGCGACGCCAGCGCCACGGCGGGGACGCGGAGCCCGGTCTTGTGCCGGGACGGTCGCAGCGACCCGAGCACCGTTCCGGCGCCAAGCGCCGCGATGAACAGCCCCGGTAGGCTCGCGGGTGTCAGCCACTGCGCCAGCCATCCCGGCAGGTCGTCCAGTACATGCGGCTGGCGCGCCAGTGTCGGGCCGAGGACCAGGACCGGGTCATCGGCCATGGTCACAGCCGCCACCATCGCCAGCAGGACCGCGATATGCCAGTCGTCGCGGGCGGCGGCCAGGCCTGCCCGCAGGCCGGATCGCCGGGGCCTGCTCCGGATCCTCTCCGGACTGCCCCCGCCCGCCCGCATGAGGCAGACGGCGAATACCAGGAACGAGACGGCGTTGGCCGCGAAGGCCCAGCCAAAGCCCGCCGTCCCGGTGAAGAGCATGACCAGCGTCACGGTCAGCGGCGGCCCCACCGCGCGGCCCAGGTTGTAGGAGACGGAGTCCATGGCGAAGGCCGGCTCCACATCCCTCTCCCGGACCAGGCGCCGCACGGTCACGTTCCTGGCCGGCAGCGCCAGCGTGAACGCGATGCCGCTGGCGATCGCACCGCCCGTCAGCCACCACTCATTGATCAGCCCGGTGAGTACCAGGCAGGCCATCGCCGTCGCGCACACGGCGCCCAGCAACTGGGTGGCGAGCAGCATCCGGCGACCGCCGTGCCGGTCGGTCATCACCCCGGCCCACGGGCCGAGCAGCAGCGGGCTGGAGAACTGGGCGCAGGTGACCAGCCCGATGACCAGGACCGAGTGCGAAAGCCGGTAGGCCAGGAGAAGCTGGGCCGTGTTGGCTAGCCAGGTGCCGAGATCCGACGTGACGCATCCGGAGAAGTACCGGCGGAACGCGGGATTGCCCAGGACCCGCCAGGACGTGGACCGTTTCCGCTCACCGCGGGGGGAGGATCCCCCATCACCGGAGAGGCCGAAATACGTCACTACCGTGGCGCCGCCGCGCCGCGCGGCGGTTGGCAGGGCGGTGATCGCGCGTGGCGCGGGCAATCTCAGCATTATGTCCTCGCTAGCCGGCTAGCCGGCGGATGGGCTGGTAGGGAACAGGTTGTGAGGGGTTAATGCCGAGTTCCGGGCGGCCGGGGCCGGGCCTGGACCTCAATCGGATTCGTCGGGCTTCCGGTGGGTCTCCTCCCGGACGGTCTCCTCGCCGTACTTGGGGTCGGGCAGGTCGTCGCCGATGTCGTAGATGAGCTGGTTCCGGTCGGCAGGGCAGACGGTGACGGTCACCCGCATCGGAGACTTGTTCTGGTCGAACGCGGTGCGGAAGATCTCGAAGACGGCCGTGTCGTGCGCGATGTTGAAGAACCGCTGCTCGTTCTCGTTCGGCTGGCGCACGGTGACCCAGTCCCGGTAGCCGATCTGCCGGACGCCGAGCACCTTGTTCAGGTAGGTGATCGTCCCTGGCTGCATGTCCTGCGCGATCAGCAGGTCGGTGGCACCCTTGGTGATGAAGTCCATGGGGTAGTAGGACGTCTGCAGCGACCACGGAATATCGTCGATGAGCCGCCGCTGGTGCCGGAGCACGGCCTGCGCGTCGTCCGGCAGGCGCAGCCTGTGCTGAATCTCCGGCGGCGGGATCTGCACCTCCACCCGCGGGGTGGTCGTTTCCGGTTTCCGGTGGGCCTCGCTGACCGCGGACAGGTACGACGGGCCCTCGCCGCCACCGGCCGCGCTCCTCGGGTCCGCGGACATCGTGGTGACGAACGGGTCCACGTTCACGGTCACGAACGTGCCCTGGCCCGGCCTGGTCTCGACCAGGCCCAGGGCGGCCAGGCGCTTGATCGCGTCCCTGATCGTGTTCCGTGACGCGTTGTACGCCGAGCGAAGCTCAAGCTCGGTCGGCAGCCTCGCGCCGCGCGCCAGCTCCCCGCCCTCGATCTGCCGGCGGATGGTGTCGGCGATCTGCTGGTACATAGGTTGTTGCGCCATGGCTCCTCCCAGAGATCCCAATGATCCCGACTGTCCCTGCCGATGCGTCCATCAGGATATGTGGCACCGTTTGGTTTGTACCCATCTGAATGCGGGCAAATCATTGCCTAAGCTCCCTATGGTTGGGATGACCCAGGCGGTTTGGGTGACATGAATAATCAGGGTGATACTAGCAGGCCGGCTGCTTGGTTGCGGGCCTACCAGTGGCATCGCCCCACAGGGTCCGAGCATCGAGGCTTGGGCGGCGGACGGTCAGTCGATAGCCGGGCCGGGAATGTCCTCCGGCACCTGGCCGGAATCGATCACGAACTGGTTCCGGTCGGCGGGCAGCACGGTGAACGTCACCCGCAGCGGCACCGGGCCGTCGTCGCCGGCGGCATAGCAGGTGCGGATGACGGAGACAACCCATACCCGGTTGTCGTCCGGCAGCCTGAGGAACCTGGCCTCTTCCTCGCGTGGCGCGCGGAGGAGGATCCGGTCCCGGTGCCCGACCTGCTCAAGGCCGAGCGTGCGCCGCAGGTAGGAGATGGTCCCGCCCGGGACCGGCTGCGCCCGCAGCAGGTCGGCGGCGCCGCGGCGGACGTACTCCATCGGGTACGCGGTGGTCTGCAGGGACCATGGGGTGCGGTCGATGTACCGTTCCTGTCGCCTGGTGACGACCTCGGATCCCTCGGGCACGCGCAGCCGCGAGGCGATGCGGGGCGGTGCCTCGAGCACCTCCACCCGCGGGGCCGAGGTGGTCGCGGTCCGGCCGCGGCCTTCCACCTCGGCGGCCCATCCCTCGTCCTCGACTCCGGACAGGCTGGCCTGCGTGCCGGACGACAAGGTGGTGACGTAGGGATCGATCCGCTCCACAACGAACGTGCCCTTGCCCGGCTTCTTCTCCACAAGCCCGCGATTGGTCAGCCACTTCACCGCGTCCCTGATCGTGTTGCGGGACGCCTGGTGCCGGGTCCGCAGCTCGAGTTCGGTGGGGAGTTGCCCGCCAGGCTCCAGCGTGCCCGTCTTGATCTCGTCGAGCAGCTCCATGGCGATCACCCGGTACATCGGCTCGGCCATGGCATCCCCTCCTAAATATCCCAACAACTGGTATGAGTCTATCTAGTGGCATGGATCTAATCTACCCCATGAGCCAGATGTCTGGTTTAACCCATGTCGTACCGGGAACTTGGCAAGTAAGTCCTGATAGGTAGGGATGGCTAGGACAGGCCGAATGAACCGATCCGGTCCATTGAGATAGACCAGCCATCCAGTACTAGCAGGTGGTATGTCGCAGGCGACGGGAGGCCAGCATGAGCGGCATAGAAGTACAAGCCATGATCGTTTTCTTCATCCTCCTCGTCATGGGGGTGTTCGTCGGCATCGTCGCGATCTCCTCGCTCGCCTACCGCCGTGAGGACCGGCGCGGATCGCTGTCCGGCCAGGCGCCGGACGCCATGTGCCGGGGGGCACGGCGGCTCACGGGAGTCGGATTCATCGGCCCGGCGGGCTGGGTCCTCCCCGAGCAGCCCGACGACGACGGCGATGGCGCCGGCGACAGCGACGGTGAGAGCGAGGGCGACGCGCGGCGAACGAAGACGCCGGCATGAACGGGATGGCCCTGTTGGCGATCATCGCCGCCGTTTACATCGCCGTCGGCGTGGCCCTGGGCGCGATCCTGGTCGTCTCCCTCTCGGTCACCGGGCGCCGCGGCAAGTGGCGCCGCGATTGGCCCACCTGCGACAACTGGTCCCAGCACGACGACCAGGACGACAACTGGCCTCAGCACGACGACCAGCAGTCCCCGCCCGCGCGTCCTTGACCGGGGACTCGCGGGCCGCCGACTAAACTCGACACCGTGGCCGAACAATCGCCCTTCGCCTGGGGACCGGGCACCGCTACCGGCATCGGCTCGATGCCAGGGCACGATCCACTTGAGGCGGCGCGGGCCGTCGCGGACGAGCTTCCCGGTTTCCCGCACCTGCCCGAGCTGCCCGGGCGCGGCCCCGGCGCCGACATCACCGGCCGCGCGGCCGCCCTGCTGGTGGACATCCCGACCGAAGTCACCCCTGGCTCGGGGTTGTTGCGCCAGGGAAGGGGAGGCTGGCGGATCGCCGAGCGGCCCGGCCGCGACCTCAGGCGGGCGCGCTCCTACCTCTCCGCCGACGCCGACGCCTTGGAAGAAGTCCTCGACGGTTACGAGGGGCCACTGAAACTGCAGGTCGCGGGTCCGTGGACGCTCGCCGCCACGCTAGAGCAGCCACGCACGCTGAACCCGGCGCTCGCCGATCCCGGGCTGGTCGCCGACCTCGCCGCCTCCCTCGCCGAGGGCCTCGCCGCCCACGTCGCCGAGGTCGCCAAGCGCCTGCCGCGCGCGACGATCGTCGTTCAGCTAGACGAGCCTGCCCTGCCCGCGGTGATCGCGGGCACGGTGCCGACCGCGAGCGGCCTCGGCCGGCTCCGCGTACCGGACGAGGAGTCCCTGCGCGACAGGCTCCGCCAGGTGGTCGCCGCCGTCAGCGGGGACAGCATCGTGCACTGCTGCAGTCGCGACTACCCGTTCGGGATAATAAGGGCCGCGGGCGCGCGCGCCCTGTCGCTCGACCTCAGCCAGCTGCGGGCCGGTGACTACGATCAGCTCGCCGCCGCGGCGGAGGCCGGTCTCGGGCTGATGCTGGGTTATCCGGAACGGATCGGGGCGACTGCCGAAGCCATCGCTGGCTCCGTCGCCGAGACGTGGCGCAGGATGTCCCAGCCCCCGGCCAGGTGCGCGGAACAGGTCGTGATCACCCCGGCGTGCGGGCTGGCCGGGTCATCCCCGGAGCGGGCGCGGAAGGCGCTGGGGCTCGTCCGCGAGGCGGCGCGGATCCTTCCGGAAATGATGGGGGAGCTCAGTTGACGCTTGAGGAAGCCCGGGCCCGGCACGCCGAGCTGAGCGAGAAGCTGCTCGACGCGAAGTACCGGTACTACGTGCTCGACTCGCCGACGATCTCCGACGCCGAGTACGACGCGGACATGCGGGGCCTGGAGGCGCTGGAGGAGGAATTCCCGGAGCTGCGGACGCCGGATTCCCCGTCCCAGCAGGTCGGCGCCCCGATCTCGACGCTGTTCACGCCGGTCGAGCACCTGGAACGAATGCTGTCGCTGGACAACGTGTTCTCGGCCGGGGAATTCAGCGAGTGGGCCGACCGGGCGGCGAGCCGCGGCGGGACCGGGCCCTACCTGTGCGAGCTCAAGATCGACGGGCTGGCGATCGACCTGGTCTACGAGAAGGGGCGGCTGAAGCGGGCCGCGACCCGGGGCGACGGGCGGACCGGTGAGGACGTGACGCCCAACGTGCGCACGATCGGGGCGATCCCGGACCGGCTGTCGGGACCTGGCGTGCCCGAGGTGCTCGAGGTGCGGGGCGAGGTGTTCCTGCCGGAGGAGTCGTTCGAGCGGCTGAACGCCCAGCTCCAGGACGCGGGCAAGCCCGCGTTCGCCAACCCGAGGAACGCGGCGGCCGGCTCGCTGCGGCAGAAGGATCCCCGGGTGACCGCGACGCGGGCGCTGGGCGCGATCGTGCACGGCATCGGCCGGATCGTCGGGTCGTCTTCGCCCTCGTCCGAGATGTCGGGCGCTGACGCACCCGACATCTCGGGCATATCGCCTGACGGGGGAATTGTCGGATCAGCGAGCGGGCCGAGCGGCGAGGGGCATCTGGAGGGTGCGCCGGAGACCCAATCCGGATGGTACGAGCGGCTGCGGGAGTGGGGGTTCCCGGTCAGCGACCGGTACAGGGTGGTCTCGTCGCTGGACGAGGTCCGGGAGTACATCGAGTACTACTCCGACCCCGGGCACCGGCACGAGCCGGCGTATGAGATCGACGGCGTGGTCGTCAAGATCGACTCCCTGGAGATCCAGCGGGCGATGGGCTCGACCAGCCGGGCGCCGCGCTGGGCGATCGCGTTCAAGTACGCGCCGGAAGAGGTCACCACCAAGCTGCTCGACATCCAGGTCGGGGTCGGGCGTACCGGCCGGGTCACGCCGTACGCGGTGATGGAGCCGGTCAAGGTCAGCGGCTCGACGGTGGCCCAGGCCACCCTGCACAACGAGGACGAGGTCAGGCGCAAGGGCGTACTCATCGGCGACACCGTGATCCTGCGCAAGGCCGGGGAGGTGATCCCCGAGGTCCTGGGACCGGTGGTGGAGAAGCGGGACGGCTCTGAACGGGCCTTTGAGTTCCCGAGTTCGTGCCCGTCGTGCGGGACCACGCTCGCCCGCGAGGAGGGCGAGGTGGACTGGCGGTGCCCGAACCACCGGCACTGCGTCGACCAGCGGAAGGAACGCCTGTCGTACATGGCCGGCCGGGGCGCGTTCGACATCGAGGTCCTGGGATGGGAGGCCGTCGCCGCGCTGATCGACGATGAGCTGGTCTACGACGAGGGCGACCTGTTCGCGCTGGACTCCGACGCGCTGCACCGGTCGCCGTTCTTCGTGAACAAGGCGGGTGAGCTCAAGGTCAATGCCCGGATGCTGCTGATGAACCTGGAGGAGGCGAAGACCCGGCCGCTGTGGCGGATCCTGGTCGCGCTGTCCATCCGGCACGTGGGACCCACCGCGGCGCGGGCGCTGGCGGACGCATTCGGATCGGTCGAGGCGATCGCGGAAGCGTCGCAGGACGCGCTGGCCAGCGTGGACGGCGTCGGCCCGACGATCGCGGGGGCGGTGGTGGAGTGGTTCTCCGTCGACTGGCACCTGTCGATCGTGGACAAGTGGCGCCAGGCCGGGGTCAGGCTGGAGATCCCGGGCTGGGATCCGTCGGTGGCGGCCGGCCGGCTGCTGGCCGGGGTGACGGTGGTGCTCACCGGCTCCCTGTCGTCCATGACGCGCGACGAAGCGGCGGAAGCGATCCGGGAGGCGGGCGGCAAGGTGACGTCGTCGGTGTCGAAGAAGACCACGTTCCTGGTGGCGGGGGAGAGCACCGGGTCGAAATACGACAAGGCGGTCTCGCTCGGCGTGCCGATCCTGGACGAGGATGGGTTGCGCGCCCTGCTGTCCGGTGGCGTCGATGCGGTCCCCGCTACCGCGGGCACGGCGAACACTCCAGACGGGGAGTAAATAAGACCCGGCGCGACGCCGTCCCCATAGGATGTGGGGATGGCCATCACACGCGACGAGGTCGCTCACCTGGCGCGGCTGTCCAGGCTCGCGCTCAGCGACGAAGAGCTTGATCACCTGGCACCGCAGCTTGACCAGATAATCTCGTCGGTCGCGCAGGTGCAGGAGGTCGCGGCGGAGGGAATCCCGCCGACCTCGCACGCGACCGGCCTGACCAACGTGTTCCGGGACGACGAGCCCGTGGCGTGCCTGAGCCCGGCCGAGGCGCTGTTCGGCGCTCCGGCGGAGGAACTGCAGCGCTTCAAGGTGCCGCGGATCCTGGTCGAGGAGTGAGCGCCATGAATGAGCTGACGACGAAGACCGCGGCCGAGCTGGCCGCCGCGGTCGCGGGCGGCGAGGTCTCCGCCGCCGAGGTCACCGCCGCGCACCTGGCGCGGATCGAGGCCGTCGAGGGCCAGGTCAACGCGTTCTTGCACGTCGCGGCGGACGCGGCCGCCCGCGCCTCGGAGATCGACGCCAGGCGGGCGGCGGGCGCGCCGCTCGGCCCGCTGGGCGGGGTGCCGGTCGCGGTCAAGGACTTGTTCGCGACCGTTGGCATGCCCACCACGTGCGGTTCTCGCATCCTGGAAGGGTGGCATCCGCCGTACGAATCGACGATCACCCGGCGGCTGCGGGAGGCCGGGGCCATCCTCATCGGGAAGACCAACATGGACGAGTTCGCGATGGGCTCGTCCACGGAGAACTCCGCCTACGGGCCGTCGCACAACCCGTGGGATCTCTCCTTCGTGCCCGGCGGGTCGTCCGGCGGGTCGGCGGCGGCGGTCGCCGCCTACGAGGCGCCGCTGGCCCTGGGCACGGATACCGGCGGGTCGATCCGCGAGCCGGCGGCCGTCTGCGGGATCGTCGGCACCAAGCCCACCTACGGCGGCTCCTCCCGGTACGGCGTCGTGGCGTTCGCCTCGTCCCTGGACACGCCGGGGCCGCTCGCGCGCAGCGTCCTGGACGCGGCCCTGCTGCACGAGGCGATGTCCGGGCACGACCCGATGGACTCCACCTCGATCGACGCCCCGGTGCCGCCGGTCGTCGCGGCGGCCCGGCAGGCCGACGTGGCCGGGATGCGGATCGGCATCGTCAGCGAGTTCTCCGGAGAGGGCTACCAGCCCGGCGTGATGACCCGGTTCAACGAGGCCGTGGAGCTGCTGGAGTCACTGGGCGCGAAGGTCACCGAGATCAGCTGCCGTCACTTCAAGTACGCGATGCCCGCGTACTACCTGATCGCGCCCAGCGAGGTTTCCTCCAACCTGGCCCGGTTCGACGGCATGCGGTACGGGCTGCGGGCCAGCGCCTCCTCGGCCGAGGAGACCATGTCGCTGTCCCGGGACGCCGGGTTCGGTGACGAGGCCAAGCGCCGGATCGTGCTCGGCACCTACGCGCTGTCCAGCGGCTACTACGACGCCTACTACGGCAAGGCGCAGCAGGTGCGGACGCTGATCATCCGCGACTTCGACGCGGCGTTCGAGCAGGTCGATGTCCTCGTCTCCCCGTCATCGCCAACCACCGCGTTCCCTATCGGCGAGCGGGCCGATGACCCGATCGCGATGTACCTGGCCGACCTGTGCACGATCCCGTCGAACCTGGCGGGCAACGCCGCGATCTCGGTGCCCTGCGGTCTCGCGCCGGAGAACGGGCTCCCGGTCGGGCTGCACGTGATGGCGCCGGTGCTGGCCGACGACCGGCTGTACCGGGTCGGCGCGGCGGTGGAGGCGGCGTTCGAATCGCGGTGGGGGCATCCGCTGCTCACCGAGGCGAAGGGGCTGAGCGCGTGACTGTCACCTACGAAGAGGCGCTGCAGAAGTACGAGCCGGTCTTCGGGCTTGAGACGCACGTCGAGCTGGGCACGCGGACGAAGATGTTCTGCGGGTGCCCCACGGCGTTCGGCGCGGAGCCGAACACCCAGGTCTGCCCCGTCTGCCTGGGCCTGCCCGGCTCGCTGCCGGTGGTGAACCAGAGGGCCATCGAATTCGCGATCAGGATCGGGCTGGCGCTGAACTGCTCGATCGCGTCGTGGTGCCGGTTCGCCCGGAAGAACTACTTCTACCCGGACATGCCGAAGAACTTCCAGATCTCCCAGTACGACGAGCCGCTGTGCACGGACGGCTACCTGGACGTGCTCACCGGCGGCGAGACGGTGCGGGTGGGGATCGAGCGGGTCCACCTGGAAGAGGACACCGGGAAGTCGCTGCACGTCGGCGGCGCGACCGGTCGCATCCAGGGCGCCGAGTACTCCCTCGTCGACTACAACCGGTCCGGCATCCCGCTCGTCGAGATCGTCACCAAGCCGGTGCCGGGCACCGGCTACCTCGCGCCCGAGGTCGCCCGCGCGTACGTAACCGAGCTGCGCGATGTGCTGCGAACGCTGGGCGTGTCCGACGTGCGCATGGAGGAGGGTTCCATGCGGTGCGACGTGAACACGTCTATCGCCGCTCGCGGCTCCGGTGCGTGGGGGACGCGGACCGAGACCAAGAACGTCAACTCGCTGCGTTCGGTGGAACGGGCCGTGCGGTCGGAGATCTCCCGGCAGGCCGGGGTGCTGGACGCCGGCGAGCGGGTGGTCCAGGAGACGCGGCACTTCCACGAGGACACCGGGGTGACCACCTCGGGCCGGTCCAAGGAGGAGGCGCAGGACTACCGGTACTTCCCCGAGCCCGACCTGGTGCCGGTGGCGCCCGCCGACGAGTGGGTCTCGTCGATCAGGGCGTCGCTGCCGGAACTGCCGTCGGCGCGGCGGGCCCGGCTGATATCCGCGTGGTCCCTGTCGGAGCTGGAGTTCGAGTCGCTGCGCAACGCCGGTGCCCTCGACGTGGTGGAGGCCACGGTCGCCGTGGGCGCCTCGCCGGCCGACGCCCGCAAGTGGTGGCTGGGCGAACTGGCCCGCAAGGCGAACGACGACGGGATCGAGGTCTCCGCGCTGCCGATCACGCCGTCGGACGTGGCGCGGATCGCGGCCCTGGTGAAGGCCGGGACGCTGAACGACCGGCTCGCCCGCGAGGTCATCGACGGCGTGCTGTGGGGCGAGGGCACGCCGGACGAGGTGGTCGAAAAGCGCGGCCTGGCGGTCGTGTCCGACGACTCGGCGCTGATCGCGGCCGTGGACGAGGCGATCGCGGCCCACCCCGACGTCGCCGAGAAGGTCCGCGGCGGCAAGGTGGCCGCGGCTGGCGCGCTCGTCGGCGCGGTCATGAAGGCCACCCGCGGCCAGGCCGACGCCCCCCGCGTCCGCGAGCTGATCCTGGAGCGCCTGAGCTAACCTCCAAGTGGCGTCGGCGCCAGTACCTACGGCCAGTCCTCGCCTTCCTCAACGAAGGTCTCCGTGAAGAGCCGCCTTCGAATGTCGTCGGCCCATGTCTGCGCCCAGCACCGCAACTCCAGTGCTTCTTCTTCGGTGAGGCCGTACCACGCAAAGTCCTCATCCTCGATGTACATGCTGCCCTCTAGCCGAGCCGCTAGATCCTCCAGGCTGAACTCGTCCCATGTGTGGGTGCGCCCCAGGAACTCCAGCTCCGATGTGGACCGGATTCGAGCCGCAGCGCGAATGTCAATGAGGTCTCGCGGGTACCCGCGGTTCGCGAGCGCCCGAATCTTGGTACCGATAACGTCATCGAGGCCCAGGACAGGTCCGTACGGAGTCCTGTCTGGAGGCTGGTTGAACGCCTCTCTGAGGATGTCAACTTCACAGCTTTCCCCAGAGTCTGGGTCGGTGACCATGAGCCGTGCGGACACCGGTTGGATTCCGATGACATGTACTCGCCAGTTACGTTCGGTCAACCCGTTCACGAGGATTGAGGCAATCTCTTCCATCGGCTGGAAGCTGTCGGTCGCAACATCGATGTCCTGGCTGAGCCGGTCAACGAGGCCGTGAGCCTGGACGGCGTATCCGCCCGTGATGACGAATGGCAACGCGTTGCCAATCTCCAGAACGTCCCGCAGCAGTCGCCTGTGCAGGTCGTTCAGGTTCATGCGCTAGATGCTTGCCCTTCAGCGAGTTCAGGGAAAGCGGACTCCCAGACATCCCGGATGACGCGCCCGACCAGCTTGCGGATGACCGGCCACTGGCTGACCAGGAGCTGCCGGTTGATGTAGGCGATGATGTCTTCGCGTTGCCCGTCGGTGAGGACTATGTGATACATGTTCCGGCATCGTCCTGGCCGCTCCACATCGAATGCGGTCATCCCGGACCATGCGACGTGCAGTGGAAGCTGAACCGTGCCGTGGTCCGGGCCGGCGAGGTCATCGAGCGTACGCGGCAGCCTGCGGCGGTACATGGCCTCCATAGCCGCAGCACGTGAGATCGGCTCCTGCGTCGCGATGCTCATGTACCGATTATGGCCCGCGACTGTGGCATGTCGCGACAGCTTCCTGCCGCGTGTCGGGATTGAGGCGAACTGATCCTGGAGCGCTTGAGCCAGCGCGTAGGCTCTGGGCATGGATCTCAAGGACGCCACTCTCATGTTCCTGAGCGAGTCCGCCGAATACCCCGCCGTTTCCTCGATCGCGCAGTCCGCCTACGATCGGCTGGCGGCGGGGGAGGACGTCGATTACGAGGTACTGGACGAACTGGTGGGGGAGGCCAGCGCGAAGGGCGTGCTCCAGGCCATGGGCCAGAAGTACAGCCCGACCGCGTACGAGGCCATCATCGCCCCAGTCCTCCGGGAGATCGGCCGCCGGAAGCCAATCCGCTCGGCCTGGCAGCCATCCACGCCGCCGGGCAGCGCGGACGACCCGCTCACCGCCCCCGCCTGGCCATCCCGCTGATCGGCCGCCTGCCACACCCAGCGCAATTGCGTGATGGCTATTCAAGCGAGAAGGAGAGCCAGGAGCGGTGCGGTCTAAGCGCACCAAAATACCGGGGGTTCTGGAATGCTAGCGCCCTAGAATAGGGGTAGTTCTGGTGCTGATCAGCACCAGAACTACCCCTATTTTGGTGCGGTCATAGAGGTTTTCCCGGCAAGGGCGACTCGGGTGCCAGCGCCGCGATCACGCCCGCGTGGAGGATAAGTGCGCTCCAGGACTCGTCGTTTATTTATTTGCGTGTTTCGGGCGTGTCGCGGGTGGTCCGGTTTGCGGGTGTCCTGAACCTTTCCGGCATGGTGTATCGGTTTTCGGGGATGGCGAGGGG
>JAFMRC010000107.1 GCA_017354375.1 Nocardiopsaceae bacterium | reverse complement strand
GGCCGCCCGGAGCATCCGCGCGGCCCGGGCGAGGGCCCGCGTCGCGTGCGCCGCGGCCCTGGTGCGCTGGCTGTACTTCATGACCGTGCACGGCGCTGACTGGGATCCCGTGGCCGCCTCGGGCGGCCGCCTCGCCGCCGGGGAGGCAGCAAAGGCCGCCTGAACAGCGCAGGCATGCCCGCTACCCGCGGGCGCCATCAAGACCATCCTCCCCCCGGGCCGGGGAGGGCGAGCCCGCCCTAACGTCGGTGGCACTGACCCCGCCTGGCACCCTGGGCAGCCCTCCCCGCGCCCCGGCCTCTTCCCGCCAGCCCGGTTGAACGCTGTCGGGGCAGGCCCCGCGCGGGCCGAGCCCGCTTGAGCTACGTAGGGACGGGAAGCAGCCGGGGCACCCGGCCCGGCCACCCGCAGCCCCGCCAGGCGCTGCGGGCCTTAGCAGTGCCTGGACGAGCATGCGCATCGCCTGCCTCATGACCAGCACGAGCAGCTCAAGCCGCCCTAACCACCTGAAACACTCGATTTCAAGGATTCGCTTCCGCCGACTTGACAGCAGCCCTTTTACGCTGGTGCCAGGTGCGCACTCGGGCCGGCTAGAGCGAACCCAAAAGCGCACTCGGGCCGTATAGCCTGCGGAGAATGAGCAGGCGTACAAGGGCCGCGGCCCCCACGGGCAGCGAGCCAGCCCAGCCAGTCGCGGACTCCGGGCTCAGGCGCCCGCTCATCAGCCTGGCCTGGGGGACGCTCCAGCTAGTGATCGTGGCCGCGCTGTTTCTCGGGGGCGGCATCGCGGTCGGTTACCTGGCCCCCTCCGCCGTCCCATTCGGCCTGATCGCGGGGGCCATAGCCGCCTTGATGATCAACCACAACGCCCGGATGTGGGTGCAGCGCCAGCGGCTGCGCGGGCTTCGCGTCAAGGGCGTGGCGGTTAAGGCCAAGGTCGTGAACCGCGACTATCGGTACACCTACACGGGCCGCGGGGGCGGGGTCAGCAGGTACACCGTGCTCCTCAGGTGGACCGACCCCGCGACCGGCGCGCGCTGGCAGGGCCAGCGCAAGTACCGCTTCTACGGCACTGGCCCGGAGCGTTTTGATGACGCCATTCATTACGGTAGTGGCGTCGTCCCGGTGTACTATCCGCCGGGACGGCCGTCCCGGTTCATCATCGACATCCCCTTCTCGCCCGCCATGGCCGACGTCCTCCCCTAAGTGCACCCGTTCGTAAATTCGTCGGGGGTCGTCCTCGACGGATTCCGATCTCCTCGCGTTGCCGCGAGCGACTCCCTGCGCCCCGGGAGGCGGGGGGCAGGGCGGGCCGGTGCCGGCCAGGTGACCTCTGCGGCGCGGTCTTCTCGGGGAAGGCCGGCGTCGCGGGTCACGCCGTTCCGGGCGCACGCCGGGAAGGTGGCGCCCGGCCCGACGGTGCGTGATCCCCCGCCCGGACGGGAGCGGGGGAGGTTCCCCGCCGCCAGGGTCCCTGGCGGCGATGTTGGCGGCCCCGATCATGTCGCGGTGGCCGGCCAGCCCGCAGTGCGGGCACGTGAAGTTCCTCCCGGCGGGCTTGGGCACCCGCCGCAGGCAGCCCGGGTTCGGGCACGTCGAGGACGTGCCCCGCTCGGGCACGACCTCGACCCTGATCCCGGCCGCCTCGGCCTTGTCGGCCAGGATGCCGATCAGCTGGCCGGGGGCCCAGTCCCTGGTGCGCTTGTTGTGCACGGACCCGGCGTCGCGGTCCAGGACGCCGCGCGGGTCCCCGATCACCAGCGTCCCGACCCGCTGCCGCACGGCCCAGTCCACGACGTGCCCGGCCGCCTCGTGGCGGGCCTGCCGGACCCTCCGCTGGTGGCGGGCCTCGGCCTTCCTCTGCCGTCTGTGGTGCTTGCCCCACCGGCGCGACCCTCTCTGCCCGGGCTTCGGGGCGCGGCGGGCGCCCGCGCGGCAGCGGCCCTTCTGGTCCCTGAGATGCTGGCGGTTCTCCGCCCGGATCGCCCGCCCGGACACCAGCAGGCCCTGCCCGTCCGGGCCGGTGACAGCGTAGGGGTGGATGACTCCGGGGTCGACCCCGGCAACCCGGGCCGGGTCCGGGCCCTCCCCCTCCGGGTAGACGGCGACGGGGACCTCGGCGGTGAAATCGGCGTACAGCCGCCCGTCCGCGTACCCGACGGTCACCGACCGGATCTGGTCCGGAGGGTAAGGGACATCCCGGTCGGGGCGGACCTCCAGCGGCGGGCGGCCCCGCGCGACCGGGATGCGCAGCCGCCGCCCTTCCAGGACGAACGTGCCGCAGTACCAGCGGACCGGCACCAGGCCCCGCTTGCGGCGCGGGAACCGCACGTCCGCCTCCCCTGCCGCGCGGCGCTTGGCCGCCGACAGCCAGGAGTCGGAGTAGCGGCGCAGCACCGACCGGGCCCCGGCCGTGCCGAGTTCCCCGAACGTGCCAGGCCCCGCAGCGACGAGTTCGCTGCACAGTTCCTGGTAGCCGACCAGGGGCCGGTCCCCGCGCTGGCGACGGTGCCGGTTCAGTTCCAGGACGCAGGACCACACGTCGCCCGCCGACCGCAGCAGGCCGAACACCCGGTCCCGCTGCGCCCTGGTTACGCGCAGCCCGCACCGCGCCGTGCGGTGAACCACCTGCGGCGACCCGGCACTGCGCTTCCTCGGCACGCCCCCATGAAAGCACCCGCCACCGACATTCCAGGAGCAACACGCCGACGACCCGGCGACCACCCAGAAAACTTGCCGGCCCCAGTCGACCATGGAAGCGCAATGAACTCCCCGACCCCTGACGAACTTACGGCGGACCCCACTAAGCTTCGCGGGATGAGCAGGATGAGCGGGCGCACGACGGGCGTAGCCACCGGCCTGGGAGCAGCGGTCATGCTGGTGGCAGCGGCCCTAGCGGTACTGCTGGCCGCGCCGACGGGAGCGGGCGCCGCGGCGACCCACGGCGACCCCGGAACCGCCCGCGGCAATCCCGGGTGGGTGGCTACCTGGGCGGCCAGCCCCCAGGGCGGCGATACCACCGCGTTCACCAACCAGACGGTACGCAACATCATGTACACCAGCGTCGGCGGCAGCGCGGTCCGGGTACGGCTGAGCAACACGTTCGGCAGCGGTCCCGTTACGGTCGGCGCCACCAGCGTGGGCGTGGTGCTCGATGGAGCCCGCCTTGCCCCCGGGACGAGTCACCCGGTGACCTTCGGCGGTCACTCCTCGGTGACGATCCCCGCCGGCCAGCAGGTCCTGAGCGACCCGGTCGACATGCGGGTTCCCCGCCTCACCGAGCTAGCGATCGACGTGTACCTTCCCAGTCCGACCGGCCCGGCCACGTACCACGCGGCCGCCTGGCAGACGAACTTCGTCGCGCCGGGAGACCACGCCGGCCAGGCCGCGGGCGCCGCCTACACCAAGAAGACCGGATCGTGGTACTTCGCGGACGGCGTCGACGTGCTCAACCCCGCGACACCCGGCACCGTCGTGGCCTTCGGGGACTCGATCACGGACGTCGGTCATTC
The DNA here is from genome assembly GCA_017354375.1 of Nocardiopsaceae bacterium. Classification (GTDB taxonomy): domain Bacteria; phylum Actinomycetota; class Actinomycetes; order Streptosporangiales; family Streptosporangiaceae; genus Trebonia. The sequence continues at coordinate 11,020 of JAFMRC010000107.1, read as the reverse complement.
CGAGGTCGACTCCAATGCCCGATGGCCCAACTACCTGTCCCGGCGCCTCGACGCGGCACTCGGGAATAGGGCGCCGACCGTCGTGGACGCGGGCATCAGCGGGAACCGGGTGCTCAACGATTCGAGCTGCTACGGGCAGAGCGCGCTGGCCCGTTTCCGGCGCGACGCGCTGTCCCAGTCCGGGGCGAAGGCGGTGGTACTCCTCGAGGGCATCAACGACATCGGCTTCAGCGGGGAGCCGGACACCGGCTGCTACGCGCCCAACGACCCTACGGTCACCGCCGCCCAGATCGAGGCGGGCTACCGGCGGCTGATCACGATGGCCCACGCTCGCGGCATCAAGATCTACGCCGGCACGCTCACGCCCTTCCTCGGCTCCAACGCTACCTACGGCGGCAATTACGGCACCGCCAGGGGCGAGGCGCTGAGACGGAGCGTCAATCACTGGATACGGACCAGCCACGCCTTCGACGGCGTCGTGGACTTCGACCGCGCCGTCGCCAGCCCTTACGACCCCGGATACCTCAACCCCGCCTACAACAGCACCGGATGCTCCGCTTGCCACACCGGCGACAGCCTGCACCCGAACGACCTCGGAGACCAGGTCATGGCCGACGCCATACCCCTGACCTGGTTCGCTCACTTACGCGCGCAGGAGCGTGATGGTGCGACCGGAGGGGGTCTGCTCGGAGGAGAACTTCGGCTCGGGTTGCCGTTTCACGGCACCGGGGCGGCGGTCGAAGATGAGCAGGGTACCGGTGTCGAGGCCGAGGCGGTCGAGGTAGCCGTCGAGCTGGCGCAGTCCCTCGCCGAGAGGGTCGCCGGTGCTCTTGGTGCGGACCTTGACCTCGATGGCCTCGCGCTGGACCGCGTGCTTGCCGTCGGTGCCGGCGTAGGGCTTGCGGACGAGGATGTCGACCCGGCCCCGCCCCACTCCGTACTCGCAATCGACGCTGCGCCCATCGCACGGGCCCCAGCCGTTCACGATCCGGGTGAGTAAGGCCATGATGATGAGCTGCGGGGCGACCTCGTGGCAGACCTCGCCCTTGACGAGGACTTCGCCGTACTGCCGCCACCAGGCCGCGAACTCCTCCAGCATCCGGCGGAAGTCCAGCCGCCCGTCCGGCAGCAGGAAGCCGCGCGGGTCGGCGAGCACCGATTCCCGGGCCCGCGCGCCCAGAACCCGGACGATGACCTCCCGGTAGATCGGGTTGGCGATGTCGGCTGGACTGCTCTTGCTGATCAGGCCGAGGTCGCGGACGTAGGCGAGGTCGTCGTCGTAGGTGGGGTCGGCCGCGACGATCTGGCCGGCGATGAGCGGCTCGATGAACTTCCGGACGCGGTCCTCGCTGAGCCGGGCGATGAGGGAGTCCAGGTGGGCGGGGCGGCCCAGGACGATCTGCTTCTTGGCGGTGTCGATGTGCCCGGCGGTGACCGGCGCGGGCGGCTCGTTGCCCAGGCCCCGGGTGGCCCCGTAGGCCAGGGCGTTGACCAGCCACGGCTGGCCCTGGCTGTAGGCGAACGCCCGCTCGACCGCCTCCGGGGTGAACTCCTGGCCGGTCTCCTCGGTGTGCTGGGAGTAGAGGGCGGACACCTCCTCGTAGGAGAAGTCGCCGATCCGGGTGGACTCGGCGATGTTGAACGGGCTGGCGGTGTTCAGCCGGGACGGGTTACCGCCGGAGGCGGCCTTGTAGTCCCGGATGTCCCGCATCCCGCACACCGCGACAGAGGCGGGGAAGGCGTGCGGCCGATGCTGGAAGCCGTCGCGGAGCTGGCGCAGCACGCTGATCAGCGACTGGCCCTGCAGCGCGTCGATCTCGTCGAAGAAGACCACCAGCGGCACCGGGCACGCCAGCGCCCAGTCCTGCAGCCCGTCGAACAGTCGCGACCCGGGCGCGGCGTCCGGACGGCGCTCTGGCGGCAGCCATTCCGGCGGGAACCCGCGTACCTTGGCCGCCTCGGAGCGCATGGCGTCCAGGAGCTGCAGCTCGACGGCCCCGTAGTCGTCCCCGGCGGCCTCTGCCCGCTCGCACGAGACCTTCAGCGCCACCCGCTCGCCGGGGACGGTCAGCTCCCGCGCGAGCGCCGACAGCGCCGTGGTCTTCCCGGTCTGCCGGGGCGCGTGCACGATGAAGTACCGGCCCTCCTCGATCAGCCGCCCCGCCCCGGGCAGCCGCTCGCTGGCCGGCAGCATGTAGTGCCGGTCCGGGAAGCACGGCCCCTCCGTGTTGAAAAACCGCACCCTCGTACGCTAGCGCCTTCCCGGACCCCCACGGGCGGACGGTGCTAGCAGGCCCAGTTCCCTGGCGCGGGCGACGGTCTCGGCCCGGCGGTGGGTGCCGAGCTTGGCGTACAGGTTGCGCATGTGGGTCTTGACGGTGTGCCGCGAGACATACAGTTCGCTCGCGATCTCCGGCGCGGTCAGGTTGGTCGGCAGGTAGCGCAGTACCCGCAGCTCACTGTCGCGCAGCGGCTCCGCCAGCGCCCGCGGGCTGGCGGACGGCGGCGCGGGCTTCCTCGCGCCCAGCAGGTCCTGGATCTCCGCGATCAGGGCGGCGTGCGCGGAGCTATTCGAGGCGCCGCGCCGGGCATGGCGCTCCAGCAGGCCCGGCACCGGGTACAGCAGGAACCACCACAGCGCGCCGTCGGGCTCGGCGCGGTCCAGCGCGCGTTCCAGGGCCAGGTCGGCGGCGTCGGCGTCGCCGAGCGCATCCCGGGCGATCGCCTCGAGCAGGAACGCCTGAGCCAGCCAGGCCGGCCAGACCAGCCGGGCGGAGCCATCCAGGACCGGGGCCAGCGCGGCGATCGCGGCGTGCGGGTCGTCTTGGGCGAGCCGCAGCATCGCGGTGGTAATGCGAATTTCCCCGCGATCGCGGTCGTGGTCGCCGAACCCGGCCAGTGCCTGCTCGGCGCGCTCGAACTCGCCGAGGCGGACGAGGGCGTGCAGCAGCATGGCCCGCGTCCGGATGATGAGGTAGTGCGGCGCGACGAGCCGGCCGGCCAGCGGCTCGGCGCCCCGCAAGGCGGCGAGCGCTTCGGCATGCCGACCGCAGGCCAGGTCAAGCAACCCGCGCACGTAGCGGATCGCCAGGCTCGCGGCGGGCTCGGTTTCCGCGCTGAGGGTCTGCTCGGCTCGCCGGACCCAAGACTCCGCCTCCTCCAGCCGCCCCCGCCAGGCGTTCTCGAATCCGGTGATCGCGCAGGCGATGCCGGCGGCGGGCTTGTCCATCCAGCCATGCTGCTCGGCTAGCCTGATCGCTTCCCCGCTGCGTCCGGCCGCCACCGCGAACGACCCGTAGATGACGCATAGCGCCAGGTACCCCAGGCCGGTGAACTCCAGGTACGGCCGCCCGATCCGGTGCGCGAGCGCGACCCCCCGCTCGAGGCTCCGCTCGGCATCCGCGAACCGGGCGGCCCACAATTCGGCGATGCCGAGGTTGATCAGCCCCAGCGCGCGCAGGTCTTCGCTTAGGCCTGACTGAGCCGCGACCGGAGTACCGGCCAGGGCCTGCATCTGTCGCGCCCCTTCGGCCACCGCCGACAGGTTCCCGCGCTGGCGGGCAAGCAGTAGCCGGACGACGCCGGTTAGCACCCGCAGCTGCCCATGCCGGGCGGCCGACGCCGGCACCGATTCCCGCTCGGCCAGGCCCAGGTACCCCTCCGCGGCTTCCAGCGATCCCTGCGCCAGCTCATCGGCGGCGGCCAGCACCGCAAGCTCCGCGTCCGCCGCGCGGGCCTCGGCGGGGAACCCGGCGAGCAGCTCGTGGATGTTCTCGGCCTGCCCGTCCAGGTACAGGCCGGGCCAGTGATCGGCGAGGAGCCGGGCGGCCAGTTCCCAGTCCCGGGCCTCCTGGGCGTGCCGGACCGCGTCCACGGCGAACCCGTGCCTGGCGAACCAGGCGGAGGCGTCCAGGTGCAGCCCGGCCACTTCCCCCGGTGCGGTACGCCGCAACTCCATCCCCAGCAGGTCGGCGAACATCTGGTGGTAGCGGAACCACGAGCGCCCCGGGTCCAGCGACACGACGAACGCGTTCGCCTGCTCCAGGTCCTGCAGGATCCGCTCTCCGCCCTGGTTGCCGGTTAGCAGGTCCGCCAGCTCGCCGTTGACCCGTTCCAGGATGGAGGTCCGCAGGAGCAGCCGCCGCGCCTGCTCGCCTTGCCGGTCCAGCACTTCGGCCAGCAAGTACTCCGCCACCGTCCGCTCGGTACCGGAGAACCCGGCCGCGAAGCGCTCCGGATCCGGGTGCCCGGCCAGCGACAGCGCCGCCAGCCGCAACCCTGCCGCCCACCCCTCCGTCCGCTCATGCAGCGCTACCACCGCCGACTCGGGCAGTTCCACCCCCGCCGCCGCGAACAGCTCTCGCGCCTCGTCCAGGCTGAACCGCAGGTCGGGCTCGCGGATCTCGGCCAGCCCGCCTTCCAGCCGGAGCCGGTGCAGCCCCAGCCGCACGTCGCGCCGGGTGGCCAGCACGAACCGGAGCGCCGGCGGGGCCCGCATTATCAGCAACTCCAGCTGCCGCAGGGACTGCTCCTGCTCCAGCTCATGCACGTCGTCGATCACCAGCCACAACCGCTCCCGCAGCGCCGCCAGGTCGGCCAGCAGCCGCTCGGTGATGGCCCACCCGTCCAGGTCCGGCGCCGCGGTCAGGGCCTGCACCAGCGACGAGCCCAGAGTTGTCCGGCGCAGCGCGCCGAGGACCGATACCCAGAACCGCTGCGGATCGCGCTCATCCCGCCCCGTCGCCACCCACGCGGCATGGTCCCCGATGCCCGCCTGGGTGATCCACGATCGCAGCAGGGCCGTCTTGCCGCTGCCCGGCGGCGCCGATACCACCGTCACCCGGGCCGCTTCCCCCAGCCGCCCGAATAGCCCCGGGCGGGCTATCACCCCGCCCGCCGCAGGACCAGCCACCCAGCCGAGAGTAATACCAATCGTGGGGCGACGAGTCATCCCGTCAGCGGGAAGGCTAAACCGCGTGAAAAAAGAGGTAAACCCCGTTGTCGCCCTCGACCCCCTTGGCGCCGATCACCACGGCGAGGCCGCGCGGCTGCGCGCGCTCGGCCCCATCGTCCGCGTGCTGCTACCGGGCGGGATCCCCGCCTGGGCGGTCAGCCACCACGAGGAGCTCACCGCCCTCATTTCCGATCCGCGGGTCAGCAAGGACTGGCGGAACTGGTCGGCCGTCCAGCGCGGGGAGATCCCCGACGGCTGGCCGCTGGACGGCATGGTCCGGGTCACCAACATGGTCACCGCCGACGGCGCCGAGCATCACCGGCTGCGCCGCCTGGTGACCAGGACCCTCACCCAGCGCCGGGTGCAGAGCCTGCGCCCGCGAATTACCGAGATCGCCGACGGCCTGCTCGACGACCTGCCGTCCCGGGCCGACGCGTCCCGCGACGGCTCGGTGGATCTTCGCCCGCACTTCGCCTACCCGGTGCCGATGCAGGTCATCTGCGAGCTGACCGGCGTGCCCGAGCCGTGGCGGCCCCGGCTGCGCGAGCTGGTGGACAGCCTCTTCCGGACCAATACCACCGCCGAGGAGGTCACGGCGACCCAGCGGGACCGGGTCCGGATGCTGCGGAACCTGGTCGGGCTGCGCACCCGGGAGCCGGGCGACGACCTGACGAGCGCGCTGATCGCGGCGCGCCGGGAGGATCCGGACGCCCTCAGCGAGGAGGAACTCCTCGATACTCTCTGGCTCCTGCTCACGGCCGGCCACGAGACCACGCTCAGCCTCATCCTGAACGCGACCCGCGCCCTGCTCACGCACCCGGACCAGCGTCAGCTCGCGGTCTCCGGCGACCGCTGGGAGGACGTCATCGAGGAAACGATGCGCTGGGACGCGCCCATCGGCAACTTCATGGCCCGCTACCCGACCGAGGACATCGACGTGGCGGGCGTGACCGTCCCCAAGGGGGACGCGATCCTGGCCTGCTACAGCGCCGCGGGCCGGGACGCCTGCCAGTACGGTGACGGCGCCGCCTCGTTCGACCTCGCCCACGCGACGAGCAGGCACCTGTCCTTCGGCGGCGGCACGCACTTCTGCCTCGGCGCGTCGCTGGCCCGGGCCGAGGGGACGATCGCGGTGAGCAGGCTCTTCGCCCGTTACCCCGGACTGTCCCTCGCGGTGCCGCCGGACGAGCTCCCGCCGGTCCCCTCCCTGTTCTCCAACTCCGCCGCCGCCCTCCCGGTCCGCCTGTAGCGGGATCCGGTAATCACACGCTTAGTGTGATTACCGGTCACCCTGCCTCCCCGGAGACTGGGGGAATGACGATGATGCCCGAGCATGACGCCGAAGTGGTGATCGCCGGTGCCGGCCCGGCCGGCCTATGGCTCGCGGCGGAACTGCGGCTGGCCGGCGTGCCCACCATCGTCCTGGAGCAAGCCCCGGAGCGCGGCCCCTACACCCGCGGGCTCGGAGTGCATGCCCGGACGCTGGAGGTCCTCGCCATGCGAGGGGCCGCGGACACGCTGGTCCGGCAGGGCCGGAAAATGCCCCGGTGGCACTTCGGGATGCTCCCCAGCCTGGTCGACTTCAGCGTTCTCGACACGCCGTTCCCCTTCGTCCTCGCCTATCCCCAGCCGCTGCTGGAAGACCTGCTCGAACGCCGGGCCACCGAGCTGGGCACCACCGTCCTGCGCGGCTACACGGTCACCGGCCTGTCCCAGGATGAGTCGTCGGTGCGGATCGAAGCGGCTTGCCCCAGCGGACCCCGGGCCTTCACGGCCAGCTTCGCCGTCGGCTGCGACGGCGCGCACAGCACCGTCCGCGAGGCTGCGGGCATCGGCTTTCCCGGAACCGACTCAAGCCTGTTCGGCTACCTCGGCGACGTCACCCTTGACGCCCCGCCGGAGCACGGCACGGTCACGATCGCGAGCCGCGGCGGCACGCTGATCATCGCGCCGCTGCCGGATGGGAGGTTCCGGGTGTCCGGATTCGACCCGAAGGGCCAGGATCCGGGCGTCACGCTGACCATCAACCGGCTGCGCGCCTCGGTCCAGCGGGCCGCCGGACGCGACTTCGGCCTGCGCGACGCCACCTGGATGTCCCGGTTCGGGAACGCGACACGGCAGGCGGAAAACTACCGCTCGGGCCGGGTTCTCCTAGCCGGCGACGCGGCCCACATACACATGCCCGCCGGCGGCGTCGGGCTCAACGTCGCAGTCCAGGACGCCATGAACCTGGGCTGGAAGCTCGCCGCCGTCGTCCAGGACCGAGCCGCTGACGACCTGCTGGACACCTACCACGCCGAACGCCACCCCGTCGGCGCCGATCTCCTGAACAACACCCTCGCCCAGACCGCCCTGATCGCCGCCTTCTCCGCCGAGGGCCTGGCCCTGCGCGACGTGCTCGCGGACCTGATGAACCGCACGCCCGACATGTCCGCGCACCTGGCCGCGGACATGTCCGGCCTCGCCGTTTCCTACCCGCCCGCCGACCTGGCGGCCCACCCCCTGACCGGCCAGCGCGCCCCCGACCAGCCCGCCGACGGTACCAGCCTGTTTCCCCTCCTCGCCGACGGCCGCGCCGTCCTGCTCGACTTCCGCGGGACCCTCGACCGAGCCGTCAAGACCGCCCGCGATCTCGGCATCCCAACCCGGACCGCCGACGCCTGGCCCGGGCAGCACGACGTCGGCGCCGCCATCATCCGGCCGGACGGCTACGTCTGGTGGGCCACCGAGCACGCCGACGACACCGTCACCGCGGCACTTCACGCCCTCGGCGCCCGTTTCCCCTGAAGGCCTTTGTTTCCAGGGGAGAAGCATGACGGGAATCACGGGAAAGGTCGTCGCGATCACCGGCGCCTGCTCGACGGGGACACCCTGGCGCGGTCGGCCCCGGTCCTGCGAACCCAGGCGGTTCGACGGCAGTCATGTCCGCAACCACTCGAAGTTCATCTCGATCGACTACCGGTTCCTGCTCGTCACCAGCGCGAACTTCTCCTGGAGCGCCGAGAACGCCAACCTGGAGTTCGGCATCCTGATCGACAATCCCAACCTCGCCGAGGTCGTCGAGCACGAGATGCGCGAAGCCGAGGACTTCATTTTCGAACGCGTGCCCCCAGGTGAGGCCTCCGTGAACGAACATCTCGCGGGCGCCCGGGATGGCAGTGGATCACGCTAAGACGACCGGAAGGCCGGCATGGTTCCGCTACATATCGACCCACTCGACGCTATCGGGGCGCTCGACCGTCGCCATGAACTCGGCGGCCACCCGCAGGGCGATCTCGCCGCTGACCAGGCTGCCGTTGCCGACCTCGATGTCGCACCCGGCGGGCATGCGCGTCGAGCCTGCGGCTCCCGGGTCATCGCCCACCGCGAAGGCACCGGCCTCGTCCTCATCCGGGAAGAAGTAGAGGTACCAGCGGTCGGCGTGAACATGCAGGAAGAGAACGGGATAATCGACCGACGGCCGGTGAAGGTGGAATTCGGCGTCTCCGCCGGGGTCGCGCATGGCCAGGACGGAGGCGAGGTCATCGCTGTCGTGAACCGCCCGGCAGCCCCTGAAGCCGCTGCCGCCCTTGCCATCCCAGTCGAACATCCATGAGGGTTCGGCCACGAGGCCAGCCTAGCGGCAGGCGATCCCTGGCCCTCGCGGATCTTAGGGGTCGTATCGGGCATCTGGCTCGTTTGCCGTGGAGCGGGGGAAATGGTGGCGGATCGCGATCAGGCGCGAGTATGGTTGGGTAGCGGGCTCGTTACCAGTCGTGTTACCGGAGTGAGGATTTCCGGGATGAACGTTCGGCGCCGGAGGGGCGAGGATCGGTGAACTCCGAGCTTTCCGGCAGCGCGGACCGGCCGGACCGGTGGGATCGGGGGGACCGGCCCGACCGGGGCGACAGGCTGCGGGAGGATGATCCGGGCCCGGACGTAACACCGGTGCCCGCCTCGGCCGACCACCGCGCGCCGGGGATGACCCGGCAGGAGGCCTACGCCGCGGTCGGCCAGGCCGACCAGACCCCCAACGCCTTCCTCCGGCGCGACGCTGGCTCGCAGGATGAGCGCGGGACGGGGCACGACGCCCCCGAGAGCGCGGATCCACCCCCCGGCCAGGGCGAACCCGGTGGCATCCGGATCCAGGAGGCGCCGCCGGAAGCAGCCGCCGACGGAGGCGCCCCTCCCGATCCCCCTGATCCTCCCGGACCCCCTGACCCTCCCGGACCCCCTGACCCTCCCGGACCCCCTGACCCTCCCGATCCCCCTGACCTTCCCGACCGGGACAGCCCGCGCGAGGACCGCCCCCTCCCCCCGTCCCCGGACGGGGACCGGCCCCCCGATGCCGTCGACGACCAGCGCCTGGCCGCGATGGAGCAGTACAAGGCCGAGCTTAAAGCCGAGCTCAGGGAGGAGCTAAGGGCGGAGCTCGAGGCCGGGCACAAGGCGGAGGCGGACAGCCTGCGGGCCGAGAACGCCGAGACCAAGGCCGAGAACGCCGAACTCAGGCGGCAACTCGGCGAGGCCAGGGCCGAGAACGCCGAGATCAAGCAGCAGCTCGGCGAGACGAACGCGAAGCTCGATGACCAGGGTTCGAAGCTGGACGCGATCCTGGCCGTCCTGGGACCCGGCGCGGCGGACGAGGCGACGTCCCCGCGGGAGACCGGGTCCCCGCGGGAGGCCGGGGAGCCGGAGAACCAGGCCAAGGCGGACGCGGACCAGCGGGACCGCCAGCCCTCCCCCGACCACCCCCAAGATGAGGACCGCGACCACCCCGAGCCGTCCGAACGCCCCGAGCGCCCCGAGCGCCTCGACAAGCCCGACCCCAAGAACCCCGACCAGCGCAACGACGCGCTCGGCACCGGCGACGACGGGGCGGCCGACGATCCGGTCCAGGCAGATCAGGCCGATATCCAGGGCAACGAGGTCGATGGACCCGATAAGAAGGGGCACAAGGGCCTGAAGATCCCCGGACGCCGCTTCTTCACCGCGGAGAACATCAAGAACACCGCGGGCAGCATCGGCACCGCGGTCACCGGCACTAGCCTGTACCAGGTGCTCGCCGGGCACCTGCCGTCAGAGGTGGTAATCCCCGTGGCCATCGCCGCGTTCGGCGCCCAGATCGCGGTGGATCCGCTCATCAGGAAGGCCTACAAGAAGTGGAAGGGCTGAGATGACCGAGAGCTGGAGGCTGCCCCGGGAGTACGAGGAACCGTTCCGGGAGGCGCTCGACCACGCGTCCAAGCGCCGGATCGGCGACCTGCACGCCCTGCTACGGGGGCTCACCGAGCAGCAGGCGACCGCGGCCATCAGCCTGTGCGGCTACGTCTGCGCGTACACGGCCATCAACACGGTCAGCCGCAGATGGCCTACCGATGGCGGGCTACGCCTGATGGCCGAGAAGACCCCGAAGGGCGTCGAGGAGGATGCGCCGTACGGGGTCACGGAAGAGAACGTCTACCTGTACCTGTCCAAATGCGCGCTCGGCTTCCAGTCCTACGCCGATGTGTTCGGCGACGTGTTCGGCTCCCTGGAGGAGACGCTCGCAGCGCCGTTCTTCATCACCGTCGACCTGATGGCCACGTTCCTCCCCAAGGGGCAGACCATCGGGGACTTCCTCGACATCATCGAGGATGCGTACGAGAAGGCGTGGCTGCTGGACCTGAACCTGTTGCCGGCGCTGATGGTGCGGGCGCGGATGCCGCAGCCGGAGGGGGCTTCGGACGGGAGCGGGGGAAGCAGGTAGCGCTGTACGACCGGATGCGGAACCGCGTCTTCCGCTGGTGCCCCTGGTTGTGGTGCGGGGGGTGCCTGGATCCGGGCGGGGACGCAGCGGGCGGTCGCCGGTCAGGCCGCCCGACTGGGCGGGGGCCGTTTCCCCCGTGCCGGGTGGCCGCGTGCCGGGTGGCCGCGGATGACCTGGGTGCCGTCGGGGCTGGTAGCCTGGAAGGAGCCATCGGCCAGGAGTTCGATTTTCCATCCCCACCTGTGGTCGGGTGGCCCGGAGGAACTTCCCCTCCGGGCTCCCACAGATCCGTACGTGACAGTCTCCCGTCATACGGCTCTTGTCGTCCTGGTCATCTG
>JAFMRC010000106.1 GCA_017354375.1 Nocardiopsaceae bacterium | reverse complement strand
GCCGAGCAGGCCGCCGACGGCCAGCCGCGCGCCATCCCCAGGCCGCGCGCCATCCCCCGGGACCGGGTGGTGCGCCCAGTCCGGGGCGGCGGAGCGGCCGACCGGACCCCTCATCCCGGCCGGCGCCACTAGCCGCTGACCTTGGGGACGCTGGAAATCGTGCCTTGCGCGGTCCGCAGCGCCGCGGGAACCGAGGAGGTGCCGGTGATCGCGGACTGGATGGCGGTCCAGATCGCCTGCGAGACCTTCGGGTAGTTGGCGCCGTACTGGGTGGTGCGGGGCTCGGCGGACTCGATCTCCTTCGCGAACACCGTGTACTCCGGGCCGCCCTTCAGGTACTGCTTGATGACCGCGGGCTTGTCGGGCAGGTAGAACGCGGTCGACGTGAGCTTCTTCATGACCGACGGCTGCTGCATGTACTTGATCCACTGCCATGAGGCCTGCTGCTGGGCCGTCGACCCGCTGGCGCCGATGTCGGCGGTCTCCCCGCCCAGGGGGGTGATGACCTTCTGGCCGGGCCGCTGGACGGGGATCGGGACGATGCCGTACTGCTTGCCGTACTTCCATCCGGCGGCGTTCAGCTCGGGGAAGATCCACGGGCCGTCCTCGATCATGGCGGCCTTCTTATGCAGGAACTGCTGGGTGAGGTCGGGATCCTGGCCCCAGCTGAGCACCGACTTGGAGGCGGACCCGTCCTTGACCATGTTCACCCACAGCTGCAGCGCCTGCTCGAACTGGGGGGTGTCCACGTCGGACAGCTTCCCGCCGTTGGACCAGGCGAACGGCTCGAGCTGCCAGGTGGACTGCTCGTCGTTGGTGGCGTCGAACGCGATGCCGTAGTGCGACGACGTGGTGAGCTTCTTCGCGTCGGCCTGCAGCTGCGCCCAGGTCTTGGGCGGGCTGACGTGCGCGGCGGCCAGCATCGCCTTGTTGTAGAACATGCCGACGGTATTGGTACCCATCGGGTAGCAGTAGTGCTTGCCTTGGTAGGTACACTCACCGATCGCACCCGGCGTGTAGCCCTTGGTGGTATACCCGGGCATGCCGTCCAGCGGGACGAGCTGGCCGGTCTCGGCGACCTCCGGCACGTCCGGGTTGTCGATCATCATGAGGTTCGGCATGTCGCCGGCGCTGGCGTCCTGGAGGATCTTCGTGATCAGGTCCGCGTACGGGACGTCCGTGCGCTTCACCGTGATCTTCGGGTGCGTCTTCATGAACTGCTTGTTGAACTGGGTGATGGCCTGGCTGCCGCCGCCGGTGGTGAAGTAGTCGAACTCGGTGATCGTGACCTTGCCGCCCGGGCCGACTCCGGACGAGCCGGACCCGCCGGAGCAGGCCGCCGCCGTCACCGTCAGCACCGCGGCGCCCGCGATGGCCAGGGCTCTTGTGATGCGCATGGGATGCCTCCGGTAATCCTTCGACGGTAATCCTTTGATGGAAAACCCCTTGACGGGTAACCCCTTGACCGAGCCGACCGTCAGGCCGGCCGCGATGTAGCGCTGCGCGGCGATGAGCAGCATGGCCGCGGGCAGCACCGCGAAGGTGGCCAGCGCCATCGCCTCCCCCCAGCTCGTCGCGAATTCCCCGACGTAGGTGTAGATCGACAGCGTGACCGGCTCGAACGTGCCCCCGCTCAGCAGCGTCAGGGCGAAGATGAAGTCGCTCCAGCCCTGCAGGAACGCGAACACCGCGACGGTGATGATCGCCGAGCGGCTCATCGGGAGCACCACCCGGACGAACGCCTGCCATTCGCCCGCGCCGTCGCACCGGCACGCGGCCAGCACGTCGCGCGGCAGGCTGAGCATGAACGCGCGCAGCACGAGGATGCTGAACGGGACGGCGTAGGAGGCATCGGCCAGGATCAGCCCCGGGTAGCTGTTCAGCAGGTGCAGGTGGTGGTACAGGACGAACAGCGAGTTGGCGATCACGATGGACGGCAGGATCTGCGCGATGAGCAGCCCGCCGACCAGCAGGCCGGTGACCCGGAACCGGTACCGCGACAGCGCGTGCGCGGCCGGCAGCGAGATCGCCAGCGTGAGGACCGCGGTGCCGAGCGCGATGATCAGGCTGGACAGCACGTGGCCGCCCTGCGCGGACAGCACGGACCGGTAGTTGGACAGCGTCCAGCTCGGCGGGAAGAAGTTGTAGTGCGAGGAGGCGATGAGCTGGCCGTTGTTCTCGAACGACGCGATCACCACCGCGTACAGCGGGAACAGCAGCACGACGAGCGCGGCCAGCGCGCCCGCGGTGGCGAGCGCCTTCCCGGCCAGTTTCCCGGGTGTCCTCACAGCGTGTCACCCCGCAGCGATTCACGGTTCAGCCAGATGTAGACGGGAGCGGCGACGAGCGCGATCAGCAGCAAGACGGTGTTCAGCGCCGCGCCCTGGCCGTAGTCGAAGTCCTGGAACGACAGGTTGTAGGCCCAGGTGGCGATGAGCTGGGTGGAGTTCGCCGGGCCGCCGTTGGTGATCCCGATCACGACGTCGAACACCTTCACGGTGAAGACGAAGCCGAGGACGAACACCACCTCGATCACCGGCCGGATGACCGGGAGCTTCACGTGGATCAGCCGCTGCCAGGGCCCGGCGCCGTCGATCCTGGCCGCGTCGACGATCTCGGCCGGCACGTCCTGCAGCGCGCTGAACAGCAGGACGGTGAAGAACGGCACTCCGAGCCAGATGTTGGTGACCAGCACGGTCACGTACGCCCAGCCCGGCGCGAGCGTGTAGCCGACGGGGTGGCTGATCAGGCCCACGTCCTGCAGGATCTGGTTGACCGCGCCCGCCTGGAGCTGGAACAGGAACTTGAAGATGATGCCGGTGACCAGCAGCGGCAGCAGCCACGGCACCAGGACCAGCGACCGGGCGAACCTGCTCAGCGGGAACCTCAGGTTGAACAGCAGCGCGAGCCCGAACCCGATGACGAACTGGAACAGCAGCGACAGCACGGTGAAGCTGAAGGTGCGGACGATCGCGCTGTCCGCGATCGGGTTCCCCAGCACCGCGCTGTAGTTGGAGAACCCGGCCGACGGCGCGAACAGCTGCGAGATCGTCGCCAGCGAGGTCTGCTCGAACGACAGGATCAGGTTGTAGGCGATCGGGATGACGAAGGCGAACAGCACGTAGGCGGTGGCGGGCACCAGGAACGCCCACCTGGCGACGCGACGGAATCTCGCCACCCCTTTAAACCCCCATTCCCCGGAACGGATCGAGGCGACTGCCATTGGCCACGTACACCGGGATGCGGTCCAGCGGCGCCGGGGCGGTGACCCACCGGCCGCCGGGGGCGCGCTCGCCGGTCCAGGCGTCGTACCAGTCCCGGTCGCCCGGCAGGTAGACCCGCCTCTCCGTCGCCCCGGCGGTGACCACGGGGGCCACCAGGATGTCGTCGCCCAGCATGAACTGGTCGTCGATGTCCCAGGCGCCCTCGTCGCCGGGGAAGTTCAGGAACAGCGGCCGCATCGGGGGGATTCCCTGCTCGTGCGCGACCCGCATCGTGTCCATGACGTAGGGCCTGAGGCGCTCGCGGAGGGCCAGCCACCGCCGGAGGACCTGGTAGACGTCGTCGCCGAAGGACCACGGCTCGTTCGGCGCCCCGGTCTGGCCGGGACCGTTCATCGTGCCGGGCTCCCGGACGCCGTGCAGCCGGGTGATGGGGCAGAACACCCCGAACTGGAACCACCGGATCAGCAGCTCGCGGAACTCCGGGGTCCGGATGTCCCCGCCCTTGAACCCGCCGATGTCGGTGGTCCACCACGGAATGCCGGACAGCCCGATGTTCAGCCCGGCCGGGATCTGCCGCCGGAGGGCGTCGAAGGTGGAGTCGATGTCGCCGGACCAGACGGCCGCGCCGTACCGCTGGCTGCCCGCCCAGGCCGACCGGCACAGCAGGACGACCTCGCTCTCGCCCTCTTCCGTCATCCCGTCGTAGAAGGCCTTCGCGTTCAGCAGCGGGTAGATGCCGCTGACCTCCAGGCCCGGGCCCAGGTGGTAGCGGAGGTTATCCGGCTGCTCGGGGCGGAGCTCGGGCTCGCACGCGTCCAGCCACCAGATCTTGATCCCGTGGTCGTAGTACCCGCGCTTGGCCTGCTTCCAGACGTAGTCGCGGGCCTCCGGGCTGGTGGGGTCGTAGAAGCTGACCGGAACCCGCTTGTCCGCGCCCTTGTCCCAGATGTCCAGCTGGCCGGCGGGGCCGCGCTCGTTCTCGACCAGCAGGCCTCGCTCCGCCATCTCCTGGTAGTTCTCGCTGTCCGGGTTGACCGTGGGCCAGATGGACACCATCAGCCGGACGCCGAGTTGCCTGAGCTCCTTGACCATGGCGGCCGGGTCGGGCCACTCGGCCGGATCGAACCGCCACTCCCCCTGCCGGGTCCAGTGGAAGTAGTCGACGACGATCACGTCCAGCGGCAGGCCGCGCTTCTTGAACTCCCGGGCCACGTCCAGGAGTTCCTCCTGCGTCCGGTAGCGGAGCTTGCACTGCCAGAAGCCCGACGCCCACTCCGGCAGCATCGGGCTGTGACCGGTCACATCGGCGTACCGGCGGAGGATCTCCCGTGGCTCGCCGACGGTGATCCAGTAGTCCCACTGCCGGGCCGCCTCGGCCACCCACCGGGTGCCGGTCGCGCCAAGCTCGGCCCGGCCGATGCCCGGGTGGTTCCAGAGGAACCCGTAGCCCCGGCTGGAGATCACGAAGGGGATGGACACCTCGGTGTTGCGCTGGACGAGGTCGATCACGGCGCCCTTGTTGTCCAGCTTGCCGTGCTGGTGCTGGCCGAGGCCGTAGAACCGCTCGCCGTCCCGCGCGTCGAACAGCACCTCCAGGTGGCAGGCGCCCCCGGCGCCCCGCGGCGTGTACCGCCGCTGCGGAGGCCCGGTGAAGTGCGGTGTCGTTTCCGAGAGCAGTTCCCCCCCCCCCGGGCGGGGGCGTCCGCCTCGCGGAGGAACCGGATCCTCCCATCGGCGGTGATCTCGCAGGCCAGCCGCCCGTTGACGATCCTCGCGACGTCGCCGCCGAGCCGGGTGCCGCCTTCGCCGTCTCCGCCGTCTCCGGGCGGCCCGGGCAGCAGCGCTCCGGGGAGGTCGTCGGTGATGGCCCGCCCGAGCGTGCCGCGCACCCGCAGGCTGTCGGTTCCCCAGGGCTCGATCCGCACGGTCTCGTGACCGCCCCGCCACAGCAGGGCCGCACCGTCGCGGGCGAAGAGACCCATCCGGAACTCCTTCGAGGCGTCGCTGACGAGGGCTGACGAGGCATCGCGTACGCAAGGCTTTTCCTGCATCCGGACTCTAGGCGCACCATGGCAAAGTCGTCAATAAGTCAGCCATCAGGAAATATAGAAGGAAAGAGATTTCGTAGATATTCTTCGTATCAGCGGTACACACCCGGAGGGGCGGGCACAGAGGGGGCGGCCCGGCCCCGGAGGGGAGGTCCACACGAGCGGCGAGCGCATCCAGGTGACGATCTCGGACGTGGCGCGGCTGGCCGGGGTCTCGCAGGGAACCGCGTCCAAGGCGCTGAACGGCCGGGGCTCGATCAGCCCGGAAACCGTGCGCCGGGTGCGCGACGCGGCGGACAAGCTCGGCTACCAGGCGAACGCCCTCGCCCGGGGCCTGCTGGCCGGCCGGACCTGGACCGTGGGCCTGATCACCACCGACAGCTTCGGCCGGTTCAGCATCCCCGTGATGCAGGGCGCCGAAGACGCGCTGGGCCCCGGCAGCATGGCGGTCTTCCTGTGCGACGGCCGGGGTGACCGCATCCGCGAGCAGCATTACCTCCGCATCCTGCTCGAACGCCGCGTCGACGGCATCATCGTGACCGGGCGCCGCCAGGACCCGCGCGACCCCATCGGTCCCGCGGGGGCGGCGGGGTCCGCGGGGCTCGCTGGGTCCAGCCTCCCGGTCCCCGTGGTGTACGCGATGGCCCAGTCCACGAACCCTGGCGACCTGTCCCTGGTACCCGACGACGCGCAGGGCGGCGCCCTGGCCATGGCGCACCTGCTGAACTCGGGCCGCACCAGGATCGGCCACGTGACCGGGCCGGAGCGGTTCGCCGCGGCCCGGCTGCGGGCCCGCGGCGCGCAGCGGATCCTGGCCGAAGCCGGGCTCGCCCTGCACGGCGGCGGCCCGCACCACGGCGAGTGGACCGAGGAATGGGGCCGTCAGGCGACGGACGCGCTGCTGCGGTCCGCGCCGGACACGGACGCCATCTTCTGCGGGAACGACCAGATCGCGCGGGGCGCGGCGGACGCGGTCCGCGAGACGGGCCGCGCCGTGCCCGACGACGTCGCCCTGGTCGGCTTCGACAACTGGGAGGTCATGGCCGCGGCGTGCCGTCCGCCGCTCACCACCGTCGACATGAACCTGCGCGAGCTGGGCCGGGCCGCCGGCGAGCGCCTGCTGGCCGGCATCAACGGGGCTCCCCTGTCGGGCGTGGAGAAGCTGCCGTGCAGCCTGGTCCCCCGCGAGTCGAGCCGCTCCCGCCGCTGAGGTCACCGGAAGGTTCCGGTTCCCGGCTGGGCTCCGGTTCCCGGCTCCGCTCCGGCCGGGGCCGGTCGGCGCCACCCGACGCGCCGAGGTCACCGGGCGCGCCGAGCTCACGAGCGATGGCCTCCGCCACGGTGGTGTCGGTGATCTTCAGATTCTGCGGCGCCCGCCAGGGCGTGGTCCGGTCGATGTCGATGCCGCGGCGGAGGATCTTGGTGGTGTAGATCGTGCCGCAGCTGAGCGCCCGCGACACGCCCGACGCGACCGCGACCGCGAGCATGACCGGCAGGGTCAGCGCGAAGTCGCCCGTCATCTCCACCACGCTGGCCAGCGACGTCAGCGGCGCCCGGGCGGCGGAGGTGAACACCGCGCCCATCGCCACCACCGCGTACAGCGCCGGCTGCCCGGCGGCGGCCCCGAAAAGATGGTGCGCGACCTCGCCGAAGGCGTAGCCGGAGGTCACGCCGATGAACAGCGACGGCGCGAAGACCCCGCCGGAGCCGCCGATCCCGATGGTCAGGCTGCACGCGACGATCTTGCCGAACGCGAGGATGATCAGGAACCACAGCGCGTACCCGCCCGCCGCGGTCGCGTACATCACCGGGTACCCCACCCCGTACATCTGCGGGAGGGCGAGCAGCAGCAGGCCGAGCGAGACGCCGCCGACGGCGGGCCGCGCCCACTCCGGCCGTCCCTTCCACAGCGAGTCCCACAGGTCCTCGGTCTTGTACAGCACCGACTTGAACGCCAGCCCTATCAGCGCCGCGACCACAGCCAGCGCGGCGACCAGCAGGTAATCGACCGGGTGACGCAGCGCGATCCCGGGCGGGAGGCCGATGAGGAACGGCCGGTCGCCGAGGAACGGGATGGCGGTGACGTCGGCGATCATCGCCGAGAGCATGACCAGCAGCAGCGCGTCGACGGAGAACACGCGCAGGACGATCTCGACGCCGAAGAACACGCCGGTGATCGGGGCGTTGAAGGTCGCGGCAATGCCCCCGGCCGCGCCGCACGCCACCAGCACCCGCAGCCGGCTCTTCGGGACCCGCGCCCACTGGCCCAGGCCGGAGGCCAGCGCGGAGCCGATCTGCACGATGGGCCCCTCGCGGCCGACCGATCCGCCGGTCCCGATGCACAACGCCGAGGCCAGCGACTTCACCACGCTGACCTGCCAGCGGATCCGGCCGTCGTTCTCGGCGACCGCCAGCATTACCTCGGGCACTCCGTGCCCGCGGGCCTCGCGTGCCCACCGGTAGATCAACGGCCCGTACAACAGCCCGCCGATGACCGGGATCAGCACGAAGAACGCCAGCCCCAGCCACGGCAGGTGGCCGCTGGCGACGCGGCCGGCCTGCCCGAACTGGCTGTGGCCGGTCGCGAGCCAGGTGAAGAGGTAGATCAGGTACCGGAACGCCACCGCGCCCAGCCCAGCGCCGGCGCCGGCCACCACCGCGATGAGGAAGAGCCCGCCGCGACCGCCCCGCAGCCACGCCGAGATTCGTTCAGCCGAGACCCGCGCCGTCACGTTCCGCACCGTGGTCACGGCCGCTCCCTCGGCACCGGAACCCCGGCACCGCTCGGCACGAACGACGGCTCGCCCGGCACGGCCGGCGACCACTGGCTGTCGGGGACATCGCCCGCGGCGCGGGCGAACGCGCCCAGCCCGTCCGCGACTTCCCGCCGCTCGGCGACGGGAAGCCTGGCGAGGATCCCCGCGAGCAGCTCGCGGCGGCTCGCGGTGGCATCATCGAACACCTTCCGGCCCGCCGCCGTCAGCGACACCAGCACCGCCCGCCGGTCCGCCCGCGCCCGGTGCCGCCGGATCAGCCCCTTGCGGACCAGCCGGTCGCACATCCGCCCCGCGGTGGACGGCGCGACGCCCACCGCCCCGGCCAGGTCCACCATCCGCTTCGGCCCGTGCAGCGCGAGCACCACGAGGACCCGGTACTGCGCGATCGTCGTCTCCTCGGCCGCCGATCCCAGCGACTGGACCACGACCGCGACCATCGTCCGGCTGGCCGCCAGCACCGCGTCGATGACGGCCTCATCAACAGCCGTCCCGTCGACGACCGCCTTATCGCCGGACTCCTTGGCGATCGCCTCCTCGTCGGCCGGGGGCTCGCCCATCACGCGATCACGCCTTCCGATGCACTAGCTAATCAATGCGCTAGCTAAATATTAGTACCTGCAATGCTTGCACTATACACGCATCTATGGCGGCCACGCTACCTGGCCCTTTACGGGGTGCAGGCTCATTACGGATACAGGGCTCTTACACGTGCAGGACCATTACGGGTGCAGAGCCATGCCCTTGAACACCTTGTCGACCGCGTTGCGCGGACCGCGGATGGCCAGGCCGCCGCGTACACCACCGGCTGCCCGAGCAACGCCAGGTAGGCGTTCCCGTCCCCGTCCTCGTACGGCTTGCCGACCGCCTCCGGCGCGTCTGCGGCGATGCCGTGCATTATCATACCTAGGTGGGGTATTTGTCTTGCCTAGCTGTGTCGTTAGGGGCGCGGGAAGCCCCAAACGACACGGCTAAGCGACCTGCGCGACTTGAGTTTAAGGTAAAGATTGAGGCTTTAGCGTACATAATGGACAGTAGACAGCTTGATACCCCAGCTAGTTTTGCGGCAGACCCCTGGGTGTGTTCCGCGCATCCGCGGGAAGGGATTCAGCGCTTGTACCCGATGCCGCCGACCATGAGCTTCTCGGCAACGGTTAGCTCACCCGGAACCGGCTCCTCAGGACGCCATTCTGGCAGGTAGACCAGTCCCGGCTCGAGCATTTCCAGGTCGCCGAAGAACGCCTGAAGCTGCTCCTTCGTGCGGAACCGGCCGGTACCGAGCACGCTGAGATAGGTCTTCTCCAGTTCGGCCGCTTCCGGGAAGGAACGGCAGAACGCGGTCAGGAACAGGTAACTGCCCGTCGGCACCGCGGCCATGTAGGCCTTGGCGATGCCCTCCGGGTCCTCGTCGTCGTGCAGGTGGTGCGTGATCCCGACCAGCATCACCCCGACCGGCTGGGAAAAGTCGATCAGCCGCCTTACCTCCGGGTTGGCCAGCACCGCGGCGGGTTCGCGCAAGTCCGCGGTCACGACGGCGGTGTTCTCGTTCTCGACCAGCAAAGCTCGCCCGTGGGCCAGGACGATCGGGTCATTATCGACGTAGACGACCCGCGCGTCCGGCGCGACCCCCTGGGCGACCTGATGGGTGTTCTGAACGGTCGGCAGCCCCGAGCCCAGGTCCAGGAACTGCCGGATGCCCGCCTCGGCGGCCAGGTATCGTACCCCGCGGATGAGGATCTGCCGGTTATAGGTCGCTACCTGCGGGAGGTCCGGAACGATCTTGAGCATTTCGCCGACAACCTGCCGGTCGACGGCGTAGTTGTCCTTGCCGCCAAGCACCACGTCGTACGCCCGGGCAATGCTCGGCTTGGAGAGATCGATCGCAGGGGGCTCCTGCTCCTCATGCCCGGCCACAAGCACTCCATCCGCAGGATAACGGGAGTAAAGGAAGCTGATGGTTACGCTATCGCAAGACAAGCTCCGTTGCAGCGGCACAAGATCCCGGACTCGAATCCCGTTATCTGCCTCTACCCGTAACCCTATTCCGTGTAGCTCAGGTTGAAAACGCGGCCTGGCTTAGAGGAAGTCGCTCCAGAACGGCACCATCTCCGGCGGGGTCCAGTCCGCGGCGATGGACCGTCCAGAGCCGCTGAAATCGTTGTCGATGTAATTGGCCAGGTCAGTGCCGTAGATGATGATGTCGGTCTGCCAGATCGACAGCACCGGGTGGCCATGGGTGCCTCGTCCCGCGGGCAGGTACCGGTGCGCGTAAACCGGGATCATCTTGGGCGCGTGGGCAAGGTGCCGTCGTGCGATGCTCAGTGCCTGGCCGACGTCAGCCGGGCGCTGACCCCAGGAGGGATGCCAGAGTGCATTGTGCTCCACATCGAAGAGAACTCCCTGGACAGGCCAGCCGAGTTGCTCGCGAAGATCGCCGGGGTCTCCGCCGCGCCAGTCAGGCCACGGCTTGCCCCAGGCCTGGCCTTCTTCCGGCGGGTGGCTGAGGGGCAGGCCCGCCGCGAGAAAGGCACGATGATCATCGGCGAACTCGAAATCGTAGTCCCGCTCGATGCGGTCGAATTCGGCATCGGTCAGGCCGGGTCCGATCTCGTTCCGGCCCGACCGGGCCAGCCGGCGGGCGGCTTCCTCTCCCAGCCGCGTCGCGGCGCTGCTGATCACGCCGGGAAGCATAATTCAGCGCTTGACGGCGCGTGCCGCCGGGTAGACGATTGGGCTGGCAGCCGTTACTGCCAGTAGGTAATCCCGCTACTCCCGCGCTGGTCTCTGGGTGGTCCCGCATGACGCAAGCGAGGTGACCGGGATGCCGCCGATGGTTCCCGTGTATTTCCAGGCGAGCCAGTGGCTGCGCGGCTACCTGCAAAAGCCGTTCTACGCCAATGGCTACGACGCGTCGCGGGCGGCGCGGTACGCGAACGGGATTCTCGGCGGCCTGAAGAACCCGCCCGCCGCGCCCATCGTCAAGCTCGGGGTCATGGGCGGCGAACCGCCGGGCCTGAATCTCGGTTATATCCCGAACGGCCCGGGCGGCTGGGTGCAGGGGCAGGGCAACCTGCTGCTCACGTCGTGCGGATACCCCGGGTTCAGTGGCGACCAGGCCGGGAAGAACAACGGCCAGACCAGGTACGCCACCTGGCAGCATGCCTTCGCCCAGCTCTTCGCCAGCGATCCGGACTTCCAGCGGGCGGCCCGGTACCCGTTGTTCTCGATCATTGACACCGACTCCGCTCATCACCTTTCCGCACCTCTGGTGGAGCGAGCCGTGGCGTATGCCGACGCTCCCAGGCTGGTGGGTGAACCTGGCCGGGCCATGCTGGTCGTCAACTTCGACGCGCACACCGACTACGGCGCCCAGGCACGGGACACCAGCACCCCCATCACGTGCCAGAGCTGGGGGCGCTTCGTGTCGAACACCGTCCCGCAGGTGCACGGCTACCAGCTGGCCGACGCCTACGTACGCTTCGGCCTGAACACGGCCCTGGATTCCACGCCCACCTGGTCCCACGGCGAATGGCACCAGGCGAACACGGATACCGTCACCCAGCGGATCGCCGAGACGGATAACGCGTCCCTTGCCGACCAGCTCGACACGGTCATCGACGCCATCACCCAGCACGGCACGCGCGGCCTGAACGCGTACGTCAGCATCGACCGGGACGTCGTGCAAGTGAACTACACTCAGTACTCCGACGGCCCGTTCCCGGCGGATCAGGGCATCGCGGGCGTGAAAACCTGCCTCGACCACCTGGTCTCCAAGGGAGCCAGCATCGTCGGGTTCGACGTCTGCGGGCTGCCCACTTTCCCCGGGGAAACCAGGATCAAGACCAGGGAACTACCCATTCCCGAGGCCATGGCCCTGGCGCAGGCACAGGTCACCACGCTGTGGGACTACCTCTCCGGATAGGAACCATGAGCAGCCAGGACTACCCTCCGCCAGCCGGCATCGACGTCTCGCGGCCCAGCGTTGCCCGGATGTACGACTACTACCTGGACGGCAAGGACAACTTCCAGATCGACCGGGACGCGGTGGCCCAGGTCGAGGAGGCGATGCCGGAGATCCGCCAGCTCGCCCGGGAGAACCGCGCGTTCCTCCGCCGCGCGGTGCGCTACATGGCCCGGCTGGGAATCCGCCAGTTCATCGACATCGGCTCGGGCCTTCCCACGGCCGGCAACACGCACGAGATCGCTCGCCAGGTCATTCCGGACGCCCGCGTGGTCTACATCGATAACGACCCCGTGGTGCTCGCCCACGGCCGCGCGCTGCTCGCGACGGACGAGAGCACCACGGTGGCGACCGCCGACATGCGCAACCCCGCGGAGGTGCTGGAGCATCCGGAGACGACGCGGCTGATCGACTTCACCCAGCCGGTCGGGGTGCTGCTCATCGCGATGATCCACTTCATCGCCCTCGCCGACCAGCCCCGGATCATGGGCCACCTGCGCGACGCGCTGCCGCCCGGCAGCCACATCACCGGAACCCACGCCACCGCGGACTGCAATTCCGCCGAGGCCGCCGCGCGGATCGAGGCGGTGTACGCGACGACTCCGACGCCCATCTACTTCCGCGCCCGCGCCGACGTCGCGCGTTTCTTCGACGGGCTGGACCTGGTCGAGCCAGGCCTGGTGACCATTGACGAGTGGCGCCCGGACCCCAGCGACCCCGCCCCGGAGCCGACCCGCTGGCTCTACGGCGCCGTCGGCCGCAAGAACTGACGCGCGGGACTCGCGCTCACTGTAGCGGGTCCTCCTCAGCAGAAGCCGGCGCGAGCGAGGTCCACGGCGCCGGGTGAGGCGGCCAGACGGCCGGCGGACGGCGGGTCGATGCCCTCCCGCAGCGCCCACTGGTCCGCGTAGACTCCGGCCGGAAGCCAGAACTCGTCGGTCCTGATGTGGCCGGCCAGCACCAGGTTCCCGGTCCGGCGGCCGTCCGGGGACGGTACCCAGAACGCGCGCCCGGCGGCACGGGTCACCAGCGGCAGCACGTCGACCAGCTCGTGCCACCCGATGTACTCCCACAGCCCCCACTCGCCCAGCGGGTCCGCGCAGAACGGGGGCCAGTCTTGTTTCGGGCTGGTGCCGGCCTGCGGCAGCACGCGAATCTCCGGGGGGCTGCCGCGCGCCCCGCCAACTGGCGGCTTGCTGCGGACGGTGAGCAGCGCGGTCACCTGGTGGCCGGTGACCCAGCCGAGAAGCGCGCCGTGCCGGGGCACCGGCAGGCAGCCGACGATCACCTGGCGGACCAGGTCGGGCACGGGCTTCCCCGGCCGGATCTCCACCGCGACGTCGTCGTGGCTCACGTCCTCGCCCGCGTGGTCGTCGTCATGCCAGGAGCCGGGTGGGGAGCGGTCGCGCCAGGAGCGGAGGAGGAAAAGGCTTTCCTCCAGCCGGGTGAGGACGAAGAACCCGGCGGTGCGGTGCCGCAGCACCATGGCCGGGTATCCGCTATCGGCGGCGGGCGGCGTGACCGCCAGCTGGTGGTCCCGGAACAGCTGCTGGCACGCCGAGAACGACGCCGCGCCGGATTGCGTGTGCATCAACGGGATCTCTCTCACAAGACAGACACCGAGCCCCCCGGTCTGTCGCGTTACATCCTGCGGCGCCCCGCCACGGCAGTCATCGGTCAGCTGACCTAAGCCCGGTGGGAGTCCGCACCCGGCGGCAGCGGCGAGGATGGCCTCGGCGGAGCGGTCGACGTCCGCGGTGGTGGTGCGCCAGCTGGACACCGAGATGCGCATCAGCCGCATCCCGCGCCAGGTCGTGCTTCCCATCCAGCAGACGCCGGAGCGCTGGACAGCCGCTACCACCCGTTCGGTCGCATCGTCATTGTCACCGAACCGGACCAGGACCTGGTTGAGGGCCACGTCGTTCACCACCCGGACCCCCTCGGCCGCGGACAGCAGGCGGGCGAACCGGCGCGCGTGGGCGCAGCAGCGCTCGACCAGCGCGGCGATCCGGTCGCGGCCCAGCTCGCGCAGCGCGGCCCAGGTCGCGAGGGCGCGGGCGCGCCGGGACGACTCCAGGCCCCAGTCGGCGGGGCTGCGCAGGGTTTCCGGCGCGTCGCCGAGGTAGGCGGCGGTGAACGCCATCGCCGCCTGGTGCGCCCGCGGCCGGGCGCAGAACGCGTAACCGCAGTCGTAGGGCACGTTCAGCCACTTGTGCCCGTCGGTGGCCCACGAGTCGGCCGCCTCGGCGCCGGCCGTCAGGTGCCTGGTCCGCGGGCTCGCCGCCGCCCACAGCCCGAACGCCCCGTCCACGTGCACCCAGGCGCCGCGCTCCCGCGCGGCGGCGACCGCGGCGGGGAAGTCGTCGAACCCTCCGGTGTTCACCTCGCCCGCCTGCAGGCACACGATCGTCGGGCCGGGCGGCCCGGCCGCGAGCGCCCGCGCCAGCGCCGGGCCGGAGATCCCCCCGCCGGGTCCGGCCGGGACCGGCGCGGTCGCCGCGGTGCCGAGGCCGAGCAGGCGCAGCGCC
>JAFMRC010000324.1 GCA_017354375.1 Nocardiopsaceae bacterium | reverse complement strand
CCGCCGCGGCCCGCAGCACCCGCCGCGCCGCGTCGGACACCCGCTCCACCCGGGACAGCAGCAGCGCGGCCAGGCCGGTGGGCAGGGAATCCGCCGAGCCCGCGGAGGCGGCCAGCAATTCCTCGGCGTAGTAGGCGTTGCCTTCCGCCCGCTCGACGAGCGAGTTAAGGGTGGCGGCGGACAGGCGCGACGATCCGTTCCGCATGTTGGTGAGGTGCTCGGCGAGCGCGACCGACGGCAGCGGGCCCAGCTCGACGTGGGTGACCGACGGCAGCCGCAGCAGCTCCGCGATCACGGTGTGCAGCGGGTGACGGCGGGGCAGGTCGTCGGTGCGGTACGTGCCGATGATCGCGACGCGCTCGCGGTGCAGCATCCGGGTGAGGAACGTCAGCAGGTGCCGGGTTGTCGCGTCGGCCCAGTGCAGGTCCTCGATGACCAGCAGCACCGGGGAGTCGGCGGCCAGCTCGGACAGCAGGCCCAGCACGGCGCCGAACATCTGCTGGCGGGCCAGCCCCGACCAGTCCGCCTCACCCGGCCCGGTGTCGCCGTCAGGGAGCAGCCGGGCCAGCACCGGGCGGGCCTTCACCGCCTTCTCGATGTGCGGCGGCGCGGACCGGAACGCGTCCGCGAACGGCAGGTAGGGCACGCTGTCGCCGATCTCGGCGCACTGGCCGCACAGCACGGTGAACCCGTCGTCGGCCGCGGCCCGCATCACCTCCGCGACCAGGCGCGATTTGCCCACGCCGGCGTCCCCGCTGACCAGCGCCGTCGCGGTACGGCCGTCCGCGGCGTCCCGCAGCGGCGCGCGGAGCCTGGCCAGCTCCGCGCCCCGTCCTACCAGCGTTCCCATGCCCCCATTATCCGCCCTGACCTGGCATCGCCCGAAATCGATTAGTCTCGCAAGCATGGAGAAGGTGACCCGCAGCGAGGCGGAGTGGCGCGAGGCGCTCACTCCCGAGGAGTACCGGGTGCTCCGGCAGGCCGGAACCGAGGCCCCGTTCACCGGCGAGTACACGGACACCAAGACCACGGGCGTGTACCGGTGCCGGGCGTGCGGGGCCGAGCTGTTCCGCTCGGACGCGAAGTTCGAGTCCCATTGCGGCTGGCCGTCGTTCTACCAGCCCGCCGCGGGCGACGCCGTGACGCTGATCGAGGACACGTCGCTCGGGATGATCCGCACCGAGGCGCGCTGCGCCGCCTGCGACAGCCACCTCGGGCACGTGTTCACGGGCGAGGGATACGACACGCCCACCGACGAGCGCTGGTGCATCAACTCGATCTCCCTCACCCTGGAGCCCGCCGAGTAGAGCCGCGTAACCTCCACCAAGCGGCACCCATATTAAGGGTTATTCGCTAACCTCCAATATGGCCGATTCTTATTGGAGGTTAGCGGGCAAGGGACCAGGTGGCAGACGGCCATCGCCACGCTGAACGCGACGGCGACAGCGCTGGTGGACACCGAGGCGCTTGCTCGGATCCTGCTGCGCGCCGAGGCGGTGGCGTCCTCCCGCATCGAGGGCATAGAGGTAGGCGCCCGTCGGCTCCTCCCTGCCGAATATACCTGGTCGGGGTATCCGTAGGGCCGCGATCACGCTCGCGTGGAGGATAAGTGCGCTCTCTGCTCACATATCCTCCACGCGGAGCGCCTTCTGTCCCGTCGGGGCGCCCCGGCACGCCCCCGCGTCCCGGGCATATCCCCGCAGAACGGTTCATACACCCCCGCCCCGGCGCCTCATACCCCCGACATTCCCGCTGACGGCGGAGCGTCACTGGTCGCCGGTCCAGCGGCGGTTGCGCTTGAGCTGGGAACGGCGGCGCTTGGATTCCAGGCGCCGCTCGCGGGCGCCGCGGCTGGGCTTGGTGGGGATCCGGGGCGGCTTCGGCGGGGCGACGGCGTCGCGGAGGATCGCGGCGAGCCGTTCCCGGGCCTCCTCCCGGTTCATCAGCTGGCTGCGCTCCCCGGAGGAGACCACGGTCAGGACGCCGCCGCTCAGCCGACTGCGCAGGCGGTCGAGGGCGCGGCGCCGTGCCGTCTCGGTTAGCGACGGCGAGCGGGCCACGTCGAACGACAGCTCCACCCGGCTGTCGGTGGTGTTGACGCCCTGCCCGCCCGGTCCCGAGGAACGCGAGAACCGCTCGCTCAGCTCACCCGCGGGGATGAGGAGCCAGCTGTTCACGCGCAGGTCTCCGGCCACCCCTCTAGGATGCCCGGCCCGCCAAGCGATTTAGCCGTGTCCTTCTCGTTTCCAAGGCATAACCCGATCGTGACCGGCGGGGTGCAACGGCCGGCCACGATCACCCCGTCCCAGTGACATGCGCCACAGGAATAGGCACCGAATCACGCTGGCCGGGTCCGGGCTGGTCCTCACCGCCGTCGCGCTGCTGACGGGTTGCTCGGGCGGCACCGGCGGATCCGCCGCTTCCGGCGCCCCGGCGGGAACCGCGCACGGCGGGATGCACGCGGCGCCGACCGGGGCAACGGGCGGGCAGGGCCGGGTGGCACCGTCGGCCAGGCGGCTGGTCTACACGGCGCAGCTCAGCGTGCGCACCGCGAACGTCGCCGCCGCGGTCGCGAAGGCGACCTCCATCGTGACGGGCGCGGGCGGGTACGTCGGGTCCGAGAACCTCGCCTCGGGGACGGGAACCCCGGCCGGCGACGCCGCGCGGAGGGCCCTTCCCTCGACCGTCCAGTTCAAGATCCCCGTCGCCGTCTACCCCGCCACGCTCGCCAAGCTGGACGGCGGGGCCATCGGAACCCGGGTGTCGCTCCAGCAGCATGCCCAGGACATGACGGAGCAGGTCGCCGACGTCGGCAGCCAGGTCGCCTCCGACCGGGCGGCGATCGCCCAGCTCCGTTCCCTGCTCAGCCGGGCCGGCTCGGTCAGCGACCTGCTCACCGTGCAGGACCGGATCGACTCCGAGGAGTCGAGCCTGGAGTCCATGGAGGCACGGCAGAACTCGCTGAACCACGAGACCGCGTACGCGACCGTGAACCTGACCGTGTCCGCTCCCGCGGTGACCACGACGATCCACCATGCCTCGTCCCGGCCGCCCGGGCCGCTGCGCGGGCTGGCGGACGGCTGGCACGCGTTCATGCTGGTGCTGGAGTGGCTGCTCACTGGCGCCGGGGCGGCAGCCCCGTTCGCCGTGGTGGTCGCGGCCGCCGGGTACGCGGTCTACCGGGTGCGGCGGCGGGCCCGGGCCAAGCCGGCACCGTGACGCCGGGCCGGCCGCTACGCCAGGTCGGCGACCAGCTGGGCGGGGGGCTTGCGGCGGCCGGTGAAGAACGGGATCTCCACCCGGGTGTGCCGCCGGGCCTCCGCGCCGCGCAGGTGGCGCATCAGGTCGACGATCCGGTGCAGCTCGTCGGCCTCGAACGCGAGCATCCACTCGAAGTCGTTCAGCGAGAAGCATGAGACGGTGTTCGCCCGGACGTCCGGGTACTCGCGCGCCATCATGCCGTGCTCGGCGAGCATCGCGCGCCGCTGGTCGTCATCGAGGAGGTACCACTCATACGAGCGGACGTACGGGTAGACGCTGACGTAGTCCTTCGGCTCCTCCCCGGCCAGGAACGCCGGGACGTGGCTCTTGTTGAACTCCGCCGGCCGGTGCAGCGCCATCGCGGAGAAGACCGGCTCGCTGGCCCGCCCGAGCCGGGTGCGCCGGAACCGCGCGTAGGTCTCCTGCAGCTCATCGGAAGCCGGCGCGACCCACCACAGCATGTAGTCCGCGTCGGCCCGCATGCCCTGCAGGTCGTAACAGCCGCGGGTGACGACCCCCTTGCCCGCCGCCTGGTCGCCGAACTCGGCCAGCTCCGCGCCCGCCGCCTCCCGGTCGAACTGGCCGTCCGTGACCCGGAAAACGGACCACATGGTGTAGCGGATCAGCTCGTTCAGCTCCCGGGCCCTGGGCCGCTTGGATTCCTCAGGCATGCCCTCAATCTATCCCGAACGGATAGTAGCTCCTGCGCCTACCCGAACTGGCCCGGCTGGTAGTCGCCGCCGACCTGGCCGGTGAGGACGTTCAGCCGGTTCCAGGCGTTGATCTCGGCGATGACCGCGACCAGGGCGGCGAGCTGCGCCTCGTCATAGTGCTTGGCCGCGTTCTGGAAGGCCTCGTCGGTGACGCCCCCGGCGTCGGCGATGCGGGTGCCCTGCTCGGCGAGGTCAAGGGCGGCCCGCTCGGCCTCGGTGAAGACCGCCGCCTCCCGCCAGGACGCGACCAGGTTCAGCCGCTGCTGGGTCTCTCCCGCCGCCGCGGCGTCCTTGGTGTGCATGTCGAGGCACATCGCGCAGCCGTTGATCTGGCTGGCGCGGATCTTCACGAGTTCCTGCGTGGCCTCCGGCAGCCCGGAGTCGGCGACCGGCTTGTGGGCCGCCTGCAGGCGCTTGATGAACGCGGAGGCGACCGGGTTGGCGAACAGGTTCATGCGAGGCTCCATGAGATCTCCCCTGGTATACGGATTCCTGCCCGTACTGACGAGACGGCCCGCCGGAATGTGAGGCCTGACGTTCAGCGACACCGTCTCGTCTACCTGTTATGACTACGTATATGCACGCCGAATCCGAACCGGGGCGCAGGCGGCGGTGGCCAGCCGGATCTGCCTGGATGTGCTGCGGTCGGCGCGGGCCCGGCGGGAGTCCTACGTCGGCGAGTGGCTCCCGGAGCCACTGCCCGGGGCGCCGGAGGGAACCGCCGGCGCCCCGGGCGACCCCGCGGACCGCGTCACCCTGGACGAGTCGGTCAGCATGGCGTTCATGGTGGTGCTCGAGACGATGACCCCGGCCGAGCGGGTCGCGTTCGTCCTGCACGACGTGTTCCGCTATCCGTTCACCGAGGTCGCCGAGATCACGGGGCGCACCCCGGTCGCGTGCCGCCAGCTGGCATCCTCGGCCCGCCGCCGCGTTCAGGACTCCCGGAAAGCGGCACCCCCGGCTTCGGCGTCCCGGGTCGTCGGAAAGTTCCGGCGGGCGCTGGAAGCCGGCGACGTCCGTGCCCTCATCGGCCTCCTGGATCCCGACGCCGTGGCCACTTCCGACGGCGGCGGCCTCGTCCCCGCCGCGCGGCACCCGGTCACCGGGGCGGAGCCGATCGCGCGCTTCCTGGCCGGCCTCCCGGCCGGCGCCCGGGCGACCCTGGAGCGCATGGTCAACGGCCAGCCCGGCCTGGTGGCGATGGAGAACGGCGTCGCCGTGACCGTGTTCGCGTTCGCCGTCGCGGACGACCGGATCACCCGCATCTGGGCCATGCGGAACCCGGAGAAACTGCGCCCCTGGAATCCCTAGGCGCCGGTGAGGTGGAGGCCCGCGAGGACCTGAGTGACGGCGGAGCGGGCGGTGGAGACGCAGGCGGGGATGCCGACTCCGTCGTAAGCGGCGCCGGCCACGGCCAGGCCGGGGTGGGCGGCGACCGCCTCGCGGATCGCGGCGACGCGGTCGAGGTGGCCGACGTTGTACTGCGGAAGGGCGCCGCCCCAGCGGGTGACCCTCCAGTCCACCGGCGCCGCGGTCAGGCCGGTCGCCTCGCCGAGCTCGGCGGCGGCGAGGGCGGCCAGATCCTTGTCCTCGCGCTGCAGTAGGGCGACCTCGCCGGAGCGGCCGACCGAGCAGCGGACGACGTGCACGCCGTCGCCCCGTTCCGCTAGATACGGCCACTTGATCGTGGAGAACGTGGCGGCCTTGACGGCCCGGCCGTCGACGGCGGGGACGAGGTAGCCGCTGCGCGCGGCGTGCGCGGAGGGGAAGTCCCCGGCGCGGAAGGCCAGGGTGATGATGGCCATGCTCGCGTACGGGATAGCCGCGAGGGATGCGGAGGCGCCTCGATCCGTTCGGGATAGAAGGCGGGACGCGGCGGCCGCCGGTACCGCGATGATGACCGCGCTCGCGTCCAGGTGCTCGGGGTTCGCGGCGGAACCGACGGTCAGCCGCCAGCCGCGCTCGGTGCGGGTGAGCTCGCGGACCATGGCGCCGGTGCGGATGTCCGCGTTCGAGGCCCGGGCGACGGCTTCGGGCAGCGCGCCGAGGCCGTCGGCGAGGCTGACGAACACCGGTTGCCGCTTGTTGCTGTTATCAGCCGGGGTGGCGGCCGGGTCGCCATCGGGCGCGGGGGTCCCGGTCACCGCGGGGGCGGGGGTGCCGGTGGCGG
>JAFMRC010000105.1 GCA_017354375.1 Nocardiopsaceae bacterium | reverse complement strand
GCGCTCGATTGCGCAATCGAGCGGGCCGGGGAGAAGGGGAACGCACGCCGCGGGCATCCCCGGAGATGCTTCTGTGGCTGGTGGGGCCAATAGGGTGAGTGGTATTGACGTATAGTTCAAAAAACTCCACACTGTGCCTGATGCCGCGCGTTCGCGCGGGCTCGTTCGCCCGGGCTGCCTGTCGTCCGCCGCGGGTTCCCGCCCTGGGTTGCCTCCTCTGCCCTGAGGGCTCCTCCTCCAACCGTTCGGGACCTTCGTCCCTGTCCGGCCCGTTCCTTGATTGCATACAGTATTCCCTACCGTGGCCCTTACGGCAAGAGCATGATGGTATATTGCATACAGGAATCGGTACGCTGAGAATCAGCAAGGCGCACGCTCGGTTTCCTTTTGGGGAGAGACCAGGTCAACATGCACGAGCCGATAGCACCCGACAGCCGTCGCGTCACCCGCCCGACGCCGCTGCGACAGGCTGTCTTCGACGCCCTAGCCGAAATGATCGCCAGCGGTCAGCTCAAGCCTGGGCAGCATCTGGTGGAGTCCGAGCTCGCCGACCACCTTGGCGTCAGCCGCCAGCCGATCCGCGAGGCACTCCAGCGCTTGCAGGTCGATGGGTGGGTGGAGCTTCGCCCGGCCTACGGCGCCTATGTGCACACCCCCACGCCGGAGGAAGTCGATCAGCTGCTCGGGGTTCGGTCGGTGCTGGAGGCATACTCTGCCTACGGGGCGGCGCTGAACCGGACTGAGGAACATATCGCGCGGCTCTGGGAACTGCAAGAGGTCGGGGTGTCGGCACTCGCCGCGGACGACGAGCGCGTCCTGGTCGATGCCAACACGGCCTTTCACCAGTACATCGTGGACATCTCGGGCAACAGGGTACTCGCCGAGCTGATATCCCAGGTTCAGCGCCGGGTGAGGTGGTATTACACCCCTATCGCCCGGCCGCGAGGCAGGGAAGCCTGGAACGAGCACGCCGAACTGATTCGCGCCATCACCGACGGCGATGCCGAGGAGGCGCAGAAGCTGATGCGCCTACACGCCGACCGGACCACCGAGTTCTACCGCAAGGAGATCGCCGGTGCCCCCGAGACGTTCGCTCGCTGACGCTGACACCAGTGTCGGCTCGGAGGCCAGCATCGGCGCGGAAGCTAGTGCCGGCGCGGAAGCTAGCACCAGGCCTGAAGCCGCTGCCTGTGCCGGCCCGGCGACCCCTGTAGGGGAACCGCTTCCCAGGCACGCGCCGTGGCAGCAGGCTCGTCGCACCGCTGGCGAGGCGGCCGTCCCGCTGCCCGCCGTCACCCGGTCGCTGGCCGATGCGGTCGGCCACGCACTTGCCGCCCCGCTTGCCGCCCTCACCGACCTGCCCGCGTTCGACACGTCCGCGATGGATGGCTGGGCCGTGTCCGGAGCGGGGCCGTGGCGAGTGATCAGGGACGGCATCCTGGCCGGCCAGGTTCCGGACCCCCTGGCCTCCGGGACGGCGAGGCGCATCGCCACCGGAGCGCCAGTGCCCGACGGGACGTCCGCCGTGCTCCGGCTGGAGGACGGCACCGTGACCGGCGAGACCCTCAGCGACTCCGGACAGCTGGCCCCGGGCCGGGACATCCGCCCGCGCGGCCAGGAGTGTGCCGTCGGCACGACGCTGCTCACGGCGGGCACGACGGTCACGCCCGTCGTGCTGGCGGTAGCCGCCGCGGCCGGGTACGACGAGTTCCTCGTGCACCGCCGGCCAGTGGTGGACGTGCTGGTGACCGGCGACGAGCTCGCCCAGTCCGGGGTTCCCCGCGCGGGCCAGGTCCGCGACGCGCTGAGCCCCCTGCTTCCCTCGTGGCTGGAGTCCTGCGGCGCTCGCCTAGGCGAAGTCCGCCTGCTCGCCGACCAGGCCGGGCCGCTCGCGACGGAGATCGTCGGCTCCGCGGCCGATGTCATCATCACCACCGGCAGCACCTCGGTCGGCCAGACCGACCACCTGCACCGCGTGCTCCGCGAGGCCGGCGCCCGCCTGCTTGTCGATTCGGTCGCGGTCCGCCCCGGCCACCCGATGCTCCTCGCCGAACTGACGCAGCTTCCCGGCGGCCAACGCCGCTGGCTGATCGGGCTCCCGGGTAACCCCCTTGCCGCCATCGCTGGCCTGGTCACCCTCGCGCTACCGTTGCTTCGCCGCCTCGGCGGCCATCCCTGGCCGCCGCTCCGCTGCCTCACGGTCGATGCCGGGATCCCGGGACATCCTCGCGACGTCCGGCTCGTCCCCGCGGTTGTCCGCGACGGAACCGCGGAGCCGATCGGCTTCGGCGGCCCCGCGATGCTGCGCGGCATCGCCGTCGCCGACGTCCTGGCCGTGGTCCCGCCCGGCGGTGCCCCCGCCGGCAGCCACGTGATGACGCTCGCCCTCACCCCCTGAACTCAGGTTTCAGCCTCCTCGGTCATCCGATCTTCTCGGTCACGTGATTCACGCGTCCGTTTTATTGGTATCTGGGGCTTTCCGTAAGGCTGATCAACGGGACTCGGCGCGCCCCTATTCAGGGTCAGTTAACTGGGGACGGAGGATGGCCTAAAATCGTGCGTTGAAACGTTTAAATTTAACCATCTTTCGTCCCCAGGCCCGATGTCGTCCCGCCCGCAGCCCCTCTATTGCGCAATCGAGCGCGCAATCGAAGGGGCCGGAGAGACCGGAGATGCCGAAGAAGCCAAAGAGGTCAAAGAAGCCAGAGAGGCAGCTTCGCGTGTGAAGACGGCTGCATGCGGTGGAGGGGCGTCGATCCGCATGCAGCCGTCGTCTCGTGGGCCGTCGGCCAGGGGCCGACTGGCCAGGGATCAGGCTGGCTAGGTAACCAGGATGGCCGGGGCCAGGGTGGCTAGGGGAGAAGGCTGGCTAGGGACGGGGTCGGTAAGGGGGCGGGGTGTCCAGGGGCATCGTGGGCTAGGGGAGGAGGCTGGTTACGGCGGTGGGGGCGTCGGCTCGTACCGTCGCGACCTCCTCGAACTCGGTGACCGCGTCGATCGAGGTGCCCATGGACACGTTCGTGATCCGCTCCAGGATCACCTCGACGACCACCGGGACCCGGTGCTCGGCCGCCAGCTTCCGCGCTTCCTCCAGTGCCGGGGCGATGCCGTCTGGCTCGAACACGCGCAGTGCCTTGCAGCCAAGGCCTTCCGCCACCCGGACGTGGTCCACGCCGTACCCGCCGAGCTCGGGCGCGTTGACGTTCTCGAAGGACAGCTGAACGCAGTAGTCCATGTCGAACGCCCGCTGCGCCTGCCGGATCAGCCCGAGGTACGCGTTGTTCACCACCACGTGCACGTAGGGGACCTGGAACTGCGCACCCACCGCGAGTTCCTCGATCATGAACTGGAAGTCGTAGTCGCCGGACAGCGCGACCACGGTCGCATCCGGGTCGGCCGTGGCCACGCCGATCGCGGCAGGCCCGGTCCAGCCCAGCGGCCCGGCCTGTCCCGCGTTGATCCAGCCTCGCGGCCGGTACACGTGCAGCAGTTGCGCCGCCTGGATCTGCGACAGCCCGATCGTGGTGACGTACCGGACGTCGGGGCCGAACGCCGCGTTCATCTCCTGGTACACCCGCTGCGGCTTAACCGGGACGGTGGCGAAGCTGGTCTTGCGCAGCAGCGACCCCTTGTTCTGCCGGACCTGCGACGCCCATGCGGAGCGATCCGGCAGCGACCGTGCCCGGGCCGCCGCGATCAGTTGCGTCAGCGCGGCCTTCGCGTCCGACACGATTCCGTAGTCCGGCGCGAACACCCGCCCGATCTGCGTCGGCTCGATATCGACGTGCACGAACGTCCGGCCCCGCCGGTAGGTGTCCAGGTCGCCCGTGTGCCTGTTGGCCCACCGGTTGCCGATCCCGAGCACGAAGTCCGAGGCCAGGAAGCTCTCGTTCCCGTACCGGTGCGAGGTCTGGATGCCAACCATGCCGGCGGCGAGCGGATGATCGTCGGCGATCGCCCCCCAGCCCATCAGCGTCGGCACCACCGGCACACCGGTCAGCTCCGCGAATTCCACCAGGTCCTCGGCGGCGTCGGAGTTGATCACGCCGCCGCCGGCCACGATCAGCGGCCGTTGCGCGACCTCCAGCATGTCCAGCACCCGCTCGGCCTGGGCACGGGACGCGGCCGGCTTGTATACCGGCAGCGGCTGGTACGTCGCGGGATCGAAGGAGATCTCCGCGAGCTGGACGTCCAGTGGAAGGTCGATCAGGACCGGTCCGGGCCGGCCCGACCGCATCAGGTGGAACGCCTGCTGGAACGCGCCGGGCACCTGGGCGGGTTCAAGCACGGTCATCGCCATCTTGCACAGCGGCCGGGCGATCGAGGCGATATCGACCGCCTGGAAGTCCTCCTTGTGTAGCTTCGCGACCGTAGCCTGGCCGGTGATGCACAAGATCGGGACCGAGTCGGCGCTGGCCGCGTAGAGCCCGGTGATCATGTCGGTGCCGGCCGGGCCGGACGTGCCGACGCACACCCCGATGTTGCCCGGCGCGGCCCGGGTGAAGCCGTCGGCCATGTGAGCGGCGCCCTCGACGTGCCTGGCCAGCACGTGACGCAGCCTGCCATGGTCCCGGACCGCCGCGTAGAAGGGGTTGATGGCGGCGCCGGGCAGGCCGAACAGCGTGTCGGCCCCCTCTAGCTTGAGGATCTCCACCGCGGCCCGAGCCGCTGTCATCGTCGGCATAACAGCGCCTTTCCATTGATCCGGTCTAGGTTGCGCAGCAGCGCGGAGTGGTCCAGGCCCCCGTCGCCCGCGTTCCGCAGCGCGGTGATGAACTCGGAGACCATGGCGCCGGACGGCACCGGGGCGCCGACCTCGCGGGCGGCGGCCAGCAGGTTGCCCATGTCCTTGTGGTGCAGGTCGAGCCGGAAGCCGGGCGCGAAGTCCCGGCTGGTGAAGTTGGCGCGCTTGCGCGTCAGCACCGTCGATCCGGCCAGGCCCCCGTTGATCACGTCGAGCGCCGCGGGCAGGTCGACGCCGGACTTCTCCAGGAACACCACGGCCTCCGCGCACGCCTGGATGTTGACCGCCACGATCAGCTGGTTGGCGACCTTCACCGTCTGCCCGGACCCAGCGGGGCCGACGTGTACCACCGTGGTGCCCATCGCCGACAGCACCGGCTTGGCCGCCTCGAAGTCCTCCGGCGTGCCGCCGGCCATGATGGACAGCACGCCCTCGATGGCTCCGGCCTCGCCGCCGGAGACCGGGGCGTCCAGCGCCCGCAGGCCCGCCTCGCCCGCGGCGCGCGCGATCCGGACGGCGATCCGCGGTGTGACGCTGCTCATGTCGATGAGCAGCGTGCCGGGCGCGGCGTGCGCCAAGATCCCGCCGTCGCCGAAGACGGCCGCCTCGACCTGCGGGTCGGCGGGCAGCATCGTGATCACGATCTCCGCGTCAGCGACCGCCTCGGCGATGCTGCCGGCCGCGTGCCCTCCGTCGGCGGCGAGCTTGTCGGCCTGGGAGCCTGCGAGGTCGTAGCCGGTGACGGCGTACCCCGCGCGTACCAGGTTGGCGGCCATCGGGGCACCCATGATGCCGAGCCCGATGAACGCGATGGTCCGTGCCGATGTCGTCAAAGCGTGCTCCTCCGGTAGTCCATGGGTAGCCAGTGGAAGTTCGCGGACGCCGGCGCGTCCGCCAGCGGCTTGTACTCCAGCCCGACGAAGCCGTCGTATCCGGCGGCGTCAAGCTGCCCGAGCAGCGCCGCGAAGTCCAGTGAGCCGGTGCCGGGGAACTGGCGCCCGGGGCAGTCGGCGATCTGCACGTGCCCGATCCGGTCGGCGTAGGAAACGATCGCCTTCGCGGGATCCTCACCGCCGCGCGCCAGGTGGTACAGGTCGGCGAGGAACTTCGCGTTGCCCAGCCCGGTGATGGCGTTGACCTTGTCCACGACGTCGACCGCGGTCGCGCTGGACAGCAGCCCGTAGTCC
Organism: Nocardiopsaceae bacterium; assembly: GCA_017354375.1. Taxonomy (GTDB): domain Bacteria; phylum Actinomycetota; class Actinomycetes; order Streptosporangiales; family Streptosporangiaceae; genus Trebonia. The sequence continues at coordinate 8,643 of JAFMRC010000105.1, read as the reverse complement.
GGGGTCTCGGGCGCGTTCAGCGCCTCGATCAGCAGGGTCGCACCGATGTCGTGCGCGGCGTGCGCCGCCAGCGCCAGGTTCTCCAGGGCCAGTTCGTCCTGCTCGGCGATGGGCACGTCGGGCGGCCGGTTGCCGTACAGCGCGTTCAGGGCCCGGCAGCCGAGGGAGTCGGCGAACCCGGTGGCCACCGCGATGTTGTCCCGGAAACGCTGCGCGTCCGCCGGACGGCAGACCAGGCCCCGGTCGCCGGCCGCCATGTTTCCGGCGTCGAAATTCAGCCCGGTCAGCCGTACTCCCGCATCGGCGAACGCCTGGCGCAGCGTGTCGAGCGCCCGTTCTGGCGGGATCGGGCCGGAGAGCGTCCACCACAACTCGGCCGCGTCGAAGCCGAGCGCGCTCGCCGCGGCTGGCCGCGCGTTCAGGGGCAGGTCGGTGAGCAGGATTGACAGGTTGACGGTCCACCGCTGGTTCAGCCAGTCGCGCACGCGATCACCCATTCCGATTCTGTTCTGCGGCCGTGTGGCCGGCCCGCGGCGCCCGCGCGCCACGCCGTCAGACTACAGAATGCAGAATACTGTATGCAATCTTTTCGACCGAGGATTCCGGGCAACCATGGGCCGGTTGGCGTAACGGAGCCGTCATGTGGCACACTGCTTACCGTGACGTCCAGCCTGATTATTATCGGCAGGCGCGTCGGCGGCTGACGCTACTCATCGACCTAGCGGTCGATTTCGCGGCAGCTCGTGGTGTTAACCCGGGGGGACGACCCCCCGGAACCCCCCGGTGCCGACGCGCAGACCTCTCGCGTACCGCGAGGGGTCTTTTTGTTTGCCGATGACGCTCACGGAAACCGAAACGGAAGAAACGAGACAGCGACGATGGTCGATGACCAGTTCCACGTGTACGACACCACCTTGCGCGACGGCGCGCAGCAGGAGGGCCTCAACCTCACTGTCGCGGACAAGCTGGCGATCGCGCGCCACCTCGACCACCTTGGCGTCGGGTTCATCGAGGGGGGCTGGCCGGGCGCCATTCCCAAGGACACCGAGTTCTTCCGCCGGGCAGCCACCGAACTGGACCTCAGGCACGCGACGCTCGCCGCGTTCGGCGCGACCCGCAAGGCCGGGGTCAAGGCCGCCGACGACCCGCAGGTCGTGGCGCTCCGCGAGTCGAGGGCGCCGGTCGTCACGCTGGTCGCCAAGAGCCACGACCGCCACGTCGAGCTGGCGCTGCGGACCACGCTGAAGGAAAACCTCGTCATGTGGGCGGACACCGTCGCGCACCTGAAGGCCGAGGGACAGCGGGTGTTCGTGGACGCGGAGCACTTCTTCGACGGCTACCGGGCCAACCCGGCGTACGCCCTCGAATGCGTCCGCGTCGCCGCCGAGAACGGCGCGGACGTGATCGCGTTGTGCGACACCAACGGCGGCATGCTGCCCACCGAGCTCGGGGACGTGGTCCGCGCGGTCATCGACGGCACCCAGGCGCGGATCGGCATCCACTGCCACGACGACACCGCGTGCGCCGTCGCGAACACCCTGATGGCCGTCGAAGCCGGAGCAACCCACGTGCAGGGGACCGCCAACGGCTACGGCGAGCGGGCGGGCAACGCCAACCTGTTCTCGGTCGTCGCCGGCCTGCAGCTCAAGAAGGGCCAGCATGTACTCGACGGCGACGGCATCAGGGAGATGACCCGGATCGCGCACGCGATCAGCGAGGTCACCAACGTCACGCCGGACACCCACCAGCCGTACGTCGGGCTGAGCGCGTTCGCGCACAAGGCCGGGCTGCACGCGAGCGCGGTGCGCGTGGACCCGAACCTGTACCAGCACATCGACCCGGCCGAGGTCGGCAACGACATGCGCATGCTGGTGTCGGACATGGCGGGCCGCGCGTCCGTGGAGCTGAAGGGCAGGGAACTCGGCTACGACCTATCCGGCGACAAGCCGGCGATCGGCCGGGTCACCGACCGCGTGAAGGAGATGGAGGCTCGCGGCTACTCGTTCGAGGCAGCCGACGCGTCGTTCGAGCTGCTGCTGCGCGACGAGCTGGCCGGCGAAAAGCACAGGCACTTCACCGTCGAGTCCTGGCGGGTGATCGTCGAGCAGGGCGCGGGCGCCATGGCGACGACCGAGGCGACGGTACGGCTGCACGTCAAGGGAGAGCGGGTCATCGCGGTCGGCGAGGGCAACGGCCCGGTGAACGCCCTCGACATGGCGCTGCGGACCGCGCTGGAACAGACCTTCCCCGAACTGGCGAACCTGGAGCTTTCCGACTTCAAGGTCCGCATCCTGGAGGGCAGCCACGGCACCGGGGCGGTCACCCGGGTGCTCATCACCTCCGGCGACGGCGACGGCGCCTGGTCCACGGTCGGCGTGGACGAGAACATCATCTCCGCGTCGTGGCACGCCCTGGAGGAGGCGGTCACCTACGGCCTCCTCCGTGCCGGCCGCGACGTCTAACCGGGCCCGGCTAACCGGGTCCCGGCGCCAGGCCCCGGCTGAGGCCACCCCGGGTTACCCGACGGGGGATACCCTCCCGGGTTACTCGGCCCGGAATACCCCGGGGTGCCCGGCGGAGCCTGCCCCGGAGAACCCGGCGGAGGCTGCCCCGCCGACTGCGGCCCCTGCGGCCCCTGCGGCCCCTGCGGCCCCTGAGGCCCTTGAGGACCCTGAGGACCCTGAGGACCCTGAGGCGCCGACAGCGGGCCTTGCGGTCCCTGCGGCACTTGCGGGTTCACCGCGGCCCCCTGGCTGGCGGCGGGACGGATAACCGGCATGATCATGGACTGCCCGCGGAAGAACGGGTTGTCGCGCACCCGCTCCTCGATCGCGTGCGCCGACATGGTGTAGCTGAGGAACAGCACCACGGAAACCGCCTGGATGACGATCCACAGGAACTGGAGGAAGCCGCTGTTGCCGGAGCTGAGCGTGAAGTCGTTCAGCGCGTGCAGCAGGATCGGGACAACGATGCCCAGCGGGATGATCGCCAAGCGGCGCTTGCGGTAGTTGATGGCGATGCCCATGAAGAACGCGGCTATCCCCGCCCAGAGCGCGTGCTGCAGTCCATCGACGAAGACGCGTTCGGCGAAGAGGATGACGTACTGAATCTGGGCGTTGCTGGCCGCGGCGATAACCTCGTGGACCTCGGTGGGATTGTGGGTCTGGATCGCCTGGTCGAGGGCTTGCCGCAACTGGATGAGGAAGGCCTGGATCGTGCTGCTCGCGTAGCCTGCCGTATAGCCCTGAGCCTCGACCACGCCGAAGGCCAGCCCGGTAAGGGTTCCCAGCCACATCCACATCCGGACGTCCAGCTTGATGTTCTGGGCTTTCAGGATGAGCCCGATCACCAGGATCGGGAGCGCCTTGGTGACTTCCTCGTTGAGCCCGACGACCAGGGCCTTGGGGAGGGTGAGCGTGCCCTTTGCCAGCGCGTCGTTGACGTTGATCGTGATCAGGTACATCCATGCGACGGTCCAGGCGATGACCGCCGCGGGGATCCATATCACCTTCACGCCCAGGCGCCCGGGGCGGATCAGCATCCAGAAGCCGAGGGCCCACAGCGGCGCGATATAGAGGCTGTAAGCCCAGCCGGGCGCGCTGATGTCGGTCGAGTGGGAGAACACGATGAGGAAGATCAGCGGGAGCAGCGCGTAGGGGATGAGCATCAGCCGTACCCATTGCCGCCACCCGGGGTTATGCACCCAGTTCTTGACCGGGAACAAGGTGCCGAAAATCGTCGCCACCGGATCCGGGCGCGGGCCGGCCATGGGGGGCGGACCCCCGGCGAAGCCAGGCGCGGCGTTAAAGCCCTGCGGGTAGGGGCCGGCTTGCGCGTAGGGCCCGCCCTGGGGCCATCCGGCGGGGGAGGCCGGGGGAGCCCCCGCGGGCACCCAGAAGTTCCAGCCCGGCGGCGGGGCAGGCCAGGACGGATCGGGTTGCCAGCCCGCGGGCGGCTGCCATCCGGGAGGCGGCGTCGGCCACCCCGGCGGCGAGTTGAAGGTCCACGCCCCCGCGGAAGGACTGTTCGGGCCGGAGTTGCTACCAGAGAACGCCATGCAATGCTCGTCTCACTAAATGTGATTTAGTCCGTATGGGTTATTTATCGTAGCTTCTCATGGTGCGCGGTCGGTTCGAACCCCTTGTAAAGAACCGATCACACCCCTCATACCGAACGGATCATCGCGCCTGCCCCGGTCCGAGTGTTCGAGTTGTACCGGACGGCTGGGAGCAATACCGTTGTGTATGTGAATACCCCGGTAACCAGCGCAGTCCCACGTTCGCCCGCCGCAACCGAATCCCGGACCGCCGCCGACGCCTATGCGGCGGCGCTGGAGACGATCGCGTCCGTCGAGCCCGGCATCGCCTCCGCCATCAGCGGCGAGCTCGCGTCGCAGCGCCGGCAGCTCAAGCTGATCGCCTCGGAGAACTACGCGTCACCCGCCGTGCTGCTCGCGATGGGCAACTGGCTGTCGGATAAGTACGCCGAGGGCACCATCGGCCACCGCTTCTACGCCGGCTGCGAGTTCATCGACAAGGTCGAGGAGATCGCGGCCGGCCACGCCAGGGAGCTGTTCGGCGCCGACCATGCCTACGTCCAGCCGCACTCCGGCATCGACGCCAACATGGTGGCGTTCTGGGCCATCCTGGCCAAGCGCGTCGAGGAGCCCGCGCTGAACGAGGCCGGGGTCAAGCACGTCAACAGCCTCACCGACGCCGACTGGGCGAAGCTGCGCAACGCCTTCAACAACCAGCGCATGCTCGGCATGTCCCTGGACGCCGGGGGCCACCTGACCCACGGGTTCAGGCCGAACATCTCCGGCAAGCTCTTCGACCAGGCCAGCTACGGCTCCGACCCGGAGACCGGCCAGATCGACTACGACGCGCTCCGGGCCCAGGCCAAGGAGTTCAGGCCCCTGATCCTGCTGGGCGGCTACTCCGCCTACCCGCGGACGCCCAACTTCCGCATCATGCGCGAGATCGCCGACGAGGTCGGCGCGACCCTCATGGTCGACATGGCCCACTTCGCGGGCCTGGTCGCGGGCGGGGTCCTGACCGGTGACTACAACCCGGTGCCGCACGCCCAGGTCGTCACCTCCACCACCCACAAGTCGCTGCGGGGGCCGCGCGGCGGGTTCGTGCTCTGCACCGACGAGTACGCCCCGTTCGTGGACAAGGGCTGCCCGATGGTGCTCGGCGGCCCCCTGGGGCACGTGATGGCGGCCAAGGGCGTCGCGTTCGCCGAGGCCCGCCAGCCCGCGTTCGGCGAGTACGCGCAGGCGGTCGTGGCCAACGCCATCGCCCTGGCCGAGGGCCTGAAGAAGCGCGGGACCTCCCTGGTCAGCGGGGGCACCAGCAACCACATCGTCCTGCTCGACGTGGCCACCAGCTTCGGGCTGACCGGTCGCCAGGCCGAGTCCGCGCTGCTGGACGCGGGCGTCGTCACCAACAGGAACAGCATCCCGCACGACCCGAACGGCGCGTGGTACACCTCCGGCATCCGGACCGGCACGCCCGCGCTGACCACGCTCGGCTTCGGCCCGGACGAGCTGGACGAGATCGCCGACGTCATCGTCACGGCCCTGAAGGCGACCAGCCCGGCGAACGAGACGGCCAAGGCCAAGTACGTGATCGACGACAAGGTCGCGGCCGCGTCCCGCCAGCGTTGCGCCGACCTCCTGGCCCGCCACCCGCTGTACCCGGGAATCGAGCTCTGACGGTCCCGGTTACAGAAGGGGGATCCGGGTCAGTCGCGGCTATCCGTTCGGGATAATGGTTTGTAGACTTTCCCGGAATCGGATCGGATAGGGGCCGGCCTAGCGAAGGAGCGTCGTGCGTGTCGCGAGGTTCGCCAAGGGTGACGGGGTCGCCTATGGCGTCGTGGAAGGGGAGCCCGGGCAGCCGCAGGTGATCGCCGAGCTGTACGGGCATCCGTTCGGCATCGACCCGTCGGGCGTCCGGGTCACCGGGCAGCGGTACCCGCTCGCCGAGGTCCGGCTGCTCGCGCCCGTGCTGCCCAGCAAGGTGGTGGCGGTCGGCAAGAACTACGCCGCCCACGCGCGCGAGATGGGCGAGCTGCTCGCCACCGAGCCGCCGGGCGAGCCGGTGATCTTCCTGAAGCCGTCGACGTCGGTCACGGGTCCTGGCGACCCGATCGCGTACCCGGTCAAGCTCGCCGAGCGGGTGGACTTCGAGGGCGAGCTGGCCGTCATCATCGGGCGGCTGTGCCGGGAGGTGCCGAGGGAGCGGGCCGAGGAGGTCGTCTTCGGCTACGCCTGCGCCAACGACGTGACCGCCCGCGACCTGCAGGCCAGGGACGGGCAGTGGACGCGGGCGAAGGGCTTCGATACGTTCTGCCCGCTGGGGCCGTGGATGGAGACCGGGGCGGATCCGTCTGACCTCGGCATCACGACGACGGTGAACGGCGACGTGCGCCAGCACGCCCGCACCCGTGAGCTGCTGTGGGACGTGCCCTCGCTGATCGCCTACGTGTCCTCGGTCATGACCCTGCTGCCCGGCGACGTGCTGCTCACCGGCACGCCGGAGGGCGTAGGGCCGGTGGCCGACGGGGACGAGGTCTCGGTGACGATCGAGTCGGTAGGTACCCTGACCAACCGGGTCGTCATCCGCGACTAGGTACTAGGCGGGCCGGGCGCATCGGGCGCGTAACAGGTGCTCGCGGAGGTGGCGGATCAGCCGCTCGCTGTGCCCATGGGCCACCTCGTGCGTGGTGTACGGGTTCACCACGATCTCCTTCTCCGCGGTGATCTCGTTGTAGGCGGCGAACACCGTCGATGGCGGGCAGATCGGGTCCATCAGGCTGGCGCTCATCAGCGTCGGCGCGGTGACGCGCCGGGCGAGCAGCGCGCAGTCGACGTACCGCAGCGTGTCCAGCACCCGGTCGGCCAGGTCGACGTTGTGCGCGAGGAACTGGGGGATCTCGATGTACGGGCCGTTCGGCGCGAGCGTGATCGCCCGCTGGATGTCGCACAGGAACGGAACGTCGGCCTGGCACGCCGCGATCCGGTCACCGTGCAGCGCCGCGGCGGCCAGCGCCAGCCCGCCGCCCTGGCTGTGCCCGCGGACGGAGATCTTCGCGTCCGGCCCGGCCAGTTCCGCCGCGGCGTCCACCGCGAGCGCGGCGTCGGTGATCAGCCGCGTGTAGTAGTAGGTCTCCGGGCTGGTCACGCCGCGGGTCATGACCTGGGAGTTCTCCGGCCCGCCGCTCCCGGCGTCGCCGGTCGCGCCGAACGTCCACCGTCCGCCCTGGCCCCGGGTGTCCATGACGAAGACGGGGTAGCCGATCGCGGGCAGCAGGATGTGCTCGGCGGGCGCGCCCCGGCCGCCGCCGTAGCCGATGAAGGTCACGGTTACGGTGCGGGCCTCGCCGCCTCCGGGAGTGCTCTCGGGAGGCTTGATGTACCAGGCCCTGATCCTGTCCCCGCCCGCACCGGAGAACTCGGCGTCGTAGACCTCCACGGCGCCGTAAAGGCCCGGTTCGTGCCGGGTGAGCGTCACCGGCTTCGCCCTGTCGCGGGCGTCGGCGACGCGCGCCGCCCACCAGCCGTCGAGCCCGGCCGGCTCCCGCGTGGCGGTGCGGTAGTCGCGGAGCTGCTCGAGCGGCAGGTCGTACCAGGGCATCGGGCGCTCTCCAAAACATATCGGGGTCCGGGGGTGTCCCCCGGGAAGCACTGCGGTCCGGCCCCGGACGTAGTCCGGGGCTTCGGGGGCTGGCTGGCTCCCGGCTGATCCTACCCAGGTACCCGTTCGCGTTGGCTAGTCGCGCCGATGTCCGGTACAGTTCATACGCGCCGCCGGAAGGGGATGCGGTCTCTTCCCCTTCCGCACGGACCCCCTTGGGGTATGGGGTAATTGGCAGCCCGACAGGTTCTGGCCCTGTTAGTCTAGGTTCGAGTCCTGGTACCCCAGCTTGGCTGTTTGCTCGGCCCCGTCGTCTAGAGGCCTAGGACGCCGCCCTCTCAAGGCGGTAACGCCGGTTCGAATCCGGTCGGGGCTACATTTTATTTTCCGAGCGCTACTCCGGGGCGGTCCGCGGCTTGGGCGCGAAGGGCGAGGCCGGGCGGTCTGCCGGGCGCGCGTCGCCGTCAGCGGCGGCGTGGCGGTCGTCGAGCGCGTCGTCCGTCCCGAATGTTCCGTGCTGACTCCCCAGGACCGCGACCTTGAGGGATGTCTGCTTTGCGTGCTTGGGTGAGTAGCTCATGTCTTCCGTCCTGTCCTGCGTTCCCTGTGCGGGGCAGCCGGTGCTGCGCTTCCCGCGCTATCCGTATGCATGAGGAGCCGCTGCCCGGGACGCCAACAACTTTTCCGGGATTTTCTGGCCGCTATCGCCTCGTCTCCCTCGCGGGTCCTTCGCGGGTCCCTTGCGGATCCCTCGCGGGCGGGCGCCGGGCGGTCCTCACGGTCCTCGGCGTTCTTTAGTCATCATACGGATACGGAGAGTAAAGTCTCGCAATGCGCGGTCACCCCAGGCCGTGCGCTCTCCACCGGCTTGCTGAGGAGCACACATGCCCTTCCGGCTCAGGCACGGGTCCACCGGACGCCGGCGTACCTCCGCCGCGCCGTACGCCGCGGTCTTCGGGGTCCTCGCGGCGGCTTGCGCGGTGGCCTGCGCGACGGCCGGGGC
>JAFMRC010000543.1 GCA_017354375.1 Nocardiopsaceae bacterium | reverse complement strand
AGGCCCGCCGGGCCCAGGTCCGTCACCGAGCCGCCCGCCGAGCCCGAACCGCCCGCCGCCGAACCCGGGCCGCCCGGCGGCCCAGCGCCGTCTCCCGCGCCCACGACGTGCAGCCGGCTCGTGAAGGCGCCCGGGTCGAACTCCGGGCAGTCCCAGCTCACCACCGCCAGCGGGCCGCCGTCCGGCCGCTGGGCGACATCGGCGACGTGCCGCTCCGCCAGCTCCCCGACGACGGTCAGCTCGCCGGAGTCCAGGTCCAGCAGGCGGAGGCGGTGCCAGAGCCAGTGCTGCCGTTCGGCTCGCTGAGACCACGCCATCGCGTCGTCGCCGTCGGCCTCGCGGCGCTTGTCGTCATCGGTCCGCTCATCGCCGGCCACGACGGCCACCACCCGCCCGCCGATGAGGGGCAGGAGGCCGGAGATCTCGCCACCCCAGCGCAGCACGGTCCCGGCGTCCTGGTCCGGCCCGCCGGCGGTGACCCGGACCCGGCGGATCTCCGCATGAGGGGCGTCCCCGTTCGGGGCGCCTGGCTCGGCGACGTAGAACAGCCAGCCGGAGTCGGGAGACCAGCGTGGCAGCCGGGTCCTAGCGTCACCACCGGCCAGCCGGACCGGGGCCTCGTTCTCGTCGGCGCGCGCGAGCCACAGGTCGCTCGCCGGCTGTTCCCGCCCGGGCGGGCCAGAGGTCGTCCACGCTACCCATCGGCCGTCGGGCGAGATCACCGGATTGCCCGCCCGGCTGCCATCGACGATCAGTTCCGCGGTCAGGACCGTGGCCGTCTTTCCCCCGCATACCTGGCTCATCCGGACAGTATGATCCTGGCCTCGGCCAGTTGTCCGGGCATCGGACAGAGTGCGCCAAAGGCGCGGCGGGCGAGAGCCTGGGGACGGGAGCAGGCACCTCGATCCGTTCGGGATGCAAGGTCTTTTGCCTGGGTTAGCCCGACCGAAGGATAAGGTAACTGTCGTTCCCGGGAATCGAGCGCAAGGAGGCCTCTCGGTGGCAGCCGACGGACCACACGATGAAGCTTCTGCCGAAGAACGGCTCGCCAGGTTCGACACTAGCGTCCCGCACCCCGCGAGGGTGTACGACGCGCTGCTGGGAGGCAAGGACAACTTCGCGGCGGACCGGGCGACGGCCGATGACCTCCTGCGAGCGTTCCCGGCCATCGCCGAGGCCACGCGGTCCAACCGCAGGTTCCTGAAGCGCGCGGTGACCTACCTGGCCGAGGAGGCGGGCATCCGCCAGTTCCTGGACATCGGGACCGGCCTGCCCTCGGCGAACAACACCCACGAGGTTGCCCAGCGGCACGCGCCGGAGTCCCGGGTGCTGTACGTGGACAACGACCCCCTCGTGCTGGTGCACGCTCAGGCGCTGCTCACCAGCGCGGAGCCGGGGCGGACCGGGTACGTCGAGGCCGACCTGCGCGAGCCGCGAAAAGTCCTCAGCCACGCCGCCGACCTGCTGGACCTCAGCCAGCCGGTGGCCGTCATGATGATCGCCGTCCTTCACCTCACGACGGACGACGACCATCCCCACCAGATCGTCAAGACCTACATGGACGCCACCGTGCCGGGCAGCTACCTGGCGATGACTCACCTCGCCGACGACCTCAACCCCGAGATGCTGGAGGCCGCGCGCATCTTCGTCGAGCAGTCGGACACCCAGGGGAAGCTGCGCGGCCACGCGGAGTTCGCGCGGTTCTTCGACGGGCTGGAGCTCATCGAGCCCGGCGTGGTGCCGGCGAACGAGTGGCGCCCGCATTCGGAGTTCGAGGCGAACGCCCTCGTCCCGAGCTGGAGCGGGATCGCCCGCAAGCCGTTCCCGGCCGGCCAGCCCGCCTAGAACGAGGGATGACCCCAGCCAGCCCAACGCGCTGCGGTGGCTCTCGTCGCCGGATATATCCGGCATGGGAGAAACCCGGGGGAGCCGATGGGGCCGCGAGGCGAGACTGCGGTGTGCTTTCGGTGCCGGGTGCGGCTATTCGGGCTTGGGCGTTCCGCTGCCCGGCGTTCGGCGCGGGGGTATCAGGGTCGGAGGGTCCGCGTGGAGTTTTCTGGCACGTATAGTCAATACCACTTACCCTATTGGCCCCACCAGCCACAGAAGCATCTCCGGGGATGCCCGCGGCGTGCGTTCCCCTTCTCCCCGGCCCGCTCGATTGCGCAATCGATGTGGCTAT
>JAFMRC010000542.1 GCA_017354375.1 Nocardiopsaceae bacterium | reverse complement strand
GGGCAAGGCGTCGCCGGGCGGGCCGCTGGCCACCGCGGGCCTCGGCGACTTCTGCGAGCTGATGGCCCGGCTGCACGCCGGGACGGTGGTGGACGCGGAGGCGTCCGCGCGGATCGTCACCGTGCTGCGCTACCAGCAGCACCAGGCGCTGTTCCCCCGCGCCTGGCTCGCGGTCGCGGCGCCCTTCCACCCGCCCAGCGAGGACGCGCCCGCGCTGGCCCACAAGACCGGGTACGTGACCGGCTGCCGGACCGACGCCGGCCTGCTGTTCCTGCCGTCCGGCGGAGGCACGGTCGCCTACGCGGCCGCGGCCGACGGGCTGGCCGACCACACGATGACCGCGCTGTCCGAGGGCGAGGAGATCCTCGGGCGGCTCGGCGCCATCGTGCTGGCCCGCTGGTGGCCGGGCCCGGCCCCGGTGCCGGTCCGCGACGGCTGGCTCCCCGCATGATCACCGGGCGGCGGCGGCGTGCAGCATCCGGGAGACGATCCGGGTGGCCTCGTCCTCGGTGATCTCATGCAGCTCACCCGTGGCCGCGGGGTAGCGGCCCGTCGCGTGCCCCCACGCCAGGTTACGACCGAACGCCTCGTCCCGCCGGTTTCCGTCGCCGTCCGTGATCCTGCGCAGCACCCCGGCGGGACGCCGCCGGCTGCTGAACGCGTCCACGATCGCGTAGTAGGTGACCGTCTCCTGGCCCACGCTCACATGCTATCGCGCGTAGTCGACTGATGTCGACAACAAAAATCAGATCTTGACCGAACGGATCGTCGTGACTCGCCACGATCGCCGCTTCCCGGGCCAGGAGAGGGAAAGGCCGGTGCAGGCGATGGCCGGGGCGCTAGGCCACCGCGCGGCCCAGGAAGCCGGCCAGGCGGTCGATCGCGGGAGCGGAATCGGGCACCGGCACCGCGGGGCCGAACGGCGCGCCAGGTCCCTCGGGCCGCGACGAGAGCGTCATCCGGGCGGTGGCCAGGGTCCGCTCGGCCAGGTCGGCAGGGAACGGGACGGGCTGCCCGGTGGCCCGCGCCAGGTCCCAGCCGTGGCCGAGCTGCTCGGTGATCCTGACCTGCGCCAGCACGGATCCCGGCGTGGCACGGCCCCACGGCGCCTTGTACACCTCGTCGAGCGCGCCGGGCGCGCCCAGCGCCGCCGCCAGTTCCGCGGCCGCCCGGCTGAAGGCGCCCGCGGGGTCGTCGCCGAGGAGGTCGTCGCCAGCTGGCGCGGGATTCCCCCGCGCCAGCGCGGCGAACCTGAGGTTGCCGGTGACCAGGTGGCTGACCACGCCGCGCACGTCAAGGCCGTCACACGGCGTGGCCGCGGTCCACTGGCCGGGCGTTATGCCGGCGACGATCGTCTCCGCGCCCGCGAGCGCGCGTTCCAGGTCTTCGAGGGGGCCGGGTTCTTTCATGCCCCCATTATCCTCAGAGGCCGGACTTCCAGGCGACGGAGAAGGCGCTGCCGCCGCTGGAGAGCCCGCTGGGCGAGGCCTCGGTGATGCCGGCGGTGTCGGCCATCGTGATCTTCTCGTCGCTGAACGAGGAGATCCGGCCCGAGCCCGCCGAGTCCGCCGCGGCCGCGTTGGACGCGTGCCAGGTGCCGAAGTCAGTGAGCGGGTACTCGGTCACGCCGTTGCTCGGCGCCTCGGCGACCCACTCCGCGCTGGAGTCGGCGCACGAGCAGCTCTTCTTGGTGCTGAAGCTGTTGCCCGGGTGGGTGGAGTCGGTGACCTTGAGGGCGTAGGTCTTCCCGCTGCGGGTCACCGACGCCGTGATGGCGTCGCCGGCGTGCACAGCCGAGCCGACCGTCTGCACCGAGTTGCTCGGGTACATCTCCCACCAGGTGTACTGGTACTCGGTGCCGAGGTAGCACTCGACCATCGTGCCGTCCTGCTCGACGGAGCTGCTCTTGAGGCCGTCGATGCCGACCCAGAACGCGGCCATCGAGATGACGCCCAGGCCGCAGCTGGCCTTGGGCTGCTTCCAGCTGGCGCTCACCTTGCTGAAGGACTTGCCGGTGTCGGCGTAGCCGGACCAGTTGTTGCTGGTCACGTTGGTCTGGCCGTCGGCGGTGTACGCCTGCCCGGCGGCCTCGTTGGTGGGGTGCCCGACCATCAGGTGGCGGATCGCCTCCCGGGCGAGGGCGGCGGCGTGCGCGCCGCGGTCGGCCGCGGTGCCGTGCGTGCTCGCGCC
>JAFMRC010000323.1 GCA_017354375.1 Nocardiopsaceae bacterium | reverse complement strand
CCGGGCCGGCCCTGCCCGCTGGGCACCACGGCGACCGCGTCCGGCCCGCCGGCCATGCCGGCCGCCCGCCACACCCGCGCGCCGTAGGCGTCGAGGAACTCCGACAGCATCCCGCGGAGCCGCCTCGCCGACTCCTCAGCGCCGTCGCCACCGTGGGCACCGTCGCCACCGTGGGCACTGCCGGCACCGTGGGCGCCGGACTTGTACCGCCACAGGTCCCGCGCCAGCTCCCCTCCCTTGACCGCGTACGCGATGGGCGCGACGGCGTCGGCCAGCAACCCCCCGGCATCCCGTCGAGCCCGCTCGCACTGGTAGCAGCGGGCGTACCCAGGCAGCACCGGCCCCCGGCAGATCCTGCACGTCTGGCACATCCGGCACCCCAGACTGAGATCCTCACTCGCCCCACCCGGCGAGTCCTGGCCCGTTTTACCTGGCGAGTCCTGACCCGCCCCGCCCGGCGGGCGCCGCCCCGAAAGCTCCACCCAACCGATGCTAAGCACCACCCCTGACATTCCGCCGTCGCGAAGGGGCCCGCGGGCCCGCTTCCCTTATGGACCCGCGCCTCGCGGGGCCGCCCCGGCTCTTTGTCAGAGTCCCGCACGGGCAAACGATCCTTGCGGCTGATTCACGACCTTCGTAATACCCACAGGGGTATCCACCGAGCCGCGATCATGTCCGCGTGGAGGATATGTGCTCTCCACCCTCACATATCCTCCACGCGAAGCTCTTCCGCCCCTGACCGGCCCGCCCGGCACGCCCCCCGCGCCCGGACATACCCTAGTAGAACGGGACATTTACCCAAGCCCGGCCCCGCATACCCCCGGCCCCGGCGGGGGCACCGGTGCTGGCGGCCCACGTAACCAGCGACAGAGCCGGGTGGGGGCACTCCGCAGAACGGGCATATGCCTCCTATCGCACATTGGGGAGCCGCCGCCTATCCGTGCGGTCGCCAGGCGGAAGCCATCGGAACCGCGCGAGCGGGCACAATGGGTCGGTGGATACTGAACCCGAGATCCGGACGCTCGGCAGCAGGGTCGTCTACACCGATCCCTGGATCCGGCTCCGCCGGGACGACATCGAACGCGGCGACGGATCCCGCGGCACGTACGCGGTCGTCGAGCGGGACGACTTCGCGCCGGTCATCCCGGCCGCCAGCGGCGGCTTCCACCTGGTCGAGGAGTACCGCTACCCGGTCGGGCGCCGCAGCTGGTCGTTCCCGCAGGGCGGCTTCCCCCACGGGGAGACCGGAACGCCCGAGGAACTCGCCCACATGGAGCTGGCCCAGGAAACCGGGCTGCGCGCGGGGAAGCTCACCCGCCTCGGCAGGCTGACCGCGTCGCACGGAATGACGAACCAGCGGTGCGACTACTTCCTGGCCACCGGGCTGACCCAGGGCCCGCCCGACCCGGAGCCCGAGGAATTCGGCATCCGGGCGGCCTGGTTCCCGCGGGCGGAGTTCGAGGAGATGACCCGCGACGGCCGGATCACCGACGACTCGACCCTGGCCGCGTACGCGCTGCTGCTGCTCGCCGAGCGCCGCGGCGAGATCTCCTCACCGTAAATAACCGCAGGATAGAGGCTCCCGTCGCCGGGTAGGCAGCAGGCATGGACCGGCTGGCGTTGCCATCGTCGCTGAGGCCGATGCTGGCCTCGCCCGGGCGGCCGCCGGACTACGACGCCGGCAACTGGGGGGTCGAGATGAAGTGGGACGGCGTTCGCGCGCTGGCGTTCTGCGAGGACGGCCGGACCACGCTGCGGTCCCGGGCCGGCAAGGACATCACCGCCACGTACCCGGAGCTGGCCGGGCTCGCCCGCGCGACCGGGCACCGGCAGGCGCTGCTGGACGGGGAGATCGTCGCGTTCGGCCCGGGCGGCCAGCCGGACTTCGAGGCGCTGCAGCCGCGCATGCACGTCTCGTCCGCGGAAGCGGCCGGGCGACTCGCCGCGACCGCCCCGGTCACGTTCCTCGCGTTCGACGTGCTGCAGCTCGACGGCCGGCCGCTGCTCGCCCTCCCCTACGCCGATCGCCGCGAAATACTAGACCCCCTCATCCCTAACGGATCGGGCTTCCTGTCCCCGCCCTTCTTCCCCGGACCGGACCTGGAAGCGGTCCTTGAGGCTTCTGTCCAGCAAGGACTCGAAGGCGTGGTCGCGAAGCGCCTGGATTCGCGGTACGAGCCGGGTACCAGGACGGCTAACTGGCTGAAGGTCAAGAACACGCTGAGCCAGGAGGTCGTGGTGGCCGGATGGAAGCCGGGGAAGGGGAACCGGGAGGGCCTGATCGGCTCGCTGCTCGTCGGCGTGTACGACGGGGGCGACCTTATCTACTGCGGGCACGTCGGGACCGGGTTCACCGACAAGACGCTGCGGATGCTGACCGCGAGGCTGCGCCCGCTCCGGCGCCCCGGTAACCCCTTCGACAGCCCGGTCCCGCCTCAGTACGCGCGGCCAGCCGTATGGGCGGAGCCCCGGCTGGTGGTCGAGGTCACGTTCGAGCGCTGGACCCGGGCGGGCCGGATGCGCGCCCCCTCCTACCGGGGGCTGCGCGACGACAAGGAACCCAGGGACGTAATCCGGGAGACATGACATGGCAGGGCAGGACAAGACCAGCGTCGTCGTGGACGGACGCGAGCTGACGCTGACGAACCTCGGGAAGACGCTGTACCCGGACGACGTCTTCGCCAAGGCAGAGGTGCTCGACTACTACCAGCGGATCGCCCCGGTGCTGCTGCCGCACGTGGCCGGCCGGCCGATGACGCTGAAGCGCTACCCCGATGGCACCGGCGGCGAGTCGTTCTTCCAGAAGCACGCGCCGGACCACCGGCCATCGTGGGTGCGGACCGAACGGGTCCAGGAGCGCTCATCCCGCGGGCGCGGGCGCGGTGCGACCGTGAACTACGTGGTCATCGACGACCTGCCGACGCTGGTCTGGGCGGCGAACCTGGCGGCGCTGGAGTTGCACGTCCCGCAGTGGCGGTTCCCCCGCCGCGGCGAGGCCGAACCGGACCTGCTCGTCTTCGACCTGGACCCGGGCGCGCCCGCGACGATCGTGGACTGCTGCCGGGTCGCCGAGGCCCTCCGGCCGCTGCTCGCCGCCGACGGCTTCGAGCCGCTGGCCAAGACCTCGGGCGGCAAGGGCCTGCAGCTCTACGCGAAGGTGAGCGGCATCACCTCGGCCAAGGCCAGCGAGCGGGCCAAGGAGTATGCCGAGCGGCTTGAGCGCGACCAGCCGGGCCTCGTGGTCTCCCGGATGACGAAGTCGCTGCGCAAGGGCAAGATCCTCATCGACTGGAGCCAGAACAACGGGTCCAAGACCACCATCGCCCCCTACTCGCTCCGCGCCCGGGCCCATCCCTCGGTCTCCACGCCGGTCAGCTGGGAGGAGGTGGAGTCCTGCCGCGATCCCGGTGACCTCTTCTTCACCGCGCCCGATGTCCTCGCCCGCGTGGAGGATTCCGGCGACCTGTTCTCCCAGTTGCTGTTATCTCCCGGGGATCACCAGCGGTGACGGGTGGTCCCGCGGGGAGAGTTACGGATCGGCTCGGCATCCTCGGGCGGGGCATAGGCGGACTGCACCGCCACCCGGCCGGGGCCGTGTAGCCGGACCCAGATGTTGCGGTAGCTCCACCGGTTGGACCAGAACGATATCCCATTGTTATGCGGGTACTCCAGGTGCAGTTGCATCCGCACCGAGAGGTCCCGGTACAGCAGCGAGCTGGGCTGGATGAGCATCGTCTGGCCCTGGGACAGGTCCCGGATGAACGTATTGCCCCGCGCGTGCAGCAGGAGCAGCCCCGGCCCGCCCTCGGCGGCGAAGGTATCGCCGAACATCCCCATCGGGTAGTGCGTCTTGCTGTCGTCCCCGCTGCCGGTCGTGTACCAGATGCCGGTCCGATCCCAGTGATACTTGATGTTCCCCGTCGAGCACAGGAAACGGTGCTCGCGGACCCACATCGCCTCGCCGTGGCCCAGCGGCAGCGCGATAACCTCGCCCGCGTGGTTGTCCGAGAGCGCGATGCGCCCCGGGCCACGGCCCTCGACCATGACCAGCGGCAGGCCCGCCAGCTTGCGGTTCCACGCGCCCTTCAGCGGCATGTTGGTCAGCTGCGCGTTCAGTTCCGTCCACAGCAGCACGTGGTGGGAGAAGTAGATCATGTCGTTCTGCGCCAGCGAGAACTCGGCGACCGGGACCATGGCGCCCACGATCTGGCAGTGCGACTGGCCGAACTGGAGCCGGGCCATGTCCCTGATGGCCGGCTGCTCCACCCAGCCGGAGTCGCTGATCTCCTCCCGGATGTCGGTGGGAGCGCCGCACAGCGGGCAGGTCCCGGACGACGCGTCGCTGGGCTGGCGGCAGTAGCGGCAGGTGTAGGTGCTCATGGGCGGTTACTCACCGGAGGCGTGGTGGACGTACATGGACTGGATGCCGATCCGGCCGGGACCGGTCATCTCCGCGAGGTACATGGCCCGCCGCATGAGCCCGGTCTTGAGCGGCATCTGCACCGCCTGCATGCCCACCGTGGAGTCCTTGTACAGGAAGCCGCCCGGCTCGACGAGGATCTTCTCCCCCGGTGCCAGCATCCGCTCCATGACGTTCCCGTTGCCGTGCAGGATCAGCATCCCGGGGTACTGGACGGTGATGAACCGGTCCATGAACATGCCGCTGCCGCCGTGCAGGATGTTGGCCAGCCCCTTGATCCGCACGAACGAGTACTGGATGCTGTGCGACGCGAGCAGGAACGAGTGCTCCCGGACGTCCAGCTCCATGCCGGGGTGCAGCGGCAGGACGACCATCTCACCGGGCGCGTCGCGAGAGAACGCGATCCGGCCGGCGCCGGTGGCCATCGTCACGATGTGCGGCATCCCGCCGAGCACCCGCTTCATCCCGCCCTGGATCTGCAGCGATTGCAGCGGGACGCTTTCGTCCTTCCACAGCAGCACGTGGTGCTCGAAATAGACCCCGTCCTGCGGGGAGAGGTTGATCTCGGCGACGGGTACCAGTTCCCCCTCGACCTGGCAGGTGCTTCCGGAGAACCGGAACTCGGTCATGTCGCGGAGCCGGGGGGCCTCCCGCCAGCCCGAATCGCTGACCTTGGCCTGCTGGTCCAGCGGCGCGCCACAGGTAGCGCAGGTCGCGGTTCCCGGCTGGTTCTGAGCGCGGCACCAGCCGCAGACGATCAATTCCACGGGAAGAAGATAGCAGTCATATACAGGCTGTTTAGCCGGTATGGTAACTGGCATGGCAATGTTCGAACGGGAACGCATCGCGGTACCCGACGATCGTAAGGACCAGATCGTCTTCAAGTGGCCCGATGTCAGCATCCGGCACTTTACGCGTGCGATCGTAGAGCCCGACCAGATGGCGCTCTTCATCAACACTGGGCAAGTCGTGGCCTCCCTCGGGCCGGGGCGGCACGCGATCGACGGGAACGCGATCCCGGGACTTGCCAGCGTCGCCGAGTTCTTCGGCGGCGACAACGTCTACCGGGCCGAGCTGTTCTTCGTCGGCACCAGGGAGTACACCGGCTTCCGGTTCGGCGGCCGGGTCGACGACGTGCAGGACCAGCGCACCGGCCTGGTCGTGACGCTCCGCGTGTTCGGTGACTACGCGCTGCGAGTCATCGACCCCGCCCGGCTGATCACGAACCTGACCGCGACGGTCGACGTCACGGACAACGAGAAGATCGCCGGGTGGGTCAGCGACCAGTTGCTCAAGGTCCTGCGCACCAACGTGACCACGCAGGTCGTCGCCAACGGCTGGCCGATCCTCGGCCTGTCCGTGCACTCCCCGGAGATCGAGCAGGCCGCGCTGACCTCCGCCAACGGGCAGCTGGAGGCGTACGGCCTCGCCGTCACCCGGATGGGCAACTTCGACGTCAACCTGCCACCGGAAGACGCCAAGCAGCTCAAGCAGCTCGCCAAGGACACGCAGTACGCGCAGCTCGCAGGCGGATTCCAGCAGTACGCGGCCGGCGAGATGGCGCTCGGCGCCGGGCAGGGCATGGCCAAGGGCGGCGTCTCCAACCAGGGAGCGTTCCTGGGGGCGGGCCTGGGACTCGGGAGCGTGCTCGGACAGCAGCAGCCTCCGGGCCAGCCGGGTTACGGGGGGCCGCAGGGCTACGGCGGCCCGCAGCAGCCGCCCGCGCCCCAGCAGCCCCCGGCGGCGCAGCCGCCTCAGGCGCAGC
>JAFMRC010000322.1 GCA_017354375.1 Nocardiopsaceae bacterium | reverse complement strand
CCTCGCCCTCGCCCGCGCCTCGCCCGCGCCTCGCCTCGCCCTCGCCCGCGCCTCGCCCTCGCCCCCGGCTCCCCCCAGCATGCCAAGTGCGCTTTCGGGCCAGCTAGAGCGTGACCAAGTGCGCACACGGCCCGTTGGAAGGGTCGGGTGCGGGGGCCGGGGGACGGGGATGCGCCCGCTCCCCCCAGCATGCCAGGTGCGCTTTCGGGCTAGCTAGAGCGTGACCAAGTGCGCACTCGGGCCGCGGTGGAAGGGGGGAGCGGGAGCGGGGGCGGGAGCAGAGGCGGAGGCGGGAGCGGAGGCGGAGGCGGGAGCGGAGGCGGGAGCAGAGGCGAGGGCGGGGCCCGCGGGGGGTTAGCCGCCGAGGCGGCGGGTGAAGCCGTCGGGGATGACGAGGTCGGACGGGTTCAGGTCGGCGATCGAGGAGTGGCCCAGGCCGAGCAGGCACGAGTCCAGGCCGGCGCGCAGCAGGTCGAGCACGTTCTCCACGCCGGCCTGCCCGGCCGCGCCGAGTCCCCACAGGTACGCACGGCCGATCATGACGGCGCGGGCGCCGAGGGCGAGGGCCTTCGCCACGTCGCCGCCGCGCCGGATCCCGCCGTCGAGCAGCACCTCGACCTCCGAGCCGACGGTGGCGGCGATGTCCGGCAGCAGGCGGATCGTCGCCGGGGTGCCGTCCAGGTTGTTCCCGCCGTGGTTCGACACGGAAAGGGCGGTCACGCCGATATCGACGGCGCGTTTCGCGTCGTCGACGCGAGTCACGCCCTTGAGCATGAACGGCCCGCCCCACTCCGAGCGCAGCCACGCCACGTCCTCCCAGGACGGGGGCGCCGACGCCTGCCACTGCCCGTACGCCCCGAAGAACGTCGGTGCCGGCTCCCTCCCGGTGGCCATGTTCGGCACGGTCAGGTCCGGGAATCGCCCGGTGCGCGCCCACTGCAGCAACCACGATGGCCGGGACAGTCCCTGCGGCGCCATCCGGGCCATCTCCCTGAGCGTCATCGACTCGGGAATGCGCGGAGACCCCCAGTCCCGGCCGAACGAGAACGACCAGTCCAGCGTCGCGATCAGCCCGGCCACCCCAGCCTTGCGGGCACGTTCCATCCGAGCGGCCATGTCGTCGCGGGTGCCGCACCAGTACATCTGGAAGAACGTCCGGGGGTTCGCCGCCGTGACCTCTTCCACCGGCTTGGAGGCGAACGACGACAGCCCCATCGCGGTACCCCGCGCCGCCGCGGCCCGCGCGACCGCGACCTCGCCGTCCGGGTGCACGGCCTGCACTCCGGTCGGCGAGATGACCACCGGCAGCGAGATGTCCTGCCCCATCACGGTCGTCTCCATCGACCGCGTCGCGGAGTGCCCGGCGACGTGCGGCGCGAATCCGAGCTCAGAGAACGCCGCGACGTTGTCGGCCATGGTCAGCCCCGCCTCGGCGCCGGCCACGAGCGCGCCGTACACCGACCCGGGCAGCCGTCTCTTCGCCCGCCGCTGCGCCACGGCCACGGTCTCGAACCACCTGTTAGCCATCTTCGCGGCCTCCTGCCATGGCGAGGGCTTCCTCCTGAGGGTGTTTACTGCAACGTGTGCGCGTAATCCCGCATATGTTAATGACACTCAGTGTCACAAGACAACACGCGATTTTAAGGGTCAGGATGAGCCAGTCCGACGCGACGGCGACCGAGGAAGCCAGTGGCAGCGCCAGCGCGCCGCGCGGTGCCGGCCGCCTCGGCCGCTTCAGGCGACTGCGGTTTCACCCGCTACTTCTGGTTCTCGTCGCGCAGGCGCTGGTGTCCGGGCGGCTGGCATGGGTCAACTCGGCATTTGGCGACGAGGCGCACTACCTGTATGACGGGCGCCTGGAGTGGCACGACTGGCTGAGCGGCACGCCCGTCCCCATCCTGCACCTATCGGGGGCACCGCAGCTCTACCCGCCGCTCGGCGCGGCGGCCGCAGCTGCCGGGGGGCTGCCGCTGGCCCGGCTGGCCTCGCTCGCGTTCATGCTCGGTGCCACCGCCCTGCTGTACGCCACCGCGCACCGGCTGTTCGGCCGGACGGCGGCGCTGTGGGCTGCCGCCCTTGGCGCGTTCAACGAGCCGGTGCTGCGGCTCGCCTTCGCCACCTACGACCCGCTGTCGGTCCTGCTGGTGATGGTCGCTGCCTACCTGGCGGTGCGTTCCGCCGCCGCCCGCCGGAGCGGGGAGCTGGTCGCGCTGGCCGGGGCGTGCCTGCTGCTGTCCGCGCTGGTGGCGGTGTCGTTCGCCATCTACATCCCGGTCGTGGCGGCGATCGGCCTGTGCTGCTGGGCGGAGCGGCGAGGCTGGGCGCAGGCGGTCGTCGCGGTCGTCTGGCAGCTCGTGCTGATCGGCGCGCTCGCGGTGATCGGGGTGTCCCGGCTGCACGTCTGGACGGACTTCGTCGCCACGGCGAGGCCGACCAGGGGGCTCGGTACCGGCGTCGCGGTCACGTTGTCGGAGGCGTGGAACTGGTCTGGCCCGCTGGTGGTCGTGGCGGGCGCCGCGGCCGTGGCGGCGATCGCGTCGTCCGGGTTGCGGCACCCGCGTGGCTGGCTGGTGGCGGTGCTCGCGCTCGCCGGGGTGGTCGTCCCCGCGTACCAGGCGTACCTCGGCACGGACTACAGCATGGACAAGCACATGGCCCCGGGCGCCGAGCTAGCCGCGGTGGCGGCCGGCTACGCGGTGAGCAGGGTGCATGCGGTGAGCAGGACGCGGATACGCGCCCTGCGCGGTGCCGTGGCCTTCGGGGGGTCCGCCGTGCTGCTGGCCGTTCCGCTGGCCTCCGGGGCACGGATGGCCTACTCGGTGTTCCGGCAGTGGCCGGACACGACGGCCCTGATCACCGCGGTACGGGCGCGGCTCGGGAACCAGCCCTCCGGTTCGCTGCTGGCGGATACGTCGGCGCCGGCCAGCTTCAACCCGGCGATCTTCAGCTACTACCTGCCGGGCGTGACCGTGGACTCGCCAGCGGACCCCGCGAGCAAGGCGGGAATCGCGGCCAGGCGGTACGCGGTTGCGGTGCAGGACCTGAACTCGCCGAGCCTGGAGGCAGCCGCCGCGCGGGGCAGTCGCGGCACCCCGGATTCGGGGATGCCGCCCGGACCAGGCGCCCCCGCGGCCCTCACCCCCGGGCTTCGCCGGGCGGTCCTGGCGGCCGCGACGCGGGACACCGTGGGCTCGGAACTGGCGGCCAGGGGCCGCTACGCGATCGCGGACGTGCTGCCGTACGTCACCTCGAGCGCGGCCGACCCGTCGGGGGTGTTCGTGATCTGGAAGGCGGCTCGCCGTCACTCTCGTCATCCTTTATCAATCTTTAACATCCCTTCTCTACGATCGTTGTAATCCGTGTTCGCCTGATGTCAGGAAAAGTACTAAGTTTGTCCCTGTAAGTCCGGATTTACGGGTGAACCGGGGGCTTGCCGCGTTCCTCGGGGAGTTCTTCGCGTCTGCGGCCAGCGTGTGGTAAGAGCGGGACTTTGATCATGCCCGGAGGTGAGCGCGTGCTGCCCGTGATGCGCCTTACCGGGCCGAATCCCTGGTTGCGCCGGGTGCTCGACCGGCACGGTATCCGGTTTACCTCCTTCAGCGTGATCGGTGCCGTGGTCCTCGTGGCCGGCATCGGGGTCCAGGCGCTGCTGCTCCGGGCGCACGCCGGCCCGTACGGCTCGTACGCCGGGCAGGCCGTTTTCTCGATCGAGCTGAGCTACGCGCTGAACCGCTGGATCACCTGGCGGGACCGCCGGGTCGGCTTCTGGCCATCGGCGTGGCGGTTCAATGTCCAGAAGCTGGTACTGACCGTGCCGAACCTCGCGCTGTACGCGGCGGGCATCCAGCTCGGCACGGGGTGGCTGGTCGCGAACCTGGGCACGACGGCGGTCTTCACCGTCGCGAACTACCTCACCGGCGACCTGTGGTCGTTCGCCGCCGGCGGCGCGACCCGGCTCCGGGCGAGGGTGCCGCGCGCCCACGCGGTCCCGGTGGTCACGACGCCGCTGCCCAGGCTGTCGGCGCTCGGGGCGCTACCCACCGTGAGCGTGGTCATTCCGTGCAAGTCGAGCGAGCGGACGATCCGGGCCACCGTCGACGCGCTCCTCGCGCAGGACTACCCGGAGCTGGTCGAGGTCATCTGCGTGGGTGATGTGGGCGATTCCACATGGTCGGCTCTCGCGGGCATCACCGACCCGAGGCTGGTCATCCTCGAGCACGCGAAGACCCCCGGCCGCCGGGATCCGAACGTGAAGCGCGACCGGGGCGTCCGGCAGGCGTCTGGCGAGGTTCTCGCCTTCGCCGACTCGGACATCGTGATGGCCCCCGGGTGGCTGTCGGCAGCGGTCCGGCTGCTGTGCAGCCAGGGCAGCGGGCTGGTCGCGGGCGGGATGCGGTCGATCCACGACACGTTCTGGGGCCGGTTCGTCGACCGGAACGCGCTCGCCGCGAAGACCCCGCGGATCCCCCAGCCGTACCAGGTGACGGCGGTCAACTTCGGGAAGCGCGGCTTCAAGCCGCCCGTCACCGCGAACGCCGTGTTCACCCGCGACCTGTACGAGAGCTGCCCGCTGGACGTGACCTGGTCCTACGGGTACGAGGATTACGAGTGGTTCTGGCGGGTGGCCAAGAACGGCCATGAGATCCTCTTCTCCAGGGAGCTGACCGCCGCGCACCACCACCGGCGGAGCTTCCGCAGGCTGGCATTGGAGTACCGTCAGTCGTCGCACGGCTGCGCGCACTTCGTCCGGGCGCACCCGGACTCCCCGCTGGCCCGCAAGCGGTTGCTGCAGGCCATCCTGCTGCCGATCGCCGGGCTGGCGGCGGTGGTCACCGCCGGGCTCGCGGTCGCGGCGGGGCGCGGCATGGACGTCGCCATTACGGTCGGCGCCGCCGTGGTGCTGCTGGCCGGCCGGGAAGTGGTCGCCGCGCGGTCCCCGGAGGCGGTGACCTACCCGACCGCGACCCTCGCGCTGGGGTTGATCTTCACGCTTAACCTAGGCCGGAGCCTGTTCCGGGCACCGCGAGAGGCCCCGGCGCCGCGGGAATCCTCGACAAAGGGAGATAGGTTGGCACGGGCGCGCTGGTGCGCGGTGGGGTTCGCCGTTCTGCTCGCGGGCGGCGCGGCGCTGCGGCTGTGGTCGCTGGCCAGCCGGCCGGGGTGGCAGTTCGACGAGAACGTCTACGCCGATGTCGCGGTCAACCTGCTGCGGCACGGCACGCTGAACGAGAACATCACCTACCGCGCGCCGTGGACCCCGGAGCTGTACCAGCCGCCGTATTACTTCCTGCTGCTGTCCCGATGGTTCGCCGTGACCGGAGCGAGCATCTACCACGCCCGGATCCTCGGCGTGGCATTCGCGCTGGCCGCCCTCGTCCTCTTGTGGCGCCTCCTGGTCCGGCTGCTCGGCCCCGGCACCGCGCTGCTCGCGATGGTCCCGGTGATGTTCGACGGGTGGCTGCTGTACGCGCAGCGGGTCTCCTACCTGGAGAACGTGCTGCTATTCGGCGTCGTCGCCGGGCTGCTGCTGTACCAGCGGGCGGTCGACAAGCCATCGGCATGGCGGTTCGCGCTGGCGGGAGTGGTTCTCGGCTGCGCGGTCGGGTTCAAGTACACGGGCGTGTACGCGCTGCTCGCCGTCCCCCTGTGCTGGCAGGTCCGGGGCGGGCACCGCGGCGGGCACCTCCTGCTGCTCGGCTGCGCCGCGGCCACCCTCGGCTGCTCGATCCTGCTGCAGGTGCGCTGGTTCGACCTGGACGGGCACAACTGGTGGCTGTCGGAGAACATGGTGCAGGTGAACCGGGTGCTCGGCGTCCGGGTCAGCGGTGGCACCCTGACCTCGCCGTTCGCGGCCCTGCACCTGTTGTCGGCGGAGTACTACGTCTTCGTCCCGAGCCTGCTGATCGCGGCCGCCGCGGTCTGCATCGGCCTCCGGCGGCTGCTCGCGTGCTACCGGGCGCGCAGCTTCGCCCCGCTGCGGGACACGGGCAACGCGCTGTTGTGGTCGTGGGCGGCGACCGCGGTGGTGATCTTCGGGGAATCGACCCTCAAGTACCCGCAGTACATCAGCCTTGTCCTGGTGCCGCTGTACGCGTACTTCTGGTCGGAGGCGCGGCACTGGCGGTGGCGCTGGCTGCCCCGATGGCGGCGCCAGCGGCGGGCGCTGGCCGAGGCGCGGCGCAGGCG
>JAFMRC010000321.1 GCA_017354375.1 Nocardiopsaceae bacterium | reverse complement strand
TCCCCGTCGGCGATCCACGCCGCCGAGGACCGCGGCGCGTTCGCGGAAGTGCTGGGGCGGGCCGGGCTGGCCGCTCCCCGCGGAGACGTCGCGCTGTCCGCCGACGAGGCCGCGGCGGCGGCGGCCGAGATCGGCTACCCGGTGCTGGTACGGCCGTCCTACGTGCTCGGCGGGCGCGGCATGGAGATCGTCTACGACGAGGCGACGCTGCGCGCCTACGTGGGCCGCGCGACGGGCGCCGTCCCGGACCACCCGGTGCTGATCGACAGGTTCCTCGACGACGCGATCGAGATCGATGTCGACGGGCTGTACGACGGCACCGAGTTGTACCTCGGCGGCGTCATGGAGCACATCGAGGAGGCCGGGATCCACTCCGGCGACTCCGCGTGCGCGCTGCCGCCGATCACGCTCGGGCACGGCGACGTCGAGGAGATCCGGGCCGCGACGCTGCGGATCGCCGAGGGCACCGGCGTGCGCGGCCTGATCAACGTGCAGTACGCCCTCGCCGGGGGAGTGCTGTACGTGCTTGAGGCCAACCCGCGGGCCTCGCGCACGGTGCCCTTCGTGTCCAAGGCCACGGACGTGCCGCTGGCGAAGGCGGCGGCCCTGGTGATGATGGGGTCGTCGGTCGCCTCGCTGCGCTCGTCGGGGATCCTCCCGGCGTCCGGTGATGGCGGGAGGATCCCGATGACGGCGTCGGTAGCGGTGAAGGAGGCCGTGCTGCCGTTCGGCCGCTTCCGGGATCCGTCGGGGGCCGGGGTGGACACCGTGCTCGGGCCGGAGATGCGCTCCACGGGCGAGGTCATGGGCATCGACGCGACGTTCGGCACCGCGTACGCGAAGTCGCAGGAGGCCGTGTACGGGTCGCTGCCGGTGAAGGGCCGCGTGTTCGTGTCCGTCGCGAACCGGGACAAGCGGGCTATGGTGTTCCCGGTGAAGCGGCTCGCCGACCTCGGGTTCGAGGTCTGGGCGACCTCGGGCACCGCCGAGGTACTGCGCAGGAACGGCGTTCGTGCCAAGATCGTGCGGAAGCATTCTGACGGGACCGGGTCCGATGGGGAGCCGACCGTCGTGACGCGCATCCTGGACGGCGAGGTAGACCTGATCGTGAACACGCCCTTCGGCAGCCCCTCGGCGGCCGCGGCGCGACTGGACGGGTACGAGATCCGGACGGCCGCGGTACGGCGGGGCGTGGTGTGCGTGACGACCGTGGCGGGCCTGGCCGCGGCCGTGCAGGGCATCGAGGCCGTCATCCGCGGCGAGGTTGGCGTCCGCTCCCTGCAGGAGCACGCCGCCGCGCTGCGCGGCTGAGGCGCGAGCCGAGGGCGCGGATACCGACCGGGTGCCGAACGCCGCGGCGGGCGGTGGCGAGGAGCTGGCTGGAGGGTATGGCACAGGAAGATCGGGCACGGCGAGACCGGGAGGGCGGGGTGGCGCCGGTCCAGGTGCGCGGAACGGTGCTCACCGTCCGCCGCGTGGACGCGTACGTCGCCATGACGGTGGTCGCCCCCGCCATCGCCACCAGGTTCCGGCCGGGGCAGTTCATCGCGGTCGCGGTCGGCGGGCCGCAGTCGTCCATGCTGGCGCGGCGTTCCTTCTCCGTGCACGACGTGCGGCCCGACCACGGCGGCACCGTGGAGTTCGTGTTCGGCCCGCGAGAACCGGGCACCCAGTGGCTGGCCGACTGCCGGTCCAGGGATGTCCTGGACGTCGTCGGCCCGCTCGGCCGTCCGTTCCCGGTGCCCCGCGACCCCGTTTCCTGCCTGCTGCTCGGCGTCGGCACCGCGTCCGCGCCGCTGTTCTCGCTGGCCGCCCGGCTCGGCGGCCGTGGCTGCGGGACCGACTTCCTGCTCGGAGGGGAGAGCGCGGACCGGGTGTTCGGCGCGCTGACCGCGCGGCGCACCGGGCGCTCGGCGGTGATCGTGACGGCGGACGGGTCCATGGGCTCGCGCGGCTCGGTGACGGATATGCTCCCGACCGTGCTGCAGCAGGCTCGCACCGACGTGATCTACGCGTCCGCGCCGCTGCCGGTGCTGCGCTCGGTGTGCGCGCTGGCGCGGCGGTACTCGCTGCCGGTGCAGGCGCTGGTTCCCGAGTCGGCCATGACCTGCGGGACGGGGCTGTGCGCCGGGTGCGTGCTGCCCGTCGCCGCGGGCGACGGGATTACCCGAATGGCGCGGGCCTGCACCGAAGGGCCGGTGTTTCGCGGCGAGAAGGTGCGCTGGGACGACGTCGGCACGATCCCGTTCGACGCGGTGGGTGCGCCCGGCTGGAAGCCGCGCCAGGGGGCCGCCGATGCTCCCGCGCGGTCCGGGGGGCGGTCCGATGCCAGCTGACATGCGGGTCAAGGCCGGGCACCTGGACCTGCCCAGCCCGGTGCTGACCGCGGCCGGCTGCGCCGGGACGGGCCGTGAGCTGGCCCAGTTCACCGACGTCGCGAGGATCGGCGCCGTGACCACCACGTCGGTCACGCTGGAGCCCCGCGCGGGCAATCCCGCGCCCCGGCTGGCCGAGACCCCGAGCGGCATGCTGTCCTCCGTCGGGCTGCAGGGGCCGGGCCTGGACGGGTTCTTGCAGCGCGACCTGCCGTGGCTGCTGTCCCGCGGCGCGCGGGCCGTCGTGTCCGTGGCCGGCCACTCCGCCCGGGAGTTCGGGGAGCTCGCCTCCCGGCTGTCCGACGCGGCCGGCGTCACCGCCCTGGAGGTAAACCTCGGGTGCCCGGACGCGTCGGCGGCGGGCCGCCCGTTCTCCCTCGACCCCGGCGCGGCCGGAGCGGTGGTGGCCGCGGTGCGGGGCAGCGCGCGGTATGACATCCCGGTGTTCGCCAAGCTGTCGCCGGAGGTTCCCGACGTCGTGGAGATCGCCAAGGCGTGCGTGACGGCGGGCGCGGACGGGCTGTCCATGATCAACACGATGCCGGGGATGTCGATCGACCCCGTCTCGTTCCGTCCCGCGCTGGCCGGCCTGTCCGGCGGCTTGTCCGGCCCGGCGGTCCGCCCGGTCGCGGTGCGCTGCGTGTGGCAGGTCTACGAGGCGCTGCCCGATGTTCCGCTGATCGGGATGGGCGGGGTGCGGACCGGGCGGGACGCGCTGGAGTTCCTCCTCGCCGGGGCGTGGCTGGTGGCGGTCGGCACGGTGCTGTTCCATGACCCCTCCGCATGCTCTCGTGTCCAGCGGGAACTGGAAGAAGAACTGGCCGCGCGGGGGGTGGACCGCGTGACCGACGTGGTGGGGCGGGCGCATGAGGCCGAGGGGTATGCTGCGGAGCGCTACGGCTGGGCGTGAAGAGCCCGGGAGGGAACCGGCGCGCGGGCGGGAACATATCACCGGGACACCCGGCACACCGTGAGAGAGGAGACTGGCTTGGCCAGGCCAGCACCGGTCGCCGTCGCGCTCGACGCACCCGACCTGGACACGGCGGCCCGCTGGGCGGGACTTGTCACGCCGCACGTATCGACCGTCAAGATCGGCCTTGAGCTGTACCTGCGCTACGGCCCGGACGTGGTCGCCACGGTGCGCGGGGCGAGCGGAGTCCACGTCTTCCTTGACCTCAAGCTGCACGACATCCCGGCCACGGTGGCGGGTGCGGCCCGGGCCGTATCCCGGCTGCGGCCGGAGATCCTGACCGTGCACGCCTCGGCCGGCCCGGAGATGATCCGCGCCGCCGTGGAAGCCGCGCCCGGCACCAACGTGGCCGCGGTGACCGTGCTGACCTCGCTCGGCGATGACGACTTGACGGCCGTGGGCATGAACGGGACGGTCAGCGACGTGGTGCGCCGGATGTCCGCCCTCGCGGTCTCGGCTGGCGCGCGCGGCCTGGTCTGCTCCCCGCACGAGGTCGCCGCCGTGCGGGCCGAGGTCGGCCCGGACGTCACGCTGATCACCCCTGGCGTCCGCCCCGCGGGCTCCGACATCAACGACCAGGCGCGGGTCGCCACCCCCGAGGAGGCCATCCAGAGCGGCGCCGACCTGCTGGTGATCGGCCGCCCCATCACCCGCGCTCCCGATCCCGGTGCCGCCGCGGCCAGGGTCGCCGCCTCCCTGCGCCGCGCCTTCCCCGCCACGACCCCGTAAGTCCCGCCCGCGCCCCTGTTGACCTGGCATCAACGGCGCGTTGCTACGGCTCTGGGCGTAGCAACGGCACTTTCATCCGCCGGGGGCAACGCCAGAGGCAGCGCCGGGCGATGTGACGGGAGCCTCGATGTGTAAAATGTCCGATCGAGGAAAGGCAAGCGCAGAACGCCCCTGATTGTAGATGGAACATCCTATTATTCCGGAAAATTGCTGATATGCGACTACGGTATACGGACTGCGTTACGCGTGGCGTGCGGGTCTACCGGTGCGTGCGGGATGCAGGAGCGTGCTAGTGCCTATTGGGCGTGAGAGGCTATTGGCGCGTGAGGTACGCGAGGTGCATGAGGTGCGCGAGCGGCTGGCGAGGTTCGAGGGCCGTATGGAGCCGCGGATGGCACGTAAGGCCCATGCCGGGCGTGCTACCGGATCTGCCTGCGTAGTGCTCATGGGCTATAACGCCCATGGCGTGGCGGAATGTTACTTTGCCGTCCGCCGCCGGAGCCCCCATGCCGCGTGTATGGTTGGGGACGCATCGTGGCGGTGTGACAGGTTGTTGTGGCATATCCGGGGATCGTTTGGCGGCCCGTCGCGCGCGGCCCTCAGGGGTGATGCCGAGTGCCGCGGCCGGGGAACGGCAAGGGGCTCACGGCGCGGCGGACGGGGTAGCGACTCGGTTCGAGCGGGGACCCGGGTCTCTCACGAGACGAGTGCCCGCGCAGCCTATTGGACCTGCAGATGACTGCAGAAAGTAACTTTTGTGCACATAGAGTAATATATTTAAATTTGTGACGACATAAACGGAGATTCGCGTTGCCTAAAGGGTGCTTGACTCGCTAGTTTCCCCTCCCGTCCAACCTTTTTTACGACGAAACCCGAGGTGACCCCGAAGTGGCTCTTCCTCCCCTCACTCCAGAACAGCGCGCGGCGGCTTTGGAGAAGGCTGCCGTAGCGCGCAAGGAACGCGCCGAGGTAAAGAATCGCCTCAAGCGCGGTACGGTAACCCTGTCCGAAGTCATCAAGGACGGCGCGACCGACGATGTGATTGGCAAGATGAAGGTCTCGGCCCTGCTTGAGTCGCTGCCGGGCGTGGGCAAGGTCCGCGCCAAGCAGATCATGGAGCGGCTCGGCATCGCGGACTCCCGCCGGGTCCGTGGTCTCGGGGCGAACCAGCGTGCCGCCCTGGAACAGGAGTTTGGTGCGGACCTGTGAGCTGAACCGGCCGGCGCGGGTGCGGGGGCATGACCGCCTCGCCCGGCGGTAAGGCACGCCTGATGGCGGTCGCGGAGCCTGGCGTGCCGGAGGACGCCGAAGCGTCCCCGGCCCGCCGCCAGGCCAGGTCAGGGCCGGTACGACAGGCCCGGACAGGGCAGGGACAGGCACCGCGGGAACTGGCTGAACCGGGACAAGCGCGGCGTTCGCGACTGACCGTGCTCTCCGGGCCCTCCGGGGTCGGCAAGAGTACGGTCGTCGCGGAACTTCGGCGGCGCAGCCCCGAGATCTGGATTTCCGTTTCAGTAACGACGCGAAGCCCCCGTCCGGGGGAAGTGAACGGCCGCGAATATCACTTTGTCGACGCGGCTGAGTTTGACCGCATGGCGGCCGCCGGGGAACTTCTTGAGTCAGCGGAGTTCGCCGGCAACAAATACGGTACGCCGAGGGCGCCGGTGCGGGAGAGACTTGAGCACGGATTGCCGACGCTTCTGGAGATCGATCTCGCCGGCGCCCGTCAGGTTAAGCGGGCGATGCCGGAGGCGCTGCTGGTATTCCTCGAGCCGCCGTCGTGGGATGAGCTAGTGCGCCGCCTGACCGGACGCGGCACCGAGCCCCCTGAGGTCATCGAGCGCCGGCTCGCCGTGGCCAAGGAGGAACTCGCCGCCGCCGGCGAGTTCGACATCACGCTGGTGAACACTTCCGTCGAGGAGGTCTGCCGGCAGATGGTAACGTTGACCAACAGGAATCAGTGAGGAAGGCGACACGTGCCAGGGACTCCGGCCGCTGAAGGCATCATCAACCCGCCGATCGACGACCTGCTCAAGGTCGTGGACAGCAAGTACCAGCTCGTGATCATGGCGGCCAAGCGCGCTCGCCAGATCAACGCGTACTACTCCCAGCTCGGC
>JAFMRC010000541.1 GCA_017354375.1 Nocardiopsaceae bacterium | reverse complement strand
CTCCGCGACAACGACCAGGTCGGCGGGGCCGGGGCTGCCCGGCGGGTTCGCGCAGCCCAGCGGGTGCGGGCCGGACAGCGCCATGGCCGTGCCGCGCAGGCCGGTTCGCTCGTCTCCGGCTCCCGCGAAGCCCGTGACCAGCCAGCCGTGCGGCAGCGGCCACGGAAGCCACAGCGGCACCCGGGCGCTCCCGGCCATGGCGTTCAGGCCGTCGGCGCTGGGCTGGCGGGCGGGTGACAGCGGGTGGATCTCGCCATGCGAAGCACAGCGCCACGCGCTCGACCAGGCCGTCGGCGCCTGGGCCTTCCCTCCACATCTCGGGCATGTCGCCTTCATGCACCCACCGCAGCCCTACGTACCCACGAGTTTCTTCTCCAACCTCTGCCTCCAGCCCCTCCTCGCCCCCGGGTCATGCGTCCACGACGCCCCAGGAGCGGAGGGCCTCAAGGAGGCCATCCGTCAGCGGAAGATCCGGGAACGCCGTGAGGCCGTCGGGTGAGACCCAGCGGGCGTCGTCGGCATCGTCGCCAGGCGTGAGGGTGCCTCCGGCGATTTCGGCGGAATACTCGCGGATGTCGTACTCGGTGCCAGGCACCGCGCCGGGGCGGCGCACGGTGTCGATCAGCCCTCCCGGCACCACGGAGAGGCCGGTCTCCTCCGCGATCTCCCTGATGAGGGCTTCTGCGTCCGTCTCGCCGTCCTCGATCCGGCCACCGGGAAGCGACCACAACCCCTTGCTCGGCTCATGCCCGCGCCGGATCAGCAGCAACCGCCCGTCGGCGTCCTTGATCACCGCGCCCACGCAGCCGATAACTCGCATCTCGCCCCTTCCGGGAAATTCGCCTTCCGCGAAGATACTCGGTGCGCCGACCGGACAACCACCACCTTTATGATTGGTGCCGCTCGCCCCGAGCCTGTGAGAGGATCATGCGCACGATACGCCTGGTGGCAGCGGCCACGGCCCTCGCGGCGGCAGTCGCGGCCACGGTCGCGGGCTGCTCTCCGGGAGGCGGCGGTGCGGGCAGGGGCGCGGGCGGCGTCCCGGCGGGCGCGCTCACCATGAACCAGAACGGGTGCGGCGGAACCTGGCATGTCGCCGGGCCGGGATGGCACACGTTCGAGCTGCACGACGGGAACACCGTGGGCGGCGAGGTGGATCTCGTCGATCCGGCGACCGGCGGGATTTACGACGAAATTTCGTCATTCGCGCCGCAGACAACGGTGCCGATGCGCCTGGACCTGGGATCGGGCCGGTACGCGTTCCGCTGCCTGTTCGCCGACACCGACCCGATGACCGGGCCGTCCGTGACCGTCCCCGGCCACGCCGCCGGGCAGCGCGCGATCCTGCCAGTCACCTACAACGACCTGATCCCGCTGGCGAAGAAGTACCAGGCGTACGTGGCCACCGGCCTGCGAGCGCTCGCGGGCCAGGTCGCCACGCTGGACGGCGACGTGAGGTCCGGCGACCTGGCGGCGGCCCGCCGCGACTGGCTACCCGCGCACCTGCGGTACGAGACGCTGGGAGCGGCGTACGGCACGTTCGGGAAGCTCGACGACGAGATCGACGGGCGCGCGGACGCGCTCGGCGTCAGCAGCCCGAAATGGACGGGCTTCTACCGGCTGGAATACGGACTGTGGCACGGTCAGTCCGCCGCCGAGCTGAGGCCGGTCGCCGGCACGCTCAAGTCCGACGTGGACACGCTGCGGGCCGCGTGGCCGCACCGGGAGATCGCGCTGGCCGACCTCGGCCTGCGCGCCCACGAGATCCTGGAGAACGCCCTGCAGTACCAGCTCACCGGGCACGACGACTACGGCAGCGGCACCACGCTCGCGACCACGCTCGCCAACGTGCGCGGAACCCTCGAACTGCTATCCCTGCTGCGGCCCCTGCTCGCCCCCCGGTACCCCGGGCTTCCCGCCGCTTACAGGTGGCTGGACCGGCTGCGGTCGCTGCTTGAAAAACAGCGTTCACCGAACGGATCGTGGCTGCCTGCCTCCGCCCTGCCCGCTTCTACCCGGGCGAACGTGGTGTCCGCGTGCGACCAGGCGCTGCAGGAACTGGCCCCGGTCGCCTCGATCACCGAGCCGAGGAACACGTGATGGACGAGACGGCGCGGAGGACCTTCTTGCGGGGGCTGGCCGGGGGAGCGGCCGGCGGGCTCGTGGCCGGCGGGGCCGGGGGCGCGGCGGGCGGCTA
>JAFMRC010000104.1 GCA_017354375.1 Nocardiopsaceae bacterium | reverse complement strand
GGGTGGGCGCGAGGGGGCGGCGGGTGGTGAGGAGCAGCCGGCCGAGGCCGGTGTGGGCGGTGAGGGCGCCGACGACGGCGGCCCAGCGCTGGTCGCGCCACTGGCCGGTGGGGGTGAGGAGGGACTCGGCGTTGTCGATGACTATGAGGAGGCGGGAGCGCTCCAGCAGCTCGGTGAGGCGGGGCAGGAACGCGGTCAGCTTCGCTTCGTCGGCGAGGACGTGGATCATCCGGAAGCCGGGGAGGTCGCGTTCCAGGGTGAGGGCGAAGTCGGTGAGGGCGGCGTCGATGGCGGTGCCCTCGTCGGGGGCCTTGAACCAGACGAGGCGGTCGAAGGCGTGCTCGTGGGTGTAGGCGAGTTCCAGGGCGCAGGCGGTCTTGCCGCCGCCGGGCATGCCTGCAGCAGGACCCCAGGCACACCGCTGTCGGCGGCCAGGGCGGCGGAGGAACGGGCCATGACGGCGGTGCGGCCGACGAAGCGGTCCGGTTGCGGCGGGAACCCGGCCATCTTCAGGGTCCCGGTCGCGTAGGACGCGGGGCCGGTGCGCTCCGGCGCCTTCAGCGTCAGGTTCGCCGCGGTGGCGCCGAAGATCGCGGGGGCCACCAGCGACAGGGCCGGGTACCGGCGGTTCGCGTGGTAGGTCAGGTGGCTGAGGGCCAGGGCGACGGCGCGAGGGAGCGGCTGGCCCTGGCGGGCCAGGAGGTCGTACAGCTTTCCGGCCAGGGCGATGGCGAACTCGTCGCCGACGGGGAAGCGCATGGCCAGGACGGCGCAGCCGAGGCGGTCCGCCAGCTCGGTTGCCAGCGTGCCGGGGGCAGGGGCGCGGCTGGGGGCGGATGACTGGCCGGGGGCAGGCGCGGGCGACGGGGCAGTCGCCACGATCCGTTCGGTAGAAGGATGGTTTTGATCTTCTCCGGCCGGGAGGCCGAGGAGGCGGCGCTGCTCGTTCGCGGTCAGGGCGGCCGACGAGCAGGCCGACAGGGTGACGAGCCGGACGCGACCGCGGGCGGTGTCCAGGAGGTCGGCGAGGTCGCCGGCGCTGATGAGGTCGGGCGTGCCGGCCTCGGTTTCCAGGACGAGCTCGCCGGGTGTGCCGTGGCCGGAGACGTGGATGACGTCCCAGCCCTCGGCCTCCTCAAGGACGTCGCGGAGGCGGTCGCGGGTGACGCCGTACTGCAGGACGCGGATGTCGGCGGCCCGGCCAGCGGCGGCGATGCCGCGGATGAGCTGGACCAGGGACTGGCGTTCGCGGCGCAGGTTCAGGGCGCTGCCGCCCTCGGGGAGGCTGAACAGGCCTAGGACTCGCAGCCGGTCGCCCGGCGGGGGCTCATGTTGCGGGCCGGGCACGGCCGCCGAGGCGTGCTCGGCCCGCGGGCGGATCACGAGCGTGATGCCGTGGCCCGCGAGGGAACGGCCCCGTACGCGAGCGGCCTCCAGGGGGAGGTAGGCCAGGGCCTCGGCCCCCGGGGGGAGGATGGCCTGGATGGTGACGGGGCTCCGTTTGACGAGCGCGTCGCCGATGGCGTCGCCGAAGACCTCCGAGCCGATCCAGTCGCCGAGGCCGGTGACGATCCGGGCCTCTTCGGCCGCGCGCTTGTCGGGTGCGGCGTGCCAGGAGACGTAGTCATGCAAGGCGGTGAAGGCCTCGAAGCGTTCGGCTTGCGGGTCGAGGCGAACCTCATGATCGGCGAGGAACGCCCCGGCCGCGTCGGTCAGCGTCCACCGCCACCGGGTCAGGTCCGTGAACTCCCTGACCTCCAGCCGCAGCACGTCCGGCACCGCGAGCCTCCCTCCCCGGTGGCGTTGCCGCCTTCACCGTCGCACAGCATTGCGGTACGTATCGCAAAGATTACGACAGAGGCCGCCCTTCCGGGCATGCGAGATAACGAACGAGGTGCGTGTCTTGGCGTTGAGGCTCTGGGGCTGGTGCTCGAACCATGATCGATTGTCATAGGTGGGTGCGACACTGCCCGCATGGACATTCCCAGGTCACAATTAATCGACTACGGTCGATAGTGTATGACATGAAGATTTGTGACAGTGGGCGCATGGGGAGGGGGAACCTGGGATGGCGGCTACCTTGCCTCAGGAGCTGCCAGACGAAGCGAGGCTCACCCAGTACGGCGAGCGCTTGCCGGTGGGCGGAGGGTTCCGCGATCGGTTGCGAGCGGAAATCGGGGAAACGGAGATGTCCATGATCCTTGGCGAGGTTGACGCCACTGCCGCAACGATGCTGATAACGAAACATCTTGCGCCGGGCGCTGACCGGCGGGTCACTACCGTTGGTCAGCTGCGCCGAGAAGGCTTCGTGGTGGTACACAGCCCCACCAGGGGGAATCCATTGCATGTGAGCGTCTACGCGCCGCGGGACAAGAAGTCGGGTGAGCATGTGAAATGGGGGCACGGAGTCGCTCGGCGCTTCAACTCATGCTTCACTGAAGAGAGGCCAGATCGGGGAAGGAGGAGACAGTGAACACGCAGCCCATGATCGGTAACCTCGCTTGGGCACCGCTGCCTGCCTTCGAAGAGGTCGATGCCCTCGACCGATTCAACGGTGTCCCCACTCTTGGCACCTACGGGAAGCCAGGCGGGAAGATCTTGTTCTGGCGGGCCCTCGGTTACGTGCCTCCTCATGGCTTGTCCGTCTGGATCTACGTTCCGCTCGCTTCAGCGGACGAACAGCACTTGGAAGACGCGGCCCCCGCGGATCTGCTGCACGGACTGATCTTTGAGTCCGCCGAGCAGAGGCGCGTATCGATTGGCGTGGCCAAGGACTACAGGCTCTTCGTGGAGTTCGGCTGGGATCTTCCTGCCGACGCGGCGGCCACCGACCTGGTGCATGAGATGCTGCTCTTCCTGTCGTCGTCGCTCGCCGGACTCGCGGAGCAGGAGACGGGCACACCATCCAGAAGGCGGACCGTCCGGAAGGCATCCAGGGCAGTCCGCGAACTCGCCACCTGCTGAGCATTCCGTCCGTAAGGCATTAACGGGAGCCGAACTGGCGCGACGATCACTTTCAGGGCGGTGCGGCGCTGGGCGGCGGCGAAGGCCTCGGGGGCGGAATCCAGCGGAACCCGGGACGAGGCCAGCGGGTCGAGGGACACGACGCCGCGCGCGGCCAGATCGATGGCGCGCGGGTAGACCTCGTTCATCCGGCGCACCATCGCGATCGTCAGGCCCTTGCGGCGCGCGAGCGAGGCGCGGAACGTCGTGGTGTCCGAGCCCGGGATGCCGCCGAGGACCACGCGCCCGCCCGGGCGGACTGCCTCCATCGCGGTCCGGACCCCGTCGTCGTTCCCGGCCAGCTCGAACGCGACATCGACGCCATATGAGGAAAAGTCAGGATTTGTCGGGCTAGAGGCGGGGGCATTGGCCGGGGCGGGGGTGGGAGAGACAGCGAGCGCAGGGGAGACAGCGGCGGCAGAAGCGGCAGACGGCGCGAGGACTTCGTCGGCGCCCCATGTGGCAGCGGCCTCACGGCGGTGCGGGAGCGGCTCGACCGCCAGTACCCGCGAAACCCCAGCCGCTCGTAGAAGCTGGATCAGCAGCAGGCCGATCGGCCCGCAGCCGACGACGCACACCGTGCCGCCGAACGGCACGTGTCCCAGGTCCAGCGCCCACAGCGCCACGCCAAGCGGTTCCAGCATCGCCCCGCCCGCGTCGGACACCGCGTCTGGCAGCGGGTGCAGCAGGCGCTCCGGCCACGGCATGACCTCGCGCATCATCCCGTCCGTCGCGCCGTGCCCGGAGAACGCGATGTCGTAGCACAGGTTCCGGTACCCGTCCCGGCAGGCGCGGCACGTTTCGCAGGGGATCGCCGGATCGATCGCGACTCGCTCGCCACGCCGCGGCCCGGCCGCGATCTCGCCCGCGCCCTCGTGCCCCGGCACCAGCGGCCGATCCAGCTTCGCGTCGCCGATCGCCCCGTCTTCGTACCAGTGCAGGTCCGATCCGCAGATCCCGACCGCGGTGACCCGCACCAGGGCCTCCCCCGCGCCGGCGTCCGGCGCGGGCTCGTCCCCGACCCGCAGGTCCGCCGTCCCGTAAAGCCTCGCTGCCCGCATCCTCCCGACCCTACCGGGGGTCCGGGGGTGTCCCCCGGGAAGCACTGCGGTCCGACCCCGGACGTAGTCCGGGGTCCGGTGAGAACGGCCGACCAAGCTAATCGTTACGCCAGAGGCCTGTGTGACAGTAGAGGCAGATTCTCTCGCGAACGCGACCATCCCTCGGGATAACGAGGGCTTTGTACGGCGAACGGTTGGATTAGAACGATTCAAGGAATGATTTTCCAACCATTCGACATACAAAGAAAAACGACTGTAATAGTAGGTTACAACTTTAGGAACCACGGAGGCGGATGCGTCCGGCCTATCCTCAACAGATCGCGGCGCCTCCGCCCGTCTCTGGCGACAGCAACGATGCCATCGACGCCACCCGGCGGTGTACGTAACGCGACCAGCGCGTACACCATAGAAACACTGACGGTCGCGTTACGTACACGATCTCACAGCAGCAGAGGCACCAACGCGTACACGATCTCGCGGCAGCGACGGCTCATGTGGCCCAGGAGCGACGGCTCAGGTCGCCCAGGAGGGGAGCCAGGAGGCGGAGGTGCCGGGGGCGGGGGCGGCGGATGCGGGGCGGATAGGGGTGACGGGGCGGAGGAAGTCGCGGAGGGACGCGAGGCCGGGGTGGGGGTTGCCGTCCCGCCACAGCAGCGAGTGCGGGTAGGCCAGGACCGGGTCGCGGACCGGGATGCGGCGCAGGCCGTACTCCGCGGGCCAGACCAGGCGGGTCCGTTCCCCCAGCAGGCTGGCCAGGCTCGAGTCCTCGGCGAGCGCGTCCAGCATGGTGTCGGTGCCGAAGTTCGGGCCCTGAGCGCTGATCGCCAGGCCGAAGGCCGCGGCCAGCTCCTCGTAGTAGGCGGCCCATTCGGTGCCGGGAACGATGCCCGGTATCCAGATCGGATACTCCGCGAGCTGGGCGGGCGTCACGACCTCGGCGTGCGCCAGCCGATGCCCCGGCCCGACGAGCAGCTCGTGCGGCTCGTCCAGGACTCGCACGGCCTCGACGCCCCTGGGCAACTCCCCTATTATCGCGCGGAACGTCGCGTCGATCTCGCCCGACGCCACCGCCGCGATCGCGGTGTCCGCGTCGAAGAGGGTCGTCACCTCAAGCTCCATCGACGGATACGCACGGTGGAAGTCGCGGAGCAGGGCAGCCGGGGCGATTCGCCTGGTGATGACGTCCACGCGGAGCGGGGGGCGCTGGACAGACGCGACTATCCGTTCGGCTGAGGAAAGGATTTCCCGGGCGTGGGGGAGCATCGCCCGGCCCGCCGAGGTCAGCCCGGCACCACGCGGGGTCCTGGCGAACAGGCGTGTCCCGAGCTCGGACTCCAGCGCCGCGATCCGCTTCGATACCGCCTGCTGGGTCACGTCGAGGTCATCGGCGGCCGCGCTGAACTGGCCGGTATCGGCGACCGCGACGAAGGCACGCACGGCGACGAGATCCACGGGAGGATCGTAGCGTTACAACCAGCGGTTGTGGGTCACGGGCGACGCGGTTGTTTGAGCCCCGGCGCTCGTGCCCGATAGCTTCCGCGGGTGGGCAGGAGGAGGCTGGGCCGGCGGTTCGGCT
This sequence comes from Nocardiopsaceae bacterium, assembly GCA_017354375.1. GTDB lineage: Bacteria > Actinomycetota > Actinomycetes > Streptosporangiales > Streptosporangiaceae > Trebonia. The sequence goes on along the minus strand of JAFMRC010000104.1, from coordinate 9,001 downwards.
GGCTGTGGGGAGCGTACGCGGTCAGCGCGTACGGCACCGGGCTGGGGTTCGGGGCGTTCTCGATCATCGCCATCAGGGTGCTACACGCGGGGCCGGGGCAGGTCGCGGCGATATCGGCGGTCGGGACGGCGGCCGGGGCGATGGTGGCGGTACCGCTCGGGCCGTGGGTGGAGTTCCGTCGCAAGCGGCCGGTGATGATCGCGATGGACCTGGCGCGGTTCGCGGCGATGGCGACGATCCCGGTGGCCTACGGGTTCGGCTGGCTAAGCCTGCCCCAGCTCATCGTCGTGTCGGTGGTCGTCGCGGCGGCCAAGATCGCGTTCCGGTCGGCCAGCGGCGCGTACCTGAAGCAGATCGTGAGTACCGATGACCTGCTCATCGCGAACGGGCGAATGGAGTCAACGACCTGGAGTTCCATCGTGCTGGGGCCGCCGCTGGGCGGGGTGGCGATCGGGGTGTTGGGGCCGACGGCAACCACGGCGGCGGACGCGGCCAGCTACCTGCTGTCGGCGCTGGGGATCACGGCGATCGGCGGGCACGAGTCGCGCCCCGTGCGGCCCGCTCCTGATGGTGGCGGAATCCGGCCCCGGATGGGAACCCGGTCCCAGGCGGGAGTCCGGTCCCGGGTGGCCGACATCGCCGATGGCTGGCGGTGCCTCATCCATGGCCCCTCCTTGCCGCGCAACAACCCCGAGCGGACTGCGCTGCGGCCCATGTTCGTTAACCAGATCCTGGTCGGCGGCCTGATCATGGCGACGGAGCCGCTGATCTCTGTGCTGATGCTCGGCCGGTTCGGGTTCGCGCCGTGGCAGTACACGCTCGCGCTCGCCGCGCCGTGCGTAGGCGGGTTCGCCGGGTCGCGTCTGGCGAGTCGACTCGCGGCGCGGTTCGGGCGACGGCCGATCATGCTCGTCTCGGGCACGCTGCGGGCATGCTTTCCCCTCGGGATGGCGCTCATGCGGCCCGGCGTGGCCGGGCTGGTAATCGTCTTCGTCGTCCAGCTCGGGGTGGTGACGTCGATGGGGGTCTACAACCCGCTGATGGCGACGTCCCGGCTGGAGCTGGCGCCGAGTGACGTGGTAGCGCGGGTGCTGTCAGCGTGGACGGTGAGCCAGAACCTGTTGATCGCGGTGCTTACCGGGCTATGGGGCGTGCTGGCCTCGCTCACCAGCCCGCTCACCGGGATCGTGGCCGCGGGCGTGCTGCTGCTTGGGACGCCGTTCCTGCTGTTGCGCGTTCCCGACGTTCCGCGGGCTTTATGAGCGCTCGAAAGTTTCGATATTCCTCACATAACTATTGAGTGGCTATCGACCAACTATTGACTTCTATTTCGACATAAGTCTACTTTGCTCTTGACTCCACTTTCGCGGCGAAAGTTTCGCATACGTGCGAAATATTTCGGGCGAACGGGAACGGAAGGCGATGAGACGATGACCATGAGACGTCGTAGCGTCCTGGCGGCCGGCGCAGCTGGCGCTGCAGCGGTCCTCACCGGCGGTACCAGCGCCGCCGCGGCGACTAGGACCCCAGCGACGCCGGACCGGAGGCGGCTCGCGAGTGCCGTGGCCGGCTCCGCGTGGCCCGGGGGTTCCGCTTCGCTGCGGAGCCTGGCCGACAAGGTCGGCCTGCGCATCGGCAGCGCGCTGTACCCCGAGGACATCTCCACCGCGTCCCACTCGGCGATCGCCAGCGGTCAGTTCGACGTCTACACGCCGGCCAACGAGATGAAGTGGGAGGTCGTCGAGCCGGAGCAGGGCACCTTCGACTGGACCGGCGCGGACAACCTGGTGAACTACGCCAAGGCTCACGGCGCTGTCGTGCGGGGCCACTGCCTGTGCTGGCACAGCCAGCTTCCGGCCTGGCTGACCACGGACGTGGCCAACGGCAAGTACACGCAGGCCCAGCTGCTGGACCTGCTGGAGCAGCACATCTTCACCGAAATGGGCCGTTACCGTGGCAAGATCTGGCAGTGGGACGTCTGCAACGAGTTCCTCACCGACACCAGCCCCTCGGGCGTCGATCCGAACAACTGGTGGATCGTCAACGCCGGTCCCGAGGTCATCACCAAGGCGTTCCAGTGGGCGCACGAGGCCGACCCCTTCGCCCTGCTGTTCTACAACGACTACAACAACGCGGGCGAGGACGGCACCAACGCCAAGTTCCGCGCTTGCGCCGCCCTCGCGGAGTCGCTGCAGAAGAACGCCCACATCGACGGCATCGGCATCCAGGGGCACCTGGACACCCAGTACGGCTGGAGCCCCGAGCAGATGCGCGAGGACATAGAGTCCTACGCCGCCATGGGCCTGAAGGTCGCGGTCACCGAGGCCGACGTGCGCACGTTCGTCAACAACTCCGCCGATCAGGTGCCGACCGACAGCCTGGCCCAGTTCGCGCAGCCCTTCGAGTACCAGGAGATGCTCAAGGCCGCCCTCGCGGTGCCGGAGTGCATCTCGTTCACGGTCTGGGGCTTCACCGATGAGAACTCCTGGGTCCCCGGCAGCTTCAAGGGCGAGGGGTACGCGTGCCTCTACGACGTGAACCTGCGGCCGAAGGCCGCCTACTCCGCCTTCCAATCTGACCTGGCACTGGCCGCCTTCGGCGCCCCACAGCGGGTGGCGGGCAGATGAAAGTGCCGTTCATACGCCTATAACCGTAGCAACGGCACTTTCATCCGGGAGGATAGGGATCAGCGGGTGCCGTAGAGGTGCTCGAGGGCGAGCTGGTCGAGGCGCTCGTAGCCCAGGCCGCGGGCGCCTAGCGCGTCCGCGTCGACCGTCGTCTCGCGCACGTCGCGCCAGGTCTCGCCGGAGGCCAGCGTGGGTTGCGCGAGCTCCCCGGCCCGGGACGCGGCCAGGGCCGCCACGACCTCGGGGTCGGCGCGGAACGCGCGGACCTTGTCGCGCAGGATCAGGTAGTTGGTCATGCACGCCTTCGCCGACTCCCACACCCCGTCGTCGTCCTCGGTGCGCGGCGGCTTGAAGTCGAAGTGGACCGGGCCGTCGTAGCCCCCGGCCAGCAGCGTGTCCACCACCCAGAACGCCCCCCGCGCGTTCCCCGCCCCGAACCGCAGGTCCTGATCGTAGCGGGGGCCGTGCTGCCCGTTCAGGTCGATGTGGAACAGCTTGCCGTGCCACAGGGCCTGGGCGATCCCGTGCGCGTAGTTCACCCCGGCCATCTCCTCGTGGCCGACCTCCGGGTTGACCCCGACCATCTCCGGGTGCTCCAGCGAGTTAATGAACGCCAGGGCGTGCCCGACCGTGGGCAGCAGGATGTCCCCGCGCGGCTCGTTCGGCTTCGGCTCGACCGCGAACCGGATCTGGTACCCCTGGTCGAGCACGTACTGGGACAGGGTGTTGAGGCCCTCGGCGTACCGGTCCAGGGCGGCCCGGACGTCCTTTGCCGCGCCGGACTCCGCGCCCTCCCGGCCGCCCCAGAACACGTATGTCCTCGCGCCCAGCTCGGCGGCCAGGTCCAGGTTCCGCATCACCTTGGCCAGCGCGAACCGGCGCACTTCCCGCTCGTTCGCCGTGAACGCCCCGTCCTTGAACATCGGGTGCCCGAACAGGTTCGTGGTCGCGGTGGTCACGACCGTGCCCGTCTCCTCCAGGGCCTTCTTGAACGCCGTGATCTTCGCGTCCCGCTCCGTCGCGGCGTCGTCGAAGTCGAACACGTCGTTGTCATGAAAATTCACGCCATAGGCGCCCAGCTCCGCCAGCTTCCGCACCGCCCGGTCCGCCGCCATCGGAGGCCGCACCGGCCCGCCGAACACGTCTGTCCCCTGCCAGCCCACGGTCCAGATCCCGAACGAGAACCGGTCCTCGCGCGTCGGCACGTACTTATCCGCCATCGGATCGCTCCTTCCGGGTGATGCTCACCCAACTCCCTTTCCCGCGCCCGGCTTCCCGCACCCCGGCCGTTAACCATCCCGCACCCCGGCCGTTAAGCTCAGCGCGCGATCATCCCGCCGAGGCTGTTCATCACCTGCCGGCGCATGAAGATGAACAAGACCAGCAGCGGCAGCACCGATAGCAGCACGCCCGCCATCACGGCCGGCACGTTCACCGAGTACAGGCCCTCCAGCTTGGTAAGGCCGAGCGGCAGCACCGCGACGCTGGAGGACTGGGTCAGCACCAGCGGCAGCAGGAAGTTGTTCCACACGTTGAGCCCGTCGTAGATCGCCAGGGTGGCGAGCACCGGCCGGGACAGCGGCCAGATGAGCCGCCGGAACACGGTCCACTCGCCGCCGCCGTCCACCAGCATCGCGCCGATCAGCTCACGCGGGATGTCCCGCACGAAGCTCACCATGATCAGCACCGACACCGGGACCGCCGCTGCGCTCAGCGTCAGGATCAGCGCGAACAGCGTGTCGTACAGGTGCATCTTGTAGATCAGCACGTACATCGGCACGATGATCGCCTGGACCGGGATCGCCAGCCCGAAGAGCATGACCGTGAACGACGCGCTGACCGCCCGGGAGCGGCGCCGCACGATCCGGTACGCCGCGCCCAGCGAGATCGTGACCGTGAGCACGACGCACACGGCGGTCAGCACGACGCTGTTCAGCAGGTACCTGCCGAGGCCGGCGTCGAATACCGTGCCGTAGGAACTCGTCGACAGGCTGCCGGACGGGATCCACGGGCTGGATGTTAGGTAGGTGCCCTGGGTGCGGAGGCTGGCCAGGATCATGTAGTACAGCGGCGCGGCCACGATCACCAGCCAGATGGTCGCAAGGACCAGCGCGACCGCCTTGCCCACCGTGAAACGCCGTCTCACGCCGCCCCCTCCTGCTGGCTCGCCATCGAGGCGAACCCGCTGAACCGGACCAGACCGATCGCGATCGCGATCCCCACGACGCTCAGGATGACCGCGAGCACGCTGGCGTACCCGTATTGGTCCTGCAGGAACGCCACGTTGTACATGTCGAGCGACAGCACCCGCGTCGTGTAGCCGGGGCCGCCGTCGGTCATGATGTAGATGATGTCGAAGTAGGTCAGCGACCCGACGATCATCAAGATCCCGGACGTGACGATCGTGTACCGCAGCTGCGGCAGCGTCACCCGCCAGAGCATCTGCCAGGGTGAGGCGCCGTCCAGCAGCGCCGCCTCATACAGCGCCTGCGGCACCTGGCGGCGCCCGACGGCGTACAGCAGCGTGTGGAACGGGATGAACTGCCAGGCGATGATCGCGACCACCACGTACAGGGTCAGGTGCGGGTCGCCGAGCCAGTTCTGGTTCAGGAAGCTCAGGCCCGTGGACTTCGACAGCGCGGTGAGCGCGCCGAAGTTCGGGTCGAGCAGCGATTCCCACAGCAGCGCGATGCCCGCGGTGGACATCAGCAGCGGCAGCACGAAGATCGTGGCGTACACGGTCTTGTACCGCTGCCTGCCCGCGGTGAACAGGCCGAGCCCCAGCGAGATCGGCGTCTGCACCACGTAGCTGAGCACCACGAGCTTGACGGTGACCTCGACCGACGTCCGGGCGACCGGGTCGCTGAAGAACTCCGCCCAGTTCGCCCCGCCCGCCCACCGCGGAGCGCCGAGGCCGTTCCACTTCACGAAGCTCATCAACACCGCCGCGATCATCGGCACGACGATGAACAGGCAGAACAGCAGCATCGGCGGGCCGGCGCCCAGCACGTCGGCGAGCCGGCCGCTGCTACGGCCTGAGCCCCTGCCGCCGCTCCGCCACGGGGGACGCGGAGCGGCGGCAGGAGTGGCACCCGAGGCCGAGGCGCCTTCCGCTGCGGCCTGAGTCGTCACGATCCCGAAGCAGCCTGGTTGTTCAGCAGGGACTCGAACTTCGCCGGCGTCTCGGAGAGCTCGAAGACCTGCGCCAGGTTGGTCAGCATCACGTTCGCGACCTGCGGAGTCATCGCCTGGTCCCAGGAGTACTGGAAGCTCGGGGCGTGCTCCACGGAGTTGTAGATCGTCTTGTCGTAGCTCGCCAGCGACTGGCCGGCGAACATCGGCGACGCGCCCTTGGTGACGGGCACCTCGCCGGCCCCGACCTCGCTCTTGGCGTAGCTGGGAGAGGTCAGCGCGTCGGCGAAGAACTCCTCGGCGATCTTCTTCTGGGTGGCCGTGGCCTTGCTCGAAATGCTCACGTAGCTGGCCGTGTTGCCGGCCAGGTCGGCCGGGTTACCGGTGCCGCCGGCGACGGTGGGGAACGGCGCCATGCCGAGGTTGCCGCCCTTCACGAACGACGGGTCGGAGCCGAGGATGCTGGAGATGTCCCAGTCGCCCATCAGCTGCATGGCCGCCTTGCCGCTGTAGACCAGCGCGTCCGAGCCGCCGCCGCTGAACTTCAGCGAGTCGTAGCCGCTCTGGAACGCGCCGGCCCTCACCAGCTGCTGGATGTCGCTCAGCGCCTTGGTGACGGCCGGGTTGGACCACGCGCCCTTCTTGTTGGACTGCAGAGCCTGGGCGACCGAGGGGCCGCCGATCCGGTCGGTGAGGTACTCCAGGTACATCAGGCCCGGCCACTGATCGCCCTCGGCCAGCGATATCGGGGTGACCCCGTGGGACTTGAGCGTCTTGACGGTCGATAGCAGCTCGTTCCAGGTCTTCGGGAACGTCAGGTGGTACTTGCTGAAGATCTGCTTGTTGTAGAAGAAGTAGACCGGCTGGGTGCCCTCCACCGGAATGCCGTAGAGCTTCCCCTGGTCGGTCACGGCTCCGAGCGAGGACGGGAGGAAATCGGACATCCAGGACGGGTGGCCGAGCGAGGCGACGTCGCCCGCCTTGATGTACTGCTGCAGGGTGCCACCGCCCCAGGTCCAGAAGATCGTCGGCGCGTTGCCGGCGCCCATGGCGAGCTGGATCTTCTGCTTGTACGACTGGTTCTCGACGAAGTTGTAGTCGATGTGGTCACCGGGGTGGCTCTTCTCGAAGGACTTCACGAGGTTCTCGACGGCGGTATTAGCGGGACTCGGCCCCGTGGTGACGAGCCACATCGTCACCGTCTTCCCCTTCGCGCCGCCGCCGCTGGCCGAGGTCTTCCCGCCGCCGGCCGCGGACCCGCACGCGGCGAGGACCACCGCGGTCGCGACCGCCGCTCCCGCCGCCAGCCATCGTCGGCCCCTGATTCGTGGCGCACTAACCCTGTGCATTGTTTCCTCCCGGTCGCCAGGGGCGGCTTCGCCCCTGCGTAGCGCCCTACGTAGCGAAACCTTTAGAAAACATTTCGAGCGCTCCCCATATCCTAGGTTTCCCCAAGATAACCGGTCAACCACCACTTGCCGGACATCGTCCGGCAAGCCCGGCTCAAGCCTCCAGACCACATCCTTACCCGGCCGATCCGCCCCTCACCCGACCCCGGGCGCTCCCTGATCCGACCCCGCTGGTCCCTGAAGTCCGCGAAACCCGCGCCCGGGCGATCACGAAACCCGCCCCATGCGGCACGGATGACTCCTACGCAGGAGTACATTACGATGGGTACGTCGAAACTGTTTCGGAGAGGATGGCGTCGTTGCCCCAGGAGCGCCGCAGCCGCACCACGCTGGCGGCCATCGCGGCCGAGGCCGGAGTCTCGCTGCCCACGGTTTCCAAGGTCGTCAACGGGCGCCCCGACGTCGCGCCCGCCACCAGGGCCCGCGTCGAGCGCCTGCTGCACGAGCACAACTACTCCCGCGGCGCGCTGCGCCGGCACCACCGCTCGGGGCTGGTCGACCTGGTGTTCAACGGACTGGACAGCCCGTGGGCGGTGGAGATACTGCGCGGCGTCGAGGAGTGGGGCGCCACCCATTCCACGGGCGTCGCGGTGTCCGCCGTCCGGCACGGGGACGCCCGCCCGGCGAGCTGGACCAGCGCGCTGGCCAGCCACGACACCGACGGCGTCATCCTGGTGACCTCCGAGCTGACCGGCGCCCAGCTCGGCCAGCTGAGAAGCGCCGGCATCCCGCTCGTGGTCATCGACCCGGTGAATCCCCCGCCGCCGGACATCCCGAGTGTCGGGGCGACCAACTGGGCCGGCGGCCTGGTCGCCACCGAGCACCTGCTCGCCCTGGGGCACCGGCTCATCGGGGCGATCGCCGGACCCGGCGACTACCTGTGCAGCGTGGCGCGGATCGACGGCTACCGCTCGGCGCTGGAACGGGCGGGCGTCTCGTTCGACCCCGGGCTGGTGCGGCACGGCGACTTCCACCACGAGGGCGGCTTCGCCCGCGGAGGCGAGCTGCTCGACCTGCCGGGCCGGCCAACGGCGATCTTCGCCGGGAGCGACCAGCAGGCGTTCGGCGTCTACGAGGCCGCGCGCCAGCGCGGTCTCCGGGTGCCCGAGGACCTGTCCGTCGTCGGCTTCGACGAGCTGCCCGTCGCCCGATGGGCCTCGCCGCCGCTCACCACGATCCGCCAGCCGCTCGCCGAGATGGGCCGCACCGCCGCCCAGATGCTCGGCGAGCTGGTCGATGGCGCGCCGCTGCGCTCCACCCGGATCGAGCTGTCCACCGAGCTGATAGTCCGCGAGTCGACCGCCGCCCGCGCCGCCCGCCCGTCCCAGCACCCGTCCTAGCGCGCTCAATCACGCAATTGAGCGCGTCATAGCACGCTCGTTCGCGCAATCGAGCGGGCTAGCCTGGGGGGCGGGCTAGCCTGGGGGGGTGCGGATAGGGCTGCTGGGGAGTCTGCAGGTGACCGACGATGACGGTCGGCCGGTGCGGGTCGGCGGGCATCGCGTGCGCGCACTGCTCATCCTGCTCGCACTGGAGGCGGGACGGGTCGTCCCCGCGGCCACGCTGATCGACCGCCTCTGGGAAAGCGGCGACGACGGCCCGGGGGGCCGGGCCTCCGGTCCCCCCGCCGACGCCCGGGGCGCCCTGCAGTCGCTCGTCTCCCGCCTCCGCTCCGCCCTGGGTTCCGGTGCGATCGAGTCGTCCCCGGCCGGGTACCGGCTCGCGGCCCGCTCGCGGGACATCGACACGGCCGCGTTCGAGGCGACGGCCCGTGACGGCGCGCGGTCGCTCGCCGACGGCGACCCGGAGACCGCCGCCCGTCTGCTGCGCGAC
>JAFMRC010000320.1 GCA_017354375.1 Nocardiopsaceae bacterium | reverse complement strand
GCCCGGTGCCGAGCCGCAGGCCCGGCGGCTACAGCCGAGGGCTGCCGGGCGGGTCGGCTCGCGTCGATCTCGGTACCCGTCATCGCCGGCGGCGACGACGCCAGCGACGACGCCCGCTACGACATGGTCGTCGGCGGATTACCCGCGGTCCGGCTATCAGCGTCACGGGTCCGGTACGGTGTCCTCCCTTGGGACGACGCTCCCTGCTGGGGGACCCGGGCAGTCCCGTCCGGGCGGGAGTGCCCCGGCCAGTTCCGCGCCGTCCCAGCCGCCCTCGGCTCATGATCGCCCGGGCGGGTACCCGCCCGGGCGATCGTCCTCGGCCCAGTCGCCGTCGGGACCGTCCTCGCCCGGCCAGTCCCAGCCGTCCCAGCCGTCATCGGGACCGCCTTCTTCGGTGAAGCCGTCGTCGGGCCAGCCGTCGTCGGGCCAGCCGTCGTCGGGCCAGCCGTCGTCGGGCCAGTCCGCCGCTGGGCCGTCGGCCCAGCACCCTACTTCCCAGCCCCCTTCTGCCCAGCCGACATCGGCGGAGGCGCCTACGAGCCAGCCGCCGCCGAACCAGCAGCCGCCGCCGGTTCAGCCGCCGACGGCCGCGTCGTCGGCGCAGGTGACGCAGTTCCCACTGCAGTTTCAGTCTCAGCCCCAGTCGGTGCAGGCTCAGCCGACAGCCCAGGCTCAGCCGACGCAACCCCAGCCGACGCAGGCGCAGCCAGGCCAGCCGACCGCGCAGGCCTCGCTGGGGCCGTCGCAGCCCCCGTCCGGCAGCGCGTCGCCGCAGGCCACGTCGACACTGCCCGTGCAGTACCCGGCCCAGCCGTCCGCTAACCCGGCCGGGTCGCAGCCTCCGGGTGGGTCGCAGCCTCCAAGCGCGTCACCGCAGTCCGCCCCGCCGACCTCGCCACCGGCAGCGTCGGTGCCGTCGGGTTGCGCCGCTCAGGTCAACCTGCTGCTGCTGGGGCTGAACGCCCTGTGCCCGCAATAACGCGGTCGCCATAACGCGGAATATCACGCGGGAACCGCGAGCTTGCCCGCGGCGGGCGCGGGCGGAAGCCCGGCGGGGGACCGCAGTGCCTCCGCGCTCGTCTCGGCGAACTCGACGTAGCGCCGTACTTCCGCCGCGCGTCGGCGACGGCCCCAGCCAAGCAGGCTGCCCATGATGGCTCCTACTTCCGGTGCCGCCGACACGCCGGCGTCCGGCGACTCGATGAGCAGCCGGACCCGGCGGGCTAGCACGTCCTCGACGTGCAGCGCGCCCTCGTGGCTGACCGCGTAGGCGACCTCGGCGCGCAGGTACGGATAGCCGTCCGCCAGCCGCCCGGAGAGAGACCGGTCGCGCCGGATGTGGCCGAGTACCTCGGTGACGAGGGAGCCGTACCGGGTGATCAGGTGCTCGACCGCGTCGGTGGGCACGTCGTAGTCCTCCGCGATCCGCCGCGCCGACGCGCGTACCGCGGGCAGCCCGTCCGCCCCGAGCAGTGGCAGCTGGTCGGTGACGGACTCCGGCACCGGCTCGCCCTCGAACCCGGCCACCGCCGCGTCGATCACGTCCCGCGCCATCAGCCGGTAGGTGGTGAACTTCCCGCCCGCGATCGACACCAGTCCGGGTACCGGCGCGTCAACCACGTGCTCGCGGGACAGCTTGGTGGTCGGGGTTCCCTCCGCGGCCGCGACGAGCGGACGCAGGCCGGCGTAGACCCCGGTCACGTCCGATCGTGTCAGCGGCTTTTCCAGCACCCGGTTGGCCTGCGCGAGGATGTAGTCGACGTCCTCGCCCGTCGCCGCGGGCTCGGCCCGGTCACCAGTCCAGTCCGTGTCGGTGGTGCCCACGATCCACCGGTCGTCGCCCCACGGGATGAAGAACAGCACGCTCTTCTCCGTTCGGATGATCATCCCGGTCGAGGCGTCGATCGCCGAACGCGGCATGACCAGGTGCACGCCCTTCGACATCCGCACCTGGTACCCGGCCCGCACGCCGCCGGCCTCGTGTACCGGGTCCGTCCACACTCCCGCGCAGACAACGACCGCGCGGGCGGCCACGTCGAGGGTGCGGCCCGTTTCCTCATCCCGGACGCGCGCTCCGGTGACCCGGGTGCCGTCCGCCGAGCGCAGCAGTTCGGTGGCACTGGCGCGCGTGACGATGATCGCCTCGTGAGCCGCGGCGGTGCGGGCGACGGTGAGCGTGTGCCGCGCGTCATCCACCTGGGCGTCGTAGTAGACCATCGCGCCGGCCAGCCGCTCCGGTCGCAGTGCGGGCGCCCGGCCGAGCGCGCCCCGCGCGGTCAGGTGCCGGTGGTGTGGCACCGGCCGCTTCGTCCCCTCCATCGCGTCGTACAGCACGAGCCCCGCGCCAACGTACGGCCGCTCCACTACCTTCTTGTACAGCGGGTACAGGAACGGCAGCGGTCGCACCAGGTGCGGTGCCAGCTTGCTGACCAGCAGGTCGCGTTCCCGCAGCGCCTCCCTGACCAGCTTGAAGTCTCGCTGCTCAAGGTAGCGCAGGCCGCCGTGGATCAGCTTGCTCGACCTGCTGGACGTGCCTGCCGCCAGGTCACGGGACTCGACGAGCCCGACTCGCAGCCCGCGCGAGGCCGCGTCGAGCGCCGCGCCGGCGCCAGTGATGCCACCGCCTACCACCAGGATGTCGAGAGGCCCGTTGGCCATCTTGCGAAGCGCGTCGTTACGGGACGTAGCATCTAGAACGCCGGGCATGGGCAAGTTCTCCCTCCCGAGCCCCGTCACTCCGCGGGGCTCAGGATCCATGGTAAGGACTTAAGTCGCCCATTCCGGTTACCGGCCCAACCGGGCGTGCGGAGATGGTATCACGGGTAGGTACTACAGTCGGCAGTGCCCGAAGGCGGGTAGACGACGAAGGATCAGGCTGCCAGATGGAAATTCGTGGCAAGGTCGAAGCCGAGCCGGTCGGCGACGTGACGGCGGCCCTCGGCGAGGGGCCGTACTGGGTTCCCGATGAGGACCGCCTGCTCTGGGTCGATATTCCCGAGGGACAGGTGCACCGCACGGACGTGGCGTCCGGCGTGACCGAATCGATCAAGGTGGAACCGGAAGGCCGGCCAGGAGAACACGGTCAGGGAAATACGGTGTCCGCGGCGTTCCCGGTGGCTGGCGGCGGGATCCTGGTCGCCGGGCGCCGCGAGCTGACGTTGCGCTTCGACGCCGAGGACGCTAAGGACGGCGAGGACGGCGAGCCGCGCCCGTCCCGCGTGGTCGCGGAGGTGCCGCCCGCCGACGGCGTCCGGTTCAACGACGGGGCGGTCGATCCGGCGGGCCGGGTCTGGATCGGCTCCATGCACACCGGCGAAACCGAGCCGCTCGGCGAGCTGTACCGGCTGGACGGCAGCGTGCTGACCCCGGTCGTGCGGAAGGTAACGATCTCCAACGGGCTCGGCTGGAACCCGGAGGGGTCGCTCATGTACTACGTTGACTCGCCGTCCCGCAAGATCGACGTGTTCGACTACGACCCGGCGACCGGTGAGGTGTCTGGCCGGCGCCTGTTCGCCGACCTGCGCTACGCGGACGGAACTCCGGACGGCCTCACCGTCGATGCCGACGGCTGTGTCTGGGTGGCGATGTGGGGCGGCGCGGCGCTCCGCCGGTTCACCCCCGCCGCGAAACCGGACGTGATGCTGCCGGTTCCCGTCGCCCGGCCGACGAGCTGCGCGTTCGGCGGTCCCGACCTGTCCGAGCTGTACGTGACCACGGCCAGCATCGGCCTGTCCGAGGAGGCCCGTGCCGCCCAGCCCCTGGCCGGCCGCCTGTTGCGGCTTCGCCCCGGCCCGGTCGGCCTCCCGTCCGCCACCGCCTCCGCGATGCTCCCGTCCCCTCCGGACGATTCGGCCCTGGCCGATGCCCCGGACGAGTCCGTCCTGGCCCGAATCGCGAGCCTTGCCGACTTCACCGGCAGCAGCACCCCGGGCAAGCCCCTGGACAAGCCTTCCCTGGGTAAGCCCTCTCCAGGTAAGGCCGAGCGCCCCCAGGGGTCATAGTCGATTTCCAGGGGTTCGGCTGGCGGGCGCTGCCCAGAAGGAACGTGCTCCAGGTTGAGCCGGATCCGGTACCAGACCGAACTCCGCCCGCGCATCGCATCGACCAGCACGTCGGCGGGCTCGAGCAGCGGCCATATGTCGGCGTGCCGGGCCTTCCACCGTTCCAGGCCGTCGGTGGCCTCGGCCTTCGTCGCCGCCCGCGCGATCTCGATCAGCGGCTTGGCTGGCCGCCGCCGCCCGGTGCCCTTGGCAGCATTCCCTTGGCGATTCCCCTGGCGCCGCTTGGACGGCTGCACCCGCGCCTGCTCGCCCTCCTGCTTCTCGTAGTGCGGCGGCCACGGCGCGTCCGGCAGCCCCGCCGCCTCGTCCCGCGCCGCCAGCTCCAGCAGCGGCTCCAGCGACCCGACGGCGGCGTCCATCGGCTCCCAGGGGTCGCCGATCGAGGCGAACCGCGAGGGGACCGTGTCGATCGTGAACGCCGCCGGATCGCAGCCCGGCACCTCGTCCCACGACAGCGGCGTCGACACCCGCGCGTCCGGCAGCGGCCGCACCGAGTAGGCCGAGGCGACGGTCCGGTCCTTGGCGTTCTGGTTGTAATCGACGAAGACCCCGTGCCGCTCTTCCTTCCACCACTTCGACGTGGCCAGCGACGGCACCCGCCGCTCGACCTCCCGCGCCACCGCGACCGCGGCCCGCCGCACGTCGGTGAACGACCACCGGGGCTCGATCCGGGCATAGACGTGCATACCCCGCGATCCGGAGGTTTTCGGCCACCCCGTAAGACCATAATCATCCAGAACGGATCGGGCCGCCTGCGCCACTTCCAGGATCTGCTCCCAGCTCACGCCGGGCACCGGGTCAAGATCCACGCGCAGCTCGTCGGGGTGATCCAGGTCACCGGTGCGCACCGGGTGCGGGTTAAGGTCGATGCAGCCCAGGTTGGCGACCCAGGCCAGCCCCGCCGCGTCCCGCAGCACGACCTCGTCCGCGACCCGCCCGGACGGGAAGCTCAGCCGCGCGGTCTCGATCCAGTCCGGCCGGCTCGCCGGCGCCCGCTTCTGGAAGAACGGCTCGGCCTCGGCCCCGTTGACGAACCGCTTGAGCGCCATCGGCCGCCCGCCCGCCCCGCGCAACGCCCCGTCGGCGACCGCCAGATAGTAGCGAACCAGGTCCAGCTTGGTATGCCCGGTGCGCGGAAAGTACACCTTGTCCGGGTTGGACACGGCCACCTCGCGCCCGGCCACCTCGATGACCTGCCTCGGGCTCGCCATACCCCGAACGATACGCCCCCGCCATCGGGCCACCGCAACAAACTAATCACCTGCATCACCCGTGTACTCATGAGTATCATCCGACCGAATTACGATTATTTAGGTTTCTATCTATATATTTCGGGACGGAACTGATGAGACGCGCAGTGATTGCGGTCGCGGCTGTCGCAGCCGCGTTCCTCGCCGCCGGATGTTCGGGTAAAACCCCGGCTCCCCGCCACAGCGACCCTCTTGCCCACCCTTACGGCCAAAGCAGGGCGCTAGTGATGCAGTGCGGTATGAACCAGGGCGTGATCAAGCCGCCCACCCATCTGTACCAGCCCTTTCTCCGGGACGGCAAGATCCTCCCGCTGTCCGGCAGCCACGCCGCCAACTCCCGCCTCGCCTCGTTCGATGACTGGTGGTCAGGCAACGATGTCGTTGTCGTCCGCGGCAAGGAGCTATCTGGCTGGGCCGCGTGGGCTACCGACCACGACACCCTGCCGAAGGCGGTCTGCGGGCCAGGAGTCTCGGCGGCCAGGCTGGTGGCCCAGATCTTTCCCGGCGAGCCGAACCCCTGGAAGTCATGACACCCGCAGCCGCGCCCACCCCCATTCCTTCGAAATAAACTCCAACACCCGGCTGCCGCAGCCGCGCAGCGTGCCGTCGGCGCCCACTGCACCAACCGCGGGGCACTGGTGCCGGGGGTATGCGGGGCTGGGGGTGGGGTGCATGCCCGGTTCTGCGGGGATATGCCCGTGGCGTGGGAGTGTTCGGGGCGGGCCGTGCCCGGGGCGGAAGGGCTTCCCGTGGAGGATATGTGAGCACGGGGACTCGTCGTTTATTTATTTGCGCTTGTCCGGTTTGGTGCGTGACTTCCGTGCCAGGATGGGTTAATGGCGATCAGCGATATCGACGAGGCGGCGCTCGCGGCGAAGTTCGAGGTGA
>JAFMRC010000103.1:1930-14667 GCA_017354375.1 Nocardiopsaceae bacterium | reverse complement strand
GCCGGAATCCCCCTCGCCATCCCCGAAAACCGATACACCATGCCGGAAAGGTTCAGGACACCCGCAAACCGGACCACCCGCGACACGCCCGAAACACGCAAATAAATAAACGACGAGTCCCCGCGCTCACATATCCTCCACGCGAAGTCCTTTCGCCCCGGCACAGCCCGCCCGGCACGCCCCCGCGCCCCGGGCATACCACCACAGAACCGGGCATGCACCTCGCCCCTGGCCCGCATACCCTCCCGGCCCGCATGATGCCGGGCTGGCGGCCGGAACGGATCTCCGGCCTGGCCCCCGCATACCCCCGGCGTCGGCGCGCTCTCGCCATCGTCCATCCCAGGGTCGCACCGTTGCCTTGAGAAACGAGATACATCTTGACTTTTTCTGGACGCGATATAACTTGCTAGGGTAGGTGTTGTTGCCGCCGGGAAGGATCGTCGTCATGCCCAGCTGGACCGTTGGAACTCCGGTGAACATGGATTTCGACGACGTGACCGAGCTGAATGTGCGGCTTATCGGCGGCACGGTAGCGGTCCTCGCCACCGGCGACAGGCCCTCGCTCACGGTGAGCGAGATCAAGGGCCGCCCACTGAGGGTGGAGCATTCCGGCGGCAGGCTAATGGTCAGCTACGAGGCGCTGACCTGGGAACGGCTGCTGGACTTCCTGCGGCCATTGAGCGACAGGGCCGCGGTGACGATCACCGTGCCAGCGGGCTGCCCGATCCAGTTGGGCGTGGTGAGCGCGTCCGCGCTGGTATCCGGGCTGACCGCAGGAGCGTCGGTGAAGGGCGTGTCCGGCGACGTCACGCTGGACGGGCTGGCTGGCGACGTCCTGGCGAACACGGTCTCCGGGGAACTGCTGGCGCGTGACCTGGACGGCACGGTCAGCTTCGCATCGGTGTCCGGCTCGCTCGCGCTGGCCGACTGCGCGATCGGGTCGCTGGCAGCGGAGAGCGTGAACGGCCAGGTAACTGCGGATATCGCGCTGGACTCGGCGGGCAGCGTCCAGGTCAGCACCGTGTCCGGCGAGGTGACGCTGCGGATGCCCTTCGACACCGATGCCGAGGTCCGGCTTGCCTCGCTGAGCGGCAAGATCCGAAGTGAATTCGATTCTCTTCAACCGAAGAAGGCGCCCGGGGCGCGGATCGTGAGCGGTAACGTGGGCGCCGGTACCGGACAGGTCGCGGTGAACACCGTGTCCGGAGCGATTACCCTGCTGCGGCGTTCCGATCGCCGCGCGTCTCCGCGTGCGGAGCCCCCGCTCGCGCAGGCTGGAACGGAGAGCGAGACCCGATGAGCCCGGTATTCCGTCACGGACGGCTCCGGCTGTACCTGCTTCGCCTGCTGGACGAGGAGCCGAGGCACGGCTATGAGGTCATCCGGCTGCTGCGCGACCGGTTCATGGGTATATACGCGCCGTCGCCAGGCACGATCTACCCTCGGCTAGCCCGGCTCGAGGAAGAGGGCCTGGTCACTCACGACGAAGAGAACGGGCGCAAGGTCTACCGGATCACGGAGGCCGGCCGCGAGGAGCTCCGCAAGCGCAGTGCGGAACTGGACGAGCTGGAGGCGGAGTTGTCCGCGTCGGTCAACGACATCGTCCGCGAGGTCCGGGAGGACGTCCGGGAGACGGTACGGACCCTGCGCGAGGAGCTGACCTGGGCGGCCCGGGAGATGCGCCGCGGCGAGCAGGAGCAACGCGATGAGGGCCGGGAGCAGGCCAAGCGGGCCAGGGACACGGCGCGGGAGCAGGCCCGCGCGACGCGGGAGCAGGCCCGCGCGGCGGGTGGCCAGGCCAAACAGGACGCACGGCAGGCCCGTGAGCAAGCTCGCGAGCAGGCACGACAGGCTGGGGAGCAGGCCCGTGCGGCACGCGAGGACGCGATGCGGCACGCGCAGCGGATCAAGGAAGGGGCCGCCAGCCTGCGCGACGACGCACTCAACCGGTTCCGCGCCATCTACGAGCAGGCGTCCGGCGAGCGCGACCCCTGGGCGCAGGGCACCCGCGAGGGCGTAGGCACCCGCGAGGGGGAGCCCGGCCCCGGAGATCACGCCGAACCCGGGTCCGGCCATGACAGCCCTGGCAGCGGCCGTCCAGGTAGCGATCGCCCAGGCAGTGGTGAGAGTCCCGGGGGCAGGGACCATGATGGCGGCGGTGCGGGTGGCCGTGGGGAAAGCAGCGACCGCGGTCGCGGCGAGCACGATTGGGGCGAATGGGGTTCCTGGCTTGGCTGGGACTGGCGGCGCTGGGGCGATTGGCCCGGCCGCAAGGGTTGGGCGGGTCCGCGCGACATGGCCGCGTTCCGGGACCTGGAGCACCTGGCCAGGGATTTCGCGGCCGACATGCGGAAGGTGGCGTGGGAGTCCGAGTCCCTCGGCGGAGACGTGGTCGTCACGCTGCGCGATATCCTCCAGGAGACCATGGAACGCGTCAAGTCCGAGGTATTCGGCCATGCCGGAGAGCCCGCTGACACCAGTGGACCCGAGCGTCAGCAGGACGCCCCTAGCGCGGAACACGCGAGTGACGCGGAGGCTGACCCGGAAAGCGCCTCCGGCACGGATGACGGGGGGAACTGAGCGGCCACATCGGCTCGTGGCGGTTCGTGAACGCCCCGCCCGCCGCGTCAACCACCGGGGAGAGGCGGATGACGCGGCGGGAGGCGGCTTGATCCGTTAGGTATATGAAGGGGTTTACTCGTCGTCGGCGGCGTCGGGGTCCAGCCGGGCGAGCCAGGACGCGAGCCTGTCTACCGCGGTCTCGAACTCCGGGTTGAGGTCCACGAAATCCCGCAGGCGCTCGGCGAGCCAGGCCATGCTGACCTGCTCGTCGCCGCGCTGGTCGTCGAGTTCCTCGATGCCGGCGTCGGTAAAGTACATCGCTAGCCCTCCGCTGGGATGGCCGTTTCCACGATCTCGCGGTGCGTGGCGGCGTGAATCTTGGCCGAGCCCGGTGCGGGTGCCGAGCTGGCGGGCAGCGCCGCCACCGACAGCGGGCGGCCGAGCAGTTCCGGCAGGTGCAGCGCCATCCGTGGCCAGGCACCCTGGTTGGACGGTTCCTCCTGCACCCACACCAGCTCGGCGTCCGCGGGGTAGCGCGACAACTCGGCCCGCAGTTCCTCGAGCGGGATCGGGTAAAGCCGCTCCACCCGAACGATGGCCGCGGTGTTGTTCTTCGCCTTCTTCCGCCGTTCGAGCAGGTCGTAGTACACCTTGCCGGTGCACAGGACAACCCGCTTCACCGCGGAGGCGTTAAACTCCGCGGGCTCGCCGATTAGCGGCCTGAAAGAGCCAGCGGTGAAGTCCGCGACCTCGGACGTGGCGGCCTTGCTGCGCAGCAGCGACTTGGGAGTGAACACGACCAGCGGCTTGCCCCGGCCGGAGAGGGCCTGCCAGCGCAGCAGGTGGAAGTAGTTCGCGGGGGTGCTCGGGATGGCCACCGTCATGTTGTCCTGGGCGCACAGCGACAGGAACCGCTCGACCCGGGCGCTGGAATGGTCCGGTCCCTGGCCCTCGTAGCCGTGCGGCAGGAGCAGCACGACGCTGGACTTCTGGCCCCACTTCTGCTCACCGGAACTGATGAACTCGTCGATGATCGTCTGCGCGCCGTTCATGAAGTCGCCGAACTGGGCCTCCCACAGCACCAGCGCTTCGGGCCGGGCGACCGAGTAGCCGTACTCGAAGCCCATCGCCGCGAATTCCGACAGCAGCGAGTCGTAGACGAAGAACCGAGCCAGGCCGTTGTCCAGTGTCTTCAGCGGCGTGTGCTCGGCACCGGTGTGCCGGTCGACGAGCACCGCGTGCCGCTGGCCGAACGTGCCGCGGCGAGTGTCCTGCCCGACCAGCCGTACCGGATGCCCGTCGGCCAGCAGGGAGCCGAACGCGAGCAGCTCACCGGTGGCCCAGTCGATCGTTCCGTCCGTGATGCTCGCCGCGCGCCGCTCTAGCTGAGGCTTCAGACGTGGGTGAACGGTGAAGCCGTCCGGCAGGTCCAGCTGCGTATCGATGATCTGCTTCACCGACTCCTGGCTGATCGCGGTGGGCACGGTCGTGTGGTTGACCGGACGCTCCTCCGGCTCGGGGATCGCCACGGTGCCCGGCTGCGGTGGCAGCTCGTTCGCCTCGCGGGTCTCGGTGAACGCGCGCTCCAGCTGCTGCTGGTAGTCGCGCAGGGCGGCCTCGGCCTCCTCCATCGTGATGTCGCCGCGGGCGATCAGCGACTCGGTGTACAGCTTGCGGGTGCTCCGCCGGGCCTCGATCAGGTCGTACATCACCGGCTGGGTGAAGGACGGGTTGTCCGCCTCGTTGTGGCCACGGCGCCGGTAGCAGATCATGTCGATCACAACGTCCTTGCGGAACGTCTGCCGGTAGGCGAACGCGAGCTTGCCGACCCGGGCGACCGCCTCCGGGTCATCGCCGTTCACGTGGAAGATCGGCGCCTGGATCATCCGCGCCACATCGGTGGCGTACACGCTCGACCTGCTGTACTGCGGAGAGGTCGTGAAGCCGACCTGGTTGTTCACGACGATGTGCACAGTGCCGCCGGTGCGGTAGCCGCGCAGCTGGGACAGGTTCAGCGTCTCGGCCACGACCCCCTGGCCGGCGAAGGCCGCGTCGCCGTGGACGAGGACGGGCAGGACGGTGAAGCCGCCCTCGCTCTTGTCCAGGACGTCCTGCTTGGCGCGGACCACGCCCTCGGTGACCGGGTTGACGCACTCCAGGTGGCTCGGGTTCGCGACCAGGCTGGTGTGGATCGTCTTGCCGGTAGGGGCGGTGAACGTGCCCTCCGCGCCCAGGTGGTACTTCACGTCACCGGAGCCCTGGATCGACTTGGGGTCGAGGTTGCCCTCGAACTCCTTGAAGATCTGCCCATAGGACTTGCCGACGATATTGGCCAGGACGTTCAGCCGGCCGCGGTGGGCCATGCCGATCACGGCCTCGTCCAGGTTGTCCTCCGCGGCGGCGCTGATCACCTCGTCGAGCAGCGGAATCAGCGCCTCGCCGCCCTCAAGGGAAAACCGCTTCTGGCCGACGAACTTCGTCTGCAGGAAGGTCTCGAACGCCTCGGCCACGTTCAGCTTGCCAAGGATCCGGATCTGCTCGTCGTGGGTCGCGCGGACCGGCGGAACCTCGATCTGAGCCTGGATCCATCGCCGCTCCTCGGGATCCTGGATGTGCATGTACTCGACGCCGATGGAGCGGCAGTAGGAGTCGCGCAGCACGCCGAGGATGTCGCGGAGCTTCATCCTCGGCCTTCCGCCGAAGCCGCCGGTGGCGAACTCGCGCTCCAGGTCCCACAGCGTCAGGCCGTGCTCGTTGACGTCAAGGTCCGGATGCTTGCGCTGCGTGGTCTCCAGCGGGTTCGTGTCGGCCATCAGGTGACCGCGGACCCGGTAGGCGTGGATGAGCTCCTGGACCCGAGCGGACCGCGTGACGTCGTCCTCGTGGCCGTAGGGGAAGTCCGTGACCCAGCGGACCGGCTCGTACGGGATGCGCAGGCTATCGAAGATCTCGTCGTAGAAGCCATCCTCGCCCAGCAGCAGCTGGTGGACGACCTTGAGGAAGTCGCCGGACTGCGCGCCCTGGATGATCCGGTGGTCATAGGTCGAGGTGAGCGTGACCGTCTTGCTGATGGCCAGCCTGGCCATGGTCTCCTCGCTCGAGCCCTGGTAGGCGGCGGGGTACTCCATGGCGCCGACGCCGACGATGCAACCCTGGCCGGACATGAGGCGCGGCACGGAGTGCTCGGTGCCGATGGTGCCCGGGTTGGTGAGGCTGATCGTGGTGCCCTGGAAGTCGCTCACCTGGAGCTTGCCGGTGCGGGCCTTCCGGATCACGTCCTCGTAAGCGGTCCAGAACTGGCGGAAGTCCATGTCCTCGGCGCCCTTGATGTTCGGCACTAGGAGCTGGCGCGCGCCGTCCTTCCCCTTGAGGTCGATGGCGAGGCCGAGGTTGACGTGCCCCGGTGTAACCAGGAACGGCTTGCCACCCTCCTCGGCGTACGAGTGGTTCATTTCCGGCACCTTCTTGGCCGCCTGGACGACGGCGAAGCCGATCAGGTGCGTGAAGGAGACCTTTCCGCCCTTGCCGCGCTGCAGATGGTTGTTGATGACGATGCGGTTGTCGATCATCAGCTTGGCTGGCACGGCGCGCACGCTCGTGGCGGTCGGGATCTCGAGGCTGGCGGCCATGTTCTGCGCGGTGCGGGCGGCGGCGCCGCGGAGCTTGACGCGGTCCGCGCCATCTGGCGGCGTCGCCTTGGCGGGGGTGCTTCCCGCGGTCTTCGCAGGCGTGCCAGCCGCTGGCGTGCCGGCCGTGGGAGAGGCCTGCCCAGCCGTACCGTCCTGGGCTGTACCGTCCTGCGCTGTACCGTCCTGCGCTGTACCGCCTTGCCTGGTCACGCCGTCGGCGCGGGCGGCTGGATCTGGCGCGGTTAGTGTCTCGGCGGGGCCGCCGTCGGCCGCGGCCGGACGGGGGCCGGCGCCGTTCCCGCGTGAGGGCTGGTAGTCGGAGAAGAAGCTCCACCAGGCCCGATCGACGGATCCGGGGTCGTCGAGGTAGCGCTGGTACAGCTCATCGACCATCCACTCGTTGGCGCCGAAGTCGGCCCTGCCCGGCCCTGAGAGACCCGTCTCCTCGCCCGTCCCTGGTGGTGCGGGCTGCTGAGCGGACGCGGAGCTTCCCGTGATCGACGGGCTTTCTGAGGGCTCGCTGAGGTTCGCGGCGGCATGCGGCGACTCAGAAGACACGGCGGACATCGCCTTCTTCCGAAAGATTGAATGTGAACATTGACTCCCCTGTACAGGTTACCCTTCGCCTCCTTTGAGGGTGCGTCAAAGGACCGGGTGTGGCTGGTGGCGACGTGTGGGGTCAGTCACGGATCCTGGGATTCACCCCTGGATCCGGGGCGGGAAACGGCCGCTGGAACGGGGCGGAACGGCGCGGCAAGGGGGCGGGAACCGGCTGGCCGGGCCGCGGGAACCGGCCGGCCGGCCGTGGGCTGGGAGTATCGGCGGGTTCAGCGTCATCGGCGTATTCGCCGGTTCTACCGGGCTTCTGCCAGGTACGATCGGTTTCGTTGGACATTGGTCGAGTCAGCAGTCGAGCCGGGCAGCCGAGCCTAGTGAACCGGGTCCGGCGAGCCGGGTCCGGCGAGGTCCGGGCGGAGGAATGGCCATGCGCGTGGCATGCCTCATGCCCGCGTCTAGCGGATGCACAGGTAGATAACGATTGTGAACGGCAGGGGCAGGGACGGCGATCGCCGGGGAGGGAACTCCGGATATCCCCGTGTCATGCGCGGACGGCCTTCGTCGCGGAACTGGCCGACGTCGCGGAACTGGCCGAACCACCCGAACCAGCGAGGTCGGGAGCCGCTGCCTGGTGAAATCCCCGGCTACGAGTTTGACACGCCGCGGCCCGGAGTCGGCGGCTCGCGGCCCCTCCGCGATTCCGGAGCCTTTCCCAGCGCCCGCGGCGCTGGCCCCGCCACTGGCCCCGTCGCCGGTCCAGGTTCCCACGACAGTGGCGGGTTCCGCGCGCCTCGTGACAGCGGCGGGTTCGCTCGTGACGTGGGAGAGTTCCCCCTCCGCTTCACGCCGACCGTTTCGTCGAGCGGTCCGATGGCGCCCGTCCCGCCGCCGGCCGAGTTCGCGGGTCCGCGCGGCACGATCCCCGGAACATGGCACCGGACGCAGCGGCCAGCGCCCCGGAAGCCCCCCGGGCAAGCCAGGCAATCCCGGCAGGGTCCGGAACCCAAGCCCTACCAGGACCCCCTGGGTCCGGCGGGCCAGTCGAGATTGACGCCATGGCAACTCCAGGCGGTACGCGACATATCCGGTCCGATGCGCCAGATATCCGGTCCGATGCGCCAGGCCGGCGGGCCGCCACCCGGTCATGGAGAGCCCCCCGGCTATAGGGAATCCCCCGGCTATAGGGAACCCTTCAACCGGAAGGAGCCCCCCAGCCGAAGAGGGCAGCCGGGTCGGAGGGAGCCTCCCGGCCGAAGGGAGCAGCCCGGCTTGCGGGAACGACCGCCCGCGCGCCGCCGGGCCGCTCACGCGCTGGACGGCGAGCGTGACGCGGAAACCATCCGCCGGCTAAAGGCCCGATCCGCCCAGTCCGCCCGGTCCGCCAGGGGAGCGGAACCCCCGCCCACCATGGCTCGCCGCGCCGCGGCGTCCCTGCTGGCCGCGATGCGCGCCCGGAACTGGGTGACCGGCCTGGTACTCCCGCTCGTGGCCGCGATCGTGGTCGGCATCGCCCTCGTAATAGTGGTGGGCGCGAACAGCGGGAGCGGCGGCTCCGCGCCGTCGGGTCTGTCGGCCGGCTTCCCGCCGGCCCGCGACGCGGCGGCGGACTTCACGGGCACGGGGGTGACGGTCGATGCGATCGCCGCGTCAGGCGTGACCGAAATGGCGGCGGGGATGGCCGCCGGGGTCCCCGCGTTGTGGAGGTCCGTGAACGGCGGCTCGACCTGGGCGCGAGCGGCGGGGACGACGCCGACGGCGTTGAGGCGGGCGGGGAAGAACCAGTTGACCGGCGTGGCGCACGGCGCCGCGGGGTGGCTGGCCGTCGGCGGCGGGACCACGACCACGGCAGCGACCTCGCCAGCCACGGCAACGACCGCACCGGTCACGTCAGCGGCTCCGCCGGTCGTCGTCGGATCGCCTAGCGGGAAGGCGTGGACCGCCACGGACGGGGAGGCCGCGTTCACCGGCCCCGGGCTGGTCACGTCGGCGGTCGCGGCGGGTCCGGCCGGGTACGTGATCGTCGGCAGGCAGGTTTCCGGCGGCCGGACGACCGCCGCCGCGTGGTACGCCTCCGGGCTGACCGGCTGGCGGCGGGCGGCCGGCGCGCGTGCGGGAGCGCTCGATGGTAGCGGAGCCCGCCAGATGAACGCCGTCACCGCGACGGCGAACGGGTTCGCGGCGGTGGGGTCGGCTGGGGCAAGGCCGGCGGCGTGGCTGTCCGCGAACGGGCACACCTGGTCGGCGGTGGCGCTCCCGCTGCCAGGCGACGCCGCGAGTGCCACGCTGCGGTATGTGGCCGCGAACGGGAACACCGTGGTGGCGGCGGGCACCGCGACGACCCCTGCCGGGGCGCGGGAGCCGTTCGCCGCCGTGTCGGCGAACGGTGGCGCGTCATGGTCGCAGACGCTGCTCCCGGAGCCTCGGGGTGGCGCCGCGCTGGTCACCGCGCTCACCGCGGCGACCAGCGGGTTCACCGCGATCGGAACGTACGGCCCGCGCGGCGACAAGGACGTCGTCCTGTGGCTGCTGCCAGATAACGCGTCGGCGGCCGATCAGCCCCGGTCGGCCTCCCGCGCGGGGTCCGCTGCCGGCTGGATGCTCGCCACGCCGCGCGGAGTCGGCCTGGCAGGCGCGGGGACGCAGGCGATCACCGCGTTGACCGGTGTCGGCGCGACGCTGACCGGCATCGGCTTCACCGCGACGGCCGCTGGCACGAACCCCACCCTCTGGCAGTCCCCGGCCCGCACCTGACCCACCGGACCCCCGCACCTGACCCACCGCCCTCCGCTGCCGGGATCCTCCCCGGCTAGCCGGTGCCGAAGACGTCCTCGCGGCGGTTGGCCAGTGACGGCAGCGTCGCGCGGACCGAGTCCACCAGCGCCAGATCCGCGTCCACCACCGACACCCAGGCCGACGGGCCCATGTCGTAACGGACGACGCCCAGCGGATCAACGAGCATCGACCGGCCCACGCCGGTCGGCGCGCGGGTGGGCTTCGCCTCCGGATCCGGCACCTGCCCGGCCGCCGCGATCCACACGGTGTTCTCGATCGCCCGTGCGCGCAGCAGCGTTACCCAGTGCTCTTCCTTGAACAGTCCCGCCTGCCACGCGGCGCTGACCGTCACCAGCCGGGCGCCGCCTACCGCCAGCGCCCGCGTGAGTTCGGGAAACCGGATGTCGTAGCAGACCTGCAGCCCGACGCGCGCTCCCGCCAGGTCCGCGACCACCGGAGCGGACCCGGGCGCCACCAGGTCAGACTCGCGCTGCCCGAGCGCGTCGAACAGGTGCAGCTTTCGGTAGGAAGCTGCCAGCGCCCCGCCCGCCGAGTATGCGACCGCCGTGTTGTAGACCCGGCCATCCGCCGACGGCTCGAACACGCCGGCCACGGCGGCCACGCCCGCCTCCGCGCACGCCGAACCCACCGCGGTGCAGAACGGCCCGTCCAGCGGCTCGGCCGCCGCCCGAAGGTCCGATCCGAAGCGGACCATGGTCGCCTCGGGGAACACCGCTAGTTCGGCCCCGCCCGCCGCGGCCTCCTTCAGCGCCGCGCGCACCCGCGACAGGTTCACCGAAACATCGGGACTTCCGGGTATCTGGCACAACGCGATCCGCACCCTCTCACGATAACCGGTCGGCGTGACTGTGGATATGCCGTCGTGATTGCATGGTGGGGTGCAGCGACCCTTGCTCAACCGGCGCCTGGAAGGACTCGGCACGACGGTCTTCGCCGAGATGTCGGCCCGCGCGCTCGCCACCGGATCGGTCAACCTCGGCCAGGGCTTCCCCGACACCGACGGCCCGCGGGAGATCGCGCGAAAAGCCGCCGATGCCGTGCTGGCGGGCCAGGGCAACCAGTACCCGCCGGGGCCGGGCATACCGGAGCTGAGGAACGCGATCGCGGATCACCAGCGCCACTTCTACGGCCTCGGCTACGACCCGGCGACCGAGGTCTTCGTGACCGCCGGGGCGACCGAGGCGATCGCCGCCACCCTGCTCGCGCTGCTTGAGCCCGGGGACGAGGTGATCGCGCTCGAGCCGTACTACGACTCCTACGCCGCGAACATCGCGATGACCGGCGCGGAACGTGTCCCCGTGACGCTCAGGGCACCGAGCTTCCGCCCGGACCTCACCGAGCTGGAGGCGAAGATAACAGCAAGAACAAGGCTCATCCTGCTCAACACCCCGCACAATCCCACGGGCACCGTTCTCACCCGGGATGAACTCCGAAAAATCGCTAATATCGCGATAAAATACGATCTGCTGGTCGTTACCGACGAGGTCTACGAGCACCTCACCTACGACGTCCCGCACATCCCGATCGCCACCTTCCCCGGCATGCGCGAGCGCACCGTCACGGTCAGCTCCGCGGGCAAGACGTTCTCCTTCACCGGCTGGAAGGTCGGCTGGGTCACCGCCACGCCAGAACTCGTCGACGCGGTCAAGACCGTCAAGCAATTCCTCACCTTCGTCGCGAGCGGCCCGTTCCAGTACGCCGTCGCCGGGGCGCTGAAGCTCCCCGACGGATACTATGAGCGGCTCAGGGAAGACCTGAAGAAAAGGCGCGACCTGCTCACCGCGGGCCTGCGGGATATCGGCTTCGATGTCTACCCGGCCGACGGAACGTATTTCGTCACGACCGACATCGCGCCGCTCGGCGAAACCGACGGCATCGAATTCTGCCTTAACCTTCCCGAGCGGGCCGGTGTCGTCGCCATCCCGAGCGCCCTTTTCTATGACGACAAGGCCGAGGGCCGCACCAAGGTCAGGTTCGCCTTCTGCAAGCGTCAGGGAACTCTCGAAGAAGCACTAAAGCGCCTTAAGGTACTGTCGCCATGACCATGCTTTCGCCCGTCGCGCACGCGGACACCGCGTTCGGCGCCGACCTGCACGCCAAGCTGGCCGAGGCCGGCGGCAACATCGTGCTCTCCCCGGCCAGCGTCGCCGCCGCGCTGAAGATGGCGCTGGCCGGCGCGCGCGGCCAGACCGCGACCGAACTGGCGAGCGTCCTGCGCGTGGAAGGCCCGGACGACGCGGCCGGGGCCCTGGCCGAACTCGCGGGCGTCCGTTCCGGCGGTGACCTTATCCTGTACGCGCCCAACACGATGTGGCTGGATTCGACGCTTTCCGTGCGGGACGAATACAGGCGGCGGCTGGTTGGCGGCGTAAGCGTGCGGCGGTGTAATTTCCTCGGCGCTCCGGAGGCCGCCCGGAAGACAATCAATGATTCCGTCGAGACAGACACGGCCGGGAAGATAACCGGCCTGCTCCCGCCCGGCCTGATCGATCCGATGACGCGCCTGGTGCTGGTCAACGCGATATACCTGAACGCGCTGTGGCAGCATCCCTTCCCAGTCGACGACACAAAAGACAAACCCTTTTATCCCGAACGGATCTCCGCGACTGCCATCCCTTCCATGCGCCTCGAAGCGCGGCTGGCATACCACCGTGGCGATGGCTGCCAGTCCGTTCTGCTGCCCTACCGGGGCGGCACGCTCGCGATGGCGGTGCTGCTCCCGGATGGCCCGCTGAGCGAGTTCACCGGGTCGGCCGACATCGCTGGCGCGCTGTCGGGGCTGCTGGCCGAGGAAACGGCATGCCTGGTGAACCTGTCGCTGCCGCGATTCCGGGTCGAGGCCGGGTTCCGGCTGGAGGACACGCTGCGGTCGCTGGGCGTGCGGCGGGCGTTCACCGATGCCGCCGAATTCGACGGCATTAGCGCCGAGCCGCTGAAGATCAGCGCGGTCGTGCACAAGGCCTGGATCGAGGTGGGGGAGAAGGGAACCGAGGCCGCCGCCGCGACGGCGACCGCGTTCGCGCCCGCGGGGATAGTGCGCCAGCCAGAACCGGACGTGCGCCTCGTGGTGGACCGCCCGTTCCTGTTCGCGATCGTGGACACCGCGACCGGCCTCCCGTTGTTCCTGGGCCAGTTCACCCGGCCAAGTTAACCGATCGGTAAAAGAGAGATGCATGGTGCCGGGGGGGGGGGGCC
>JAFMRC010000103.1:0-1920 GCA_017354375.1 Nocardiopsaceae bacterium | reverse complement strand
GACGCCAGCCCGGCTGCCCCGCTCCAGGACGTCGGCAGGGATCCGTGCGCTGATGCCCCCTCATTCGTACACCAGCGGCGAGCCCTGCCGTCCCCCGGTCCTGTCACCTGTAAGAGGGACGAGGGCGGGAGACGGCAACAACTTTCCGCGAGATTTTTTTCCGGGTCCGTGGATCCAGCCCCCTGGGGGGCTAGCTTTCACAGGTGGCCAGGCGCTCCGGGTGCACCCGGGATGGGCTATGGTGCCGGGATGGACGCGAGGCTGAGTGAGGCGGCGGCCGCCGCCACGGGCTTCATGCCGGAGGCCGAGGGGCTGGCGCTGCAGGAGACGGCGGAGGCCTACGCCGACACCGGGCCGGTGCTGGAGATCGGCAGCTACTGCGGCAAGTCCGCGATATACCTAGCCGCCGGGGTGCGCGAGGCGCGAGCCTACGGCGTGCACCAGCAGGTGGTGACCATCGACCACCACCGCGGCTCGGAGGAGCACCAGCCCGGCTGGGAGTACCACGACGCGTCCCTGGTGGATCCGGCGGCCGGGCGCATCGACACGCTGCCGCGGCTGCGCTCCACGCTCGTGGCGGCCGGCGTCGAAGACGACGTCATCGTGATCGTCGGGCGGTCGGTCGATGTCGCGCGGCTGTGGCGGACTCCGCTTGGCATGCTGTTCATCGACGGCGGCCACACCGATGCCGCCGCCCAGTGGGACTACGAGAGCTGGGCGCCCTGGGTCGCCCTCGGCGGGGCGCTCGCCATCCACGACGTCTTCGGTGACCCGGCCGACGGCGGGCAGGCGCCGTTCCGCATCTACCAGCGGGCCCTGGCCTCCGGCGCGTTCACCGAAGTGCGCCATGAAGGCTCGCTGCGCATCCTGGAGCGCACCGGCGACGGTGCCTGAGTGGTGCGCCTCTGCTGACCGGCGTCAACGGCACGTTGCTACGGTTATAGCCGTAGCAACGGCACTTTCACCCGGCCAACTAGGGCGGGCACGGCGTCAGACCCGGGCCGGGGCGCAGCCACAGGCTTCCGGGTCGGCGGGAGGGCAGGGGCTGGTGCCGGACCAGCCGTTGGCCCGCACCGCCTCGCCGGGGAGCCGGGGCGCCAGCGCGTCCCGGAAGATCGCCGCGCCGCCGCTGAAGCCGGCCAGCGCGTCCGCCGCGAGGATCACCGCCGCGGACGTCCAGGAACTGCGCTCGGCGGGGAAGTGCGCCCTGTTCACGAACTGCCAGCCGGTCCAGTAGGAGCCGTCGTCGTGCCGCTGCGCGCGGATGCCGCGGAACAGCTCGCGTGCCTGGCCGTCCCAGCCGCACGCGTCCAGCGCGAGCACCAGCTCGCAGGTCTCCGCGACCGTCACCCACGGCTGGTCGCTCACGCAGCGGGAGCCGAGGCCGGGCACCACGAACGTGTCCCAGCCGTCGGCCAGCCGGCTCGCCGCGGCCGCGCCGCGCAGGACCCCGGTCAGCACCGGGTAGTACCAGTCCATCGCGAACCGGCTCTTCTCGGCGAATGCCTCCGGGTGGCAGGCCAGCGCGTGGCCGAGTTGCGCCGCGGCCAGTTCCCAGTCCGGCTGCGGCTCGCCGGCCAGCTCGGCGAGCGCGATCGCGCAGCGCAGGCCCTGCAGGATGCTGGAGCACCCGGACAGCAGCGCGAACTCGCCGGGCCGCCCCGCGGCGTCCCGCTCCCACGCCACCTCGCCGCGCGGTGCCTGCAGCCCGAGCACCCAGTCGATGGCGCGGCGCACGGCCGGCCACATCGCCGCGACGAACCGGTGGTCCCCGGTGACCAGGAACTCGTGCCAGGTGCCGACGGCGACGTACGCGACGTGGTGGCTCTCGGCGGCGTGGTCGGCGACCTGGTCCGGGTTCGCGGTTCCCGGCCCGCCGACGGTGCGCGGCCACGAGCCGTCCGGCCGCTGCGTGGCGCG
>JAFMRC010000102.1:6546-14679 GCA_017354375.1 Nocardiopsaceae bacterium | reverse complement strand
TGTAGCGTCCCGCTGGCCTCGTTGGGGGTACCTTTACGCACGTTCGCTCACCTGTCTTTCGCCTGACTCCGGACCACCCTTTATGCCCCTGACCTGGGCATATATCCATTGTCGGGGAAAGCGCGCACTTGGGCCAGCAAGAGCGAGCCCAGGTGCGCATTTGGCTCGCAGGTGGGGGTGGGGGCGCCGCGGGGAGGGGCACCGCGGGGAGGGGCCGCGGGGAGGGGCGCCGCGGGCTGCGGGGAGGGGCGCGGCGGGGGCTAGCCGAAGAGGGCGGGAAGCGGGGCCTCCCAGGTGCGGCGCAACTCGTCCAGCGGGATCGAGAAGACGCCGCTTACGACCAGGCTGCTCCCTCCGGCCGTGCCGAGGACCCGGGCCGGGAGGCCGCGAGAGTCGCAGAGCGCGGCGAACTCGTCCTCGCGGCCGGGAGTCACCGACACCAGCGCGCGGGCCGCGGACTCGCTGAACAGGGCGGTGAACGCGTCACCCGCGCTGGAAGCGGAACCGGCGCCCGCACTGGAACCCATGTCCTGGAGCGAGATCTCGCAACCCCGGCCGCCACGCAGGCATGACTCGGCCAGGGCCACGGCCAGGCCGCCGTCGGAGAGGTCGTGCGCGCTCGCCAGCAGGCCGGCTGAGGCGGCGGAGGCGACCACAGTCGCCATGATCCGTTCGGTATCGAGGTCCGCCGTGGGGGGCAGGCCACCCAGGTGCCGGTGGCGGACGTGCGCCCACGCGGACCCCCCGAATTCCTCCCGGGTGGTACCGAGCAGCACGACCCGCGCGCCGTCGGCGGCGAAGCCGGCGGCGACCCGCTTGCGGACGTCGGGATGCACGCCGAGCACGCCGATCACCGGGGTGGGGTGGATCGGGGTGCCACCGGTCTGGTTGTACAGGCTGACGTTGCCGCCGGTGACCGGGATGCCGAGCTCCGCGCAGCCGTCGGCGAGGCCGCGGACGGCCTGGGCGAGTTGCCACATCACTTCCGGATCCTCCGGCGAGCCGAAGTTCAGGCAGTTCGTCACCGCGACCGGCCGGGCACCGGTCATCGCGACGTTCCGGTACGCCTCGCCGAGCGCGAGCCGCGCGCCGGCGTACGGGTCGAGACGGGCATAGCGGCCATTGCCGTCGGTGGCCAGCGCGATGCCGAGGCCGGTCTCCTCGTCCACCCGGACCAGGCCGCCGTCCTCCGGCGCCGCCAGCACGGTGTTGCCCCGGACCCGGCTGTCGTACTGCCGGGTGACCCAGGCCTTGTCCCCCAGTTCGGGCGATCCCAGCAGCGCGAGCAGCGTCTGCCTGAGCTCCGTGCCGGACCGGGGGCGCGGCAGCTCATCCGGGTCACGCGCCCGCAGCTCGTCGAGGTCACGGGGGCGGGCCATGGGGCGGTCGTAGACCGGGCCGTCGGCGGCGGTGCGTGGCGGGATCCTGACCACGGTGCCGCCCCGCCAGGTCATGGTGAGCAGGCCGTCGCCGGTCACCTCGCCGATCACGGCCGCCTCGATATCCCATTTCTTGCAGACTTCGAGGAATCCGTCGAGGTTGCCGGGACGGACGACGGCCATCATGCGTTCCTGCGACTCGCTCATCAGGATCTCGGCCGGGTTGAGGGTCTTGTCGCGGAGCGGCACGTCGTCGAGCGTGATCCGCATGCCGCCGTCACCGCCGGCCGCCAGCTCGGTCGTGGCGCAGGCGACGCCCGCGGCGCCGAGGTCCTGGATGCCCTCGATGAGGCCCGCGCGGAACAGCTCGAGGCAGCACTCGATGAGGATCTTCTCCATGAACGGGTCGCCGACCTGCACGGAAGGCCTCTTGGCCGACTTGCCTTCTTCGTCGGCGAAGGTCGCGCTGGCCAGCACCGACGCGCCGCCGACGCCGTCCGGGCCGGTGCGCGAGCCGAAGAGCATCACCTTGTTCCCCGCGCCCCTGGCCACGGCCTCCTGAAGGTCGTCGCGGGTGCCGTCGTGGTTCAGTACGCCCACGCACAGGGCGTTCACCAGGGGGTTCCCGGCGTAGCAGGGGTCGAAGGCGAGCTCGCCGCCGATGTTCGGCAAGCCGAGGCAGTTGCCATAGAAGCTGATGCCGCTCACCACGCCGGGCAGCACCCTGGCGGTGTCAGCCGCGTCCGCCGGTCCGAAGCGGAGCGCGTCCATCACCGCGACCGGGCGGGCGCCCATCGCCAGGATGTCGCGGACGATGCCGCCGACGCCGGTGGCCGCTCCCTGGTGCGGCTCGACGAAGCTCGGGTGGTTGTGCGACTCGATCTTGAACGTGACCGCGTGGCCCTGGCCGATGTCCACCACGCCGGCGTTGGCCCCGATGCCGGCCAGGAGGTTCTCCGACTGCTCCGGCGTCGGCGCGAGGCGACGAAGATGGATTTTTGATGATTTATAGGAACAGTGCTCGCTCCACATGACGGAGTACAGCGCCAGCTCGGCGGCGGTCGGGCGGCGGCCGAGGATCCCGCGGATCGTGGCGTACTCGTCTTCCGTCAGGCCGAGTTCCGCATACGGCTGAGCCTGTTCCGGGGTCGCGGCGGCGACTTCTACCGTGTCCTCAACGGTGTCCTCATCACTCATACGCGGGCCCCCGCGAACTCCCGCACGGCCGACGTGAAGAAGCCGAGGCCGTCGGCGGACGGGCCGGTCAGCGGATCGATCGCGTGCTCCGGGTGCGGCATCAGGCCGACCACGTTCCCAGCCTCGTTACGGATCCCGGCGATATCGCGGGCGCTGCCGTTCGGCGCGCCGTCGGCGTACCGGGCGATCACCGCGCCGTCCCGCTCCAGGGCGTCGAGGGTAGCATCGTCCGCTACGTAGGCGCCTTCCCCGTTCTTGACCGGGATGATCAGCTCCTGGCCGGTCGCGTAGTCCCGGGTCCACGGCGTGCCCGCGCCGGCCACCGTCAGCCGGACGTCCACGTGGATGAACTTCAGGCGCGCGTTGCGAGTGAGCGCGCCCGGCAGCAGGTGCGCCTCGCAGAGAACCTGGAAGCCGTTGCAGATGCCGAGCACGGGGAGGCCCTTGCGCGCGGCCGGGACGAGCGAGGACATCACCGGGGAATACCGGGCGATCGCCCCGCAGCGCAGGTAGTCACCGTAGGAGAAACCGCCGGGCAGGATGGCCGCGTCGATGCCGCGCAGGTCGCGGTCCGCGTGCCACAGCGGGACCGGTTCCGCGCCGGCGTACCGGACGGCGCGGGCCGCGTCGGTGTCGTCCAGGGATCCCGGAAAGGTAACCACGCCTACTCGCACACGGTTCCGCACATGGTGCAGGCTACACGGTGCAGACTACCTGGCCGGGCACCCTGCTCGCCCTACTCGGCACTACGCAGCGTGAACTCTTCGATCACCGGGTTGGCCAGCAGCTCGGCGGCCAGTTCCCTGGCCGCGGCCAGCGCCGCGTCGTCGGCCGGACCGTCGATCTCCAGCTCGAAAATCTTCCCCTGACGTACGGAGGTGATGGTGCCGAACCCCAGCCGACGTGACGCGCTGAGCACCGCATCCCCCTGCGGGTCGTGAATCTCCGGTTTAAGCATGACATCGACAATCACTCGGGACACGAATCCTCCAGGACAAGCAGGGCATATATCGTCTGGTAGCAGCGGCCAGCCGCGGCGGCGAAACGCCCAAGAAGCGTACTGCCGGCACGGCGGCAAGCCAGTGGCCGGCGTCGGCGATCCCGACCTGGCCGCGTGCGAGAGGAGTAGCACAACGTGACCGATTCCGAGCTTATCCAGCTCCTTACCCCCGAAGGCGAGCGGCTCGCCCATCCGATGTATCCGCTCGACGACTCCGAGGTCGATCTCAAGGGCCTGTACCGCGACATGACGCTGGTCCGCCGCGTCGATACCGAGGCGATTTCCCTGCAGCGCCAGGGTGAGCTCGGCATCTGGGCATCCCTGCTCGGGCAGGAGGCAGCCCAGATCGGCTCCGGTCGTGCCCTCGCCCCCGCCGACATGGCCTTCCCGTCCTACCGCGAGCACGGCGTCGCCTGGTGCCGCGGCCTTGAGCCGGAGAAGCTAATCGAGCTGTTCCGCGGCGTCAGCCACAGCGGCTGGGATCCCGCCGAGCGCAAGTTCCACCTGTACACGATCGTCATCGGCGACCAGACCCTGCACGCCACCGGCTACGCGATGGGCATCCAGCGGGACGGCGCCGACGACGAGGCCGTGATCGTCTACTTCGGCGACGGCGCCACCAGCCAGGGCGACGTGAGCGAGGCGTTCAACTTCGCGTCCGTGTTCAACGCGCCCGTCGTTTTCTTCTGCCAGAACAACCAGTGGGCCATCTCCGAGTCCAACGAACGGCAGACCCGCGTGCCGCTGTACCAGCGGGCCAGCGGCTTCGGCTTCCCGGGCGTCCGGGTGGACGGCAACGACGTGCTGGCCTGCTACGCGGTCACCCGGCAGGCGCTGCGAGCCGCCCGCGAGGGGCAGGGGCCGTCGCTGATCGAGGCGTTCACCTACCGGATGGGGGCGCACACCACCACCGACGACCCCACCCGCTACCGGATCGCCAGCGAGCTGGAGACCTGGAAGCTCAAGGATCCGATCGAACGGGTCCGGGTGTACCTGGCCCGCAGCGGCCAGGCCGACTCGGGCTTCTTCGAGAAGATCAGCGCCGAGGCGGACGAACTCGGCGCCCGGATCCGCGAGGCCTGCCGGGCCATGCCCGACCCGGCCCCGCTGTCCCTGTTCGACCACGTCTACGCCGGCTCCCACGCGATCCTCGACGCCGAGCGCGAGCGGTTCGCCGCGTACCTTGATTCCTTCGAGTCGGAGGGGGCATCCCGATGACCGGCAAGCTCACGCTCTCCCGGGCGATCAACGAGGGCCTGCGCCGCGCCCTGGAGTCCGACGACAAGGTCATGATCATGGGAGAGGACGTCGGCAAGCTCGGCGGCGTCTTCCGGGTCACCGACGGGCTGCAGAAGGACTTCGGCGAGCACCGCGTCGTCGATACGCCGCTGGCCGAATCGGGGATCGTCGGCACCGCGATCGGCCTGGCGTTGCGCGGTTACCGCCCGGTGTGCGAGATCCAGTTCGACGGGTTCGTGTTCCCGGCCACCGACCAGATCGTCAGCCAGCTCGCGAAGATGCGGTACCGCTCCCGTGGCGCCGTGTCGCTGCCGGTCACGATCCGGATCCCGTTCGGCGGCGGGATCGGCGCGGTCGAGCACCACAGCGAGTCGCCCGAGATGTTCTTCGCGCACACCGCCGGGCTCCGGGTCGTCGCCTGCTCCGACGCCGCGGAGGCGTTCACGATGATCCAGCTCGCGATCGAGTCCGAGGATCCCGTGATCTTCCTGGAGCCCAAGCGCCGGTACTGGGACAAGGCCGAGGTCGACACGGCTACCCCCCTGTCCGGCGCGCTGCCGCTGGACAAGGCGCGGGTCGTGGTGCCCGGCGACGACGTGACGCTGCTGTCCTACGGGCCGCTGGTCCGCACCTGCGCCGAGGCCGCCGTCGCCGCCCGCGAGGACGGACGGTCGGTCGAGGTGATCGACCTGCGCACGCTGTCCCCGCTGGACATGCCCACGATCGCCGAGTCGGTCGACAAGACCGGCCGCTGCGTGGTGGCGCACGAGGCCCCGGTCTTCGGCGGCCTCGGCGGCGAGATCGCCGCCCGGGTCACCGAGGCGTGCTTCTACAACCTGGAGGCGCCGGTGCTGCGGGTCGGCGGGTTCGCCACCCCGTACCCGCCGTCCCGCCTGGAGGACCATTACCTGCCCGACCTGGACCGGATCCTGGACGGGGTGGACCGGACGTTCGAGTTCTAGGAGACGACGTGAACAAGGAGTTCAGGCTCCCCGACGCCGGGGAGGGCCTCACCGAGGCCGACATCGTGTCCTGGAAGGTCAAGCCGGGCGACACCGTCACGGTCAACCAGGTTCTCGTGGACATCGAGACCGCGAAGGCGGTCGTGGAACTGCCCAGCCCGTGGGACGGCGTGGTCTCGGCCCTGCTGGTCGAAGAGGGGCAGACCGTCGACGTCGGCGCCCCGATCATCTCGATCGACGTGGCAGGCGGCGAGGGCGAGCAAGGCGCCGAGGGCGAGCGATCCGAGGCGGCGGCCGGCACCACCCCCGATGCCCCTAACGGGTCTTCGGCGCCTCCCCAGCGCCAGCCGGTCCTCGTCGGTTACGGCGTGAAGCCCGGGTCGACCTCCCGTCGCCCCCGCAAGAAGGACGTGACGCGGCCAGCCACGTACCCGCGCACGCCAGCAGCGCCTCCCGCCGTGGCACCGCCTGCCGCCCCGTCCGGAACGGCGGGCGGAATGCCGTCCGGAATGGCGGGCGCACAAACCGCGCCCGGGGATAGGCCCATTCCGGAAATTTCGGGTTTGCGTCAAGGAGGCGGCAGGCCGCTCGCCAAGCCGCCGGTGCGGAAGCTGGCGCGCGATCTCGGCATCGACCTGGCCACGGTCACGGGAACCGGTCCACAGGGCTCGGTGACCAAGGGCGACGTCGAACGGGCGGCAGCCGGCGGGGCGGGGGCAGGCGCCACGATCCGTTCGGCATCATCTGGGGTGGCATTTCCCGGAGAAGCCACCCGGGACGAGGAGCGGATCCCGGTCAAGGGGGTGCGGAAGCACACCGCCACGGCGATGGTGGGCAGCGCGTTCACGGCGCCGCACGTGACCGAGTTCCTGCAGGCCGACGTGACCGAGACGATGGCGGCGGTGCGGCGGGTCCGGGAATTGCCGGAGTTCGCGGGCGTGAAGGTGTCGCCGCTGCTGTTCGTGGCGAAGGCGCTGCTGGCGGCCGTGGCCAGGCACCCGATGATCAACTCGTCCTGGGACGAGGCCGCCCAGGAGATCGTGGTGAAGCACCACGTCAACCTGGGGATCGCGGTGGCTAGCGATCGGGGCCTGCTGGTGCCCAACGTGAAATCGGCGCAGGCCCTGCCGCTGGCCGGGCTGGCATCGGCGCTGGACTCGCTCGCCGCGACCGCGCGGGCGGGGAAGGCGACTCCAGCCGACCTGTCCGGCGGCACGATCACGATCACGAACGTGGGCGTGTTCGGCGTGGACGCGGGGACGCCGATCCTGACCCCGGGCGAGGCGGCGATCCTGGCGTTTGGGCAGATCAGGGATGCACCGTGGGTGGTGTCCGGGGAACTGGCCGTACGGAAGGTGACAACGTTGTCGCTATCCTTCGACCACAGGGTCGTGGACGGCGAACTGGGCTCCGCTGTGCTGCGGGACGTAGGATCGATGCTGGAGGATCCGGTACGGATGCTCGCATGGACCTGATGGGGGCCATGCTACGCCCGATCCCGCGGGAGGTCCGGAATGTCCGTGCGTAAGGTGCGCGACGCGGCCGTGGTCATGGCCGCCTTCCTCGCGCTCATCTGGATCGTGCAGGTCCTCAACTGGGCCGACGGGTACCGGCTCGACTCGGAGTTCGGCATCCTGCCGCACCAGGTCGGCCGGCTCGGCGACATCTTCACCGCGCCGTTCCTGCACGTCTCGTGGCAGCACATCGAGGGCAACTCGATCCCGCTGTTCGTGCTTGGGTTCCTGGCCGCGTACCGGGGGATCGCGAAGTTCCTGCTGGTAACGCTCATCGTGGCGGTGACCAGCGGGATCGCGGTGTGGCTGTTCCAGAGCAACGGGCTGACGGTCGGCGCCAGCGGGATCATCTTCGGATATTTCGGTTACGTGATGCTGCGTGGCATCTTCGACCGGAACCTGGTGGACATCGGCGTCGGGATCCTCGCGGCGGCGATGTACTGGGGGATCCTGTCGGTCGCCATTCCCGGCACGCCCGGGGTTAGCTGGATCGCCCACTTGGGCGGGCTGGTCGGCGGCATGGCCGCCGCCTGGGTGCTCCGGTCGCCGCAGGCGACGTTGCTACCCCGGCGGGGACAGGCCACCGGCATCACCTCCTCCGGCACTGCCGACGCTGGCCGCCGCGCCGACGCCGGGGGCGCCGCCGGGTCCGGCAGGGGCTCTCGCGCCGAGTCTGGCGTGTCTAGCGGGTCCGGCGGGGCCTACGGGTCCGGCGGTGCTGGCCGGGACGGCCAGACGCGCCCGCTCGGCAGCACCGATGCCGACGAGCTCCTCCGCAAGATCGACGAGATGGGCATCTAGATAGGGCAACACGAAGGATCGTGGGGCTTTTTCCATGGCCG
>JAFMRC010000102.1:0-6536 GCA_017354375.1 Nocardiopsaceae bacterium | reverse complement strand
GTAAAACCCCCCACGTTGTTGGAGAACGAGGCGGAGGCGCGGATGATACGGCACGTGGTGATGTTCAACTGGACGCCGGAGGCGACCGCGGAGCAGGTCGAGCAGGTCGTAACCGAGCTGGGGAAGCTGCCCGCGCGTATCGGCGCCATCAAGGCCTACGCTTTCGGGCCGGACGCCGGCTTCGCCCAGGGGAACTTCGACTTCGCCGTGACCGCAGACTTCGATGACGAGGCCGGATACGTCTCCTACCGGGACCACCCGGACCACCGGGAGATCGTCCAGCGCCTCATCGCGCCGATCATGGCCGAGCGCTCCGCCGTCCAGTTCGAGGTCACCGGCCCGTGAACATGCTCGATGTCACGTGGACCCCATTCCGAACGGACTCGATGTCACGTGGACCCCAATAGAGAAGAGCCGATGTGACATCGAGTCCCTGGAATGCGGCCAGCGCTGCGGCTAGAAGGCGGTCTCGGGGATGTCCATGAGGTCGTTGGTGGTTTCCTCGATGATCTTGCGGTCGCTCTCCAGGCGAGGGAGGACCGTGGCGGCGAAGAACTTCGCCGCGGCCAGCTTGCCGGCGTAGAAGTCGCGGTCGGCCTCCGACAGCGCGCCCCCCGTGCTGGGGGAAGGCCCCGTGCCTGAGGAAGGCGCGGCGTCCAGGGCGAGCAGCGCGACCTCGGCCTGGCGTCCAAGCAGCCAGGCGATGATCAGGTCGCCGAAGGCATACAGCAGGCGGACGGTGTTCTGCCCCACCTTGTAGATCTCCTCCGGCTTCTCCAGTGACGCGAGGGTGTACCCGCTCAGGGTCTCGAACATTCCCTGGACCTGCGTGACCGCGTCAGCGATGGCCTCGCGCTCGCGCTTCAGCCGGCCGTTGCCGGCATCGGATGCGGCGAAGGAGGAGATCTCGCTGAGCAGCGACGTGGCGGCGGCACCGGAGTCCCGGACCATCTTGCGGAAGAAGAGGTCGAGGCTCTGGATCGCCGTGGTGCCCTCGTACAGGCTGTCGATCTTGGCGTCCCGGATGTACTGCTCGATCGGGTAGTCCTGCAGGAAGCCCGAGCCTCCGAGGGTCTGCAGCGAGTGGGTAAGCATCTCGTACGACCGCTCGGATCCGACGCCCTTAAGGATCGGGAGCAGCAGGTCGTTGCGGGCCTCGGCGTCCTTGTCCTCGCGGCCCTCGGCCTCGGCGAGTTGCACCGCGTCCTGCTGAACCGCCGTGTAGAGCACGAGTGCCCGCATGCCCTCGACGTAGGCCTTCTGCAGCATCAGCGCCCGCCGCACGTCCGGGTGGTGGATGATCGTCACCCGCGGCGCGGTCTTGTCCGCCTGACGGGCGAGGTCCGGACCCTGCACCCGGTTCCTCGCGAACTCGAGCGCGTTCAGGTAACCGGTCGACAGCGTCGCGATCGCCTTGGTGCCCACGAGCATCCGCGCGTTCTCGATGACCATGAACATCTGCCGGATGCCGTCGTGCACGTCGCCAACCAGGGTGCCGACCGCTGGCTTGCCCGCGCCGAAGGTCAGCTCGCAGGTCGTCGAGGCCTTCAGGCCCATCTTGTGCTCGACGTTCGTGACGTAGACGCCGTTGCGCTCGCCGAGGGAGCCGTCTTCGCGCACCAGGAACTTCGGCACCAGGAACATGGACAGGCCCTTGGTGCCGGGCCTGGCGCCCTCCGGGCGGGCCAGCACGAGGTGGAAGATGTTCTCCGCCATGTCGTGCTCCGCGGAGGTGATGAACCGCTTCACGCCCTCGATGTGCCAGGTGCCGTCGGGCTGCTGGACCGCCTTGGTGCGGCCCGCGCCCACGTCTGAGCCCGCGTCCGGCTCGGTCAGCACCATCGTCGCGCCCCACTGGCGGTCCACCGCCAGCTGCGCGAACTTCTTCTGCTCCTCGGTGCCAATCCGCCACAGCACGTTGGCGAACGTCGGACCGCTTCCATACATCCAGGCCGCCGGGTTGGAGCCGAGGATGAACTCCGCTACCGCCCAGCTGAGCGACCTCGGGACCACCGTGCCACCGAGTTCCTCCGGAACGTTCAGCCGCCACCACTCCGCGTCCATCAGCGCCCGGTAAGACTTGCGGAAGGATTCCGGCATGGTGACCGTGTTCGTGGCGGGGTCGAAGACGGGCGGGTTGCGGTCGGCGTCGGCGAACGACTCGGCCAGCGGACCTGTCGCCAGCCGCTCCACCTCGGCCAGGATGTCCCGCGCGGTGTCGGCGTCCACATCGCCGAACGGCCCCGTGCCCAAGACTTCCTGACGGCCGAAGACCTCGAAGAGGTTGAACTCTACGTCCCGGAGGTTGCTCTTGTAGTGGGTCATGTAACGCTCCCGTGGATTTATGTGCCTCATCCCTATGCTACTCGCTAGTAACAAGATTTCGGCACACCGGGAACCCTAAAATCTTGGCGGATCCAGCAAGCCGCGTGCATGCCGATTCCGGTGCGTCATGAGATAATATATGAGTATAAAGTGGTCACGTTTTGTAACAGTTTGTCACTAAAAGCTACTAAATAGTGTTAAATGTCACCATTTATGGGTATTAACTTCGCCGGTTTCGGCGCTTTTGCGGCAACAAGAGCACCTTCGGGCTAGGCTTCCGACTCGTGACGGACCCACGCAACCCCTCGGCAGGCCTCCCCACGCGGCAGCCTAACGATGGCATGCCAGCCAAGCACTCAGGTGGGCCGTTGCCGTCAGGACAGCCCAGCCCAGGACCCGGGGAACAGCCCGGCCCAGGACCCGGGGAAATGCCGCGCCGCGGGAAGCCTCCCGGCCAGGGCAGACCTCCCGGTCAAGCCAGCTCGCCTGAACAGCAGGCCTTCCCGACCCGGCAGCCCACGGCCCGCCCGCCGCGTCCCGCTGGCAGGCACCGGCGCCCGGTCCCTGCCAGCCTGCCGGAGACCGCGCCCGCTCTCGTGCTAGCGGTACCCGGTGCCGATGTCGACCTGTCCGACGGGCCGGTCGCCGACATCGCATCGGTACTACGGATCGACAACCCCGCGGTGGAAGTACGGGCCGCCCGCATCGGCGCGGATGCCGACGACCCTGACGGCTTGCACTCCACCCTCGTCAGCGCCGCCGAGAAACGGCCCGAGGGCACGCCGAACTCGGTCGTCATCCCGCTGCTCGCGACCCCGCACCCGGCGATCAGCCGCCAGGTGCGCGATACCATCGCGTCCGCCGGGGTGAACGCCGTCACGAGCGGCTTCATCAACTCCAACGCCCTGATCGCCGAGGCCCTGCACATCCGGCTCGCCGAGGCGGGCCTGGCGCGGGCGGACCGGGTCCGCCTGTTCAGCATCGTCACCGCGGCAGACGGCATCATCGTCGCCACGGTTGGCGGGCAGGAGGCCGCGGCCATGGCCAACGCCACTTCCGTGCTGCTCGCCGCGCGCCTGGCGCTGCCGGTGATCACCGCGTCGCTGGACGACAAGCCGTCCGTGGCCGACGGGGCGATGCGCCTGAAGGACATGGGCGCGGGCAGGCTCGCGATTGCTCCCTGCATCATCGGCCCCGAGGCCAGCCAGTCCGACCTCGACGAGATGGCGGCTGGCGCCGAGTGCGCGGCGCCGATTGGCGCGCACAGCAACATCGCCAAGCTCGCCGCCATGACCTACGGCCAGGCCATCAGCCAGATGCAGTTCCCCGGCGAGGAGAAGCAGCTGGAGGAATGAGCACGGCCGACCGGCCGGGACCAGGACGGGTAGCGGCCCGGAGCCGATCGGGTAGCGCTCCCAGGCCAATCCGCTGACGCATGTGGTAGTCCGCGTCCCGCGACGGCGGGCAGCAGCACCGCGAATCGTTCACTTCGGCCGACGCTGGATGTTCGAGGCTCGAACCCGTGAGCGGCCCGCGGGGACCCGGGCCGCTCACGGGTGAGCGGTGAACCGGCCGCCGCGGCGCGGGGGCGTGCCGCGACGGCCGGAGAGGAGCAGTTCAGGAGCAAGGGGGCACCCCCGGAGCCGCTCACGGAGAACCCCGCCGGCGGTCCAGCCCGGGGAAGTCCGGGCCGACGGCGAGGTTCGCTCATCCCGCCAACGCCGCCTGCGAACGCTGCCTCCCAACGGAGCATGCGAACGTTCTCAGCGAACGTTGTCACCGATGAAAACGGCTCGCTCCCCTGATACATTCCATACTTATATAAGCTACTTATGTGATGGTGATCACACTATTCGCGGCGACGCCTACTCCGCCAGACCCCATCCCGAGCCGGAGGGGCCGGGAGGCACCGGAGGGATCCCGTCCGGGTAGCAGAGAGGCCGACGCCCACGCACGCGTTGGCGCCCTGCTGCTGTGAGATCGTGTACGTAACGCGACCGATACTGTCGCTATGGAGCCTGTTGCGAATGAGCCGCTCATGATGGCACTCTCAGCGGATACCCCACCATTTCCGCCAAGCTCAGCCCGGTGACATCGACTTTTGGCGCATGAGGACCCTAAACAGGGGCGGTTTACGGCATTTGTGGGGCCGCCATGCGCCAAAAGTCGCAGGCTCCCCGCAGACGGCGCCCAGCAGCAGCCGACACGGAACCTGACACCATTCGCCACAATCGCCTCTCATGTACCCAACTGATGACCTCCGCAACAGGCCCTATGGTGTACCCGCTGGTCGCGTTACGTACATTGCGCCGCGCCGATGGCGCGTTGCTGTCGCTGGCGCGCCTGGCGGATGCGGGGGCGCACGGCGGATGCGGGGGGCCAGGCAGATGGGGGACAGCGAATGCGGGGCAGCGGGCCAGCAGGCCCGGTGCGGACTGGCGTGAGATGCTAGATGGTCGCGCCGGCGAGAAGAGCCTCTAGCTTTATATCCGGATTATCCCGCTTAATCGCGTTAAGTCGCCATTTATCGGCAAAGAGCGCCATGAGCGCCCCGTCCAGCCGCCGCGTCAGCACCTCGGTGCCGCGCACGCCGGCGAGCGCCGACGCCCCGGCGGGGTCGGTGATCCGCGCCAGCTCATAGTCAAGCCGGGAAAGCTCCGACCGTGCGCCGAACTCGTGCTCCAGCCTGTTCAGCACCACGTCGAACTGGAGCGGCCCGACGGCGGCGAGCACCGGCGCCTGATCGCCGCGCAGGTCCGACGAGAGCACCTGGACGACGCCCTCGGTGTCCAGCTGCTCGATGCCGCGCCGGAACTGCTTGGACTTCCCGGCGTCCTTGCACCGGACGACCGCGAAGTGCTCGGGCGCGAACGACGGGATCGGCGGGAACACCACCGGCGGCCCGGGAGCGTACAGCGTGTCCCCTGGCCGGAGCGCCCCGGCGTTGACCAGCCCGATCACGTCGCCTGGGTACGCGACCTCAACCGTCTCCCTGTCCTGCCCGAACATCGCCTGCGCGTACTTCGTCGCGAACGGCTTCCCGGTAGCGGCGTGCGTGAGGACCATGCCGCGCTCGAACCGCCCGGAGCAGACCCGGAGGAACGCCACCCGGTCCCGGTGCGCCTTGTCCATGTTGGCCTGCACCTTGAACACCAGCCCGGAGAACGGCGCGTCGATCGCGCGCTCGGCACCGGCGGAATCCGCGCGAGCCCGCGGCGCGGGCGCCAGCGCGCACATCGCGTCGAGCAGCCGCCGCACGCCGAAGTTCGGCAGCGCCGCCCCGAACAGCACCGGCGATGACTCTCCCGCCAGGAACGACGGCATGTCCACGTCCGCGCCGATCTCGGCCAGCAGGTCGAGTTCCTCCTCGGCAGCCTCGTAGGCGTCGCCTTCCTTCAGACGGGCTTCCTCGTCCGTGAATGTCGCCTCCAGCGCCCGCTCCGCGCCTCCGGGCGTCCGCGTGTAGGCGGTGTAGGCCCCGGTGGCCCGCTCGATCAGCCCGCGGAAGTCGCCGGCGATGCCCACCGGCCAGTTCACCGGTGTCGGCCGCAGCCCGATCCGCTGCTCGATCTCGTCCAGCAGTTCCAGTGGCTCGCGCCCCGGCCTGTCCCATTTGTTGACGAACGTCACGACCGGCACGTGCCGCGACCGGCACACGTCGAACAGCTTGAGCGTCTGCGGCTCCAGCCCCTTGGCCGAGTCCAGCAGCATGATCGCGCAGTCCACGGCCTCCAGCACCCGGTAGGTGTCCTCGGAGAAGTCGGCGTGCCCCGGCGTGTCCAGCAGGTTCAGGGTGTGGTCACCGTAGTCGAAGCGCAGCGCCGCCGACGTGATCGAGATGCCGCGGTCGCGCTCCATCGCCATCCAGTCGGAGGTGACCCCGCGCCGCCCCGCCTTGCCATGCACAGCGCCGGCGCTCTTGATCGCGGACGCGTGCAGCGCGAGCGCCTCGGTCAGCGTGGACTTGCCCGCGTCGGGGTGGCTAATGACGGCGAATGTCCGCCTTCTCCCCGCCTCAGCGAGTATGCCCGAATCGCTGGTCTTCTCCGTATCTGTCGCCGACACCGCTTCTCCTCATCCACGGCCACACCCAGGGCCGCATCGAGGCTACCCGCGAACCCGCCTTCCACCTAACGTGCCAGGTACGCACTCGGGCCGGCTAGAGCGTGACCAAGTGCGCACTCGGGCCGCAGTGGGGGTGGGGGCGCGGG
>JAFMRC010000319.1 GCA_017354375.1 Nocardiopsaceae bacterium | reverse complement strand
CAGGTCGCGCAGCGCGACGCCGGCGGCGCGGCGCAGCTCGTCCGCGCCGAACGGCCCGGCCTCCGGAGGAGTTCCCAGGCCGACCGCGAGGACGAGCGGTGCGGGCAGCGTGCCGCCGCCCGGGACCTTGGTCAGCTCTTCGAGCTCGCCGGTCGCGCCGAGCGCGGTGAGCGCTGTCGAGAGGGTGCCGCCAAGGGCCTGGTCAACCCCGTCGGCGCCGGGTGCGGTGCTCGCCCCGTCCGGCGTCTGGACGACCCCGATGACGAGCACGTCGGCCTCGGTTGTACCGGGCGCCGACTCG
Source organism: Nocardiopsaceae bacterium (assembly GCA_017354375.1). Lineage (GTDB taxonomy): Bacteria > Actinomycetota > Actinomycetes > Streptosporangiales > Streptosporangiaceae > Trebonia. The sequence goes on along the minus strand of JAFMRC010000319.1, from coordinate 5,923 downwards.
CTGGTGGTGAGGGTGAGTGTCACCCTGCCGATGGTATTGCACTTGCAGCGGCCATAAGGCTTCCCCCGGCACGCCCGTGACAGACGGCACACCCGTACCGCATAACGGGTGGAGGCGCCTGTGTCCCGCGCAGCCGCCTCGATCCGTTAGGCAGGCGATTAAGGGTTTAGCCTTTAACCCAGATTCCCGGAAACCGGAGGACCGTTGAACGCGCTGCCGCTCATCCTCACCGTCTTCGTCGCGTGCGCGGTCGAGGCGGTCGAGGCGCTCACCATCGTCCTGGCCTCCGGCCTGACCCGGGAATGGCGGTCGACCTTCCAGGGGACGGGGGCCGCCCTCGTCGCGCTGGCGGTGATCACCGCCGCGATCGGCCCGGCCATCTCGTTCCTCCCGCTGACGGCGCTGCGGCTGGTCGTCGGGGCGCTGCTGGCGATCTTCGGCCTGCAGTGGCTGCGCAAGGCCGTGCTGCGCGCGACCGGGTTCAAGTCGCTGCACGACGAGGCCAGCGCGTACCTGAGGGAGGTTACCGCGGCGAAGGAGGCGGCCGTGACCTCGCGCCGGGGCGTCGGCGACTGGTACGCCTTCACGCTCTCGTTCAAGGGCGTGCTGCTGGAGGGCCTGGAGGTCGTGTTCATCGTGATCACGTTCGGCGACAACCAGGGGAACATCGGGGCCGCGGTCATCGGCGCCGCCGCCGCGGTCGTGGTGGTCGCCGCGGCCGGCGTCGCGGTGAAGGCCCCGCTGACCAGGGTGCCGGAGAACTGGATGAAGTTCGCGGTGGGCGTGATGCTCACGTCGTTCGGCACGTTCTGGGGAGCCGAGGGCGCGGGCGTCGCCTGGCCCGGTGACGACGCCGCCCTGCTGGTGCTGGTCCCGGTCGTCGCGCTGGTCGCGGCGGCGTACATCGTCTGGCTGCGCCGGCGGCAGGCCGTCGTGTCGGCCGCTTCCGCGCGTTCTGGCGCCTCGGAGGTCGTGAGCTCATGAAGCACGTCAAGGCATTCGGCGCGTTCGCCTGCGACTTCGTGATCGGCGACGACTGGCGCGTGGCGCTGCTGGTGGTGGCGGGCCTGATCGTGACCGCGCTGCTGGCGCACGCGGGCGGGATCCCGGCCTGGTGGGTGCTGCCGGTGGTGGCGTTCGCGGCGCTCGGCTGGTCCGTCCACCGCGCCACCGCCAGCCGCGGTAACCGCCGGTAACCGCAGGCCGAGGAACCTCGTGGTCAGCGGCGTCTCCTCCGAGCCCCCGTTCCCGTCCGGGGTGACCCGGTAGGCCTGCCCGTCCGGGCGGTCGGAGACCACCCGGGTGAGGTCGTCGTCGGTGAAGTGCGCGGCGACGCCGTCGTCGCAGGCGAGCCCGGCCGCCACGGCGCCGTCGGCCACCAGCCGCCGGTACAGCGGTCGCCGCTCGGCCTCGGAGTGGTAGTGCGGGCAGAAGCTCCCCGGCAGCATCGCCATCCCGTCGGTGAACGGCCGCAGCTTCACCCCGAACGAGTCCGTGGTCCCGCTCTCGAACCAGCAGATCCCCCCGGCGCTGGATCCGGCCAGCACGATGCCCGCGTGCCAGGCCTTGCGCAGGATCTCGTCGACGCCGTGGGCCCGCCACACCGCCATCATGTTGGCGACGCTCCCGCCGCCCACGAAGATCACGTCCTGCGACATCAGGAAGTCCTCGGGGTCGGAGACGTTCGGCATCGGGAACAGGGCCAGGTGGCGGACCTGCGCCCCGGAGTCCGAGAGCCGCTCGTAGAAGCGGACGTACCCGCGCGGGTCGTCGCCGGTGGCGGTGCCGATCAGGCACACCTGCGGCCGGGGTACCCCGGTCAGTTCCATCGCGTAGCGCAGGTGCAATGGGACCTCATCTTCGGGCATGAGCATCCCGCCCCCGACAGCGAGCACGTGCCGTCGTCCGTCTGCGGCCATGCCGTGACCGTAGCGATCTTTCCGCGTTGCCGCAATCCGGGGACCCGCCTGGGGAATCCGGCGCTCGGGGGTGAAGCGCGCCTCGGAGGGGTGCAGGATGGAGTCATGACGGACACTCGAGTCATGACCGAAGACCTGCGGCTCGCCATCGAGCACAGCGGGTACTACCCCGGACTGGTGACCGACGCGGTACGCTCCGCGCTCGGCACGGAGCCGGTCACCGCCTTCTTCGTGCATCATGACGCGATCTTCGATCCCGGCATGGAGGTCCGCCGGCACATGACCGTGCTGGCGCTCACCCCGACCCGGCTGGTCTACTCGCACACCGACGAGCACCCGGCCGAGGAGCCAGGCGGCCGGCCGCGCGCGGAGACGAGCACCGAGGCGGTCCGGTACTCCCGGGTCTCCTCGGTGGCGCTGACCCGGGTCGTGCAGGATCCGGCGTCCTACGTGCCGGGCACCACGTTGCCCTCCGAGGTGATGCTGACGATCGGCTGGAACGTCCTGTCCCACCTGGAACTGGAGCCGGCCCACTGCGGGGACGAGAGCTGCGAGGCCGATCACGGCTACCTCGGCACGATCACGGCCGACGACCTGACGCTGCGGGTCAGCGAAGCCGCGGACGGGGAGGCCGCGGTCCGCCAGCTGATGTCGTTCTCCAGCGCGCTGTCGGACGCCACCGCCCGCTCCGCGGGCTGACACCCGCGACCGGCCTGACACCCGCGACCGGGCTGACACCCGCGACCGGGCTGACACCCGCGAGCCGACGAATACGAGAAGGGTCCATGACGATGCGCGAGCCGAGAACCAGCCCGATCGTGCCGTCCTACGGTGAGCGCTCGCTCGCCGAGCTGTCGGCGTCGATCCTCGCCTCGCTGAACGGGGACGCGGACGGCAACGTGCTGCAGCTCCCGCCGGCGCCGCGGGCCTGCCTGCTGATCGTGGACGGCCTGGGCTGGGAGCTGCTGCGCGCACATCAGGCGGCGGCGCCGTTCCTGTCCGAGCTCGCGTTCAACTCGACGCCGCTGACCTGCGGATTCCCGGCGACGACGGTGACGAGCCTGACGTCGCTGGGCACCGGCCTGCCGCCCGGCCAGCACGGGATGCTCGGCTACCAGGTGGCGGTCCCCGGCTCGGGCCGGCTGCTCAACGGGCTGCGCTGGCCGGACGACATCGACCCGCTGGCCTGGCAGCCCCGCCCGACCGTGTACCAGCGGGCGGCCGAGGCCGGGATCGGCGCCGTCTACGTCGCCGCGGGGCGGCTCCGGAGCACCGGGCTGTCGCGAACCGCGTTCCGCGCCCCGGAATTCCGCGCCGCCCGCTCGCTGGGCGCGCTCGCCGCCGAGACCCTGACCGCTCTCCATGAATCCGAACGGATCATGGTGACTGCCTACCACGGCCAGCTAGACGAGGCCGGTCACGAGTACGGGGTAGCGTCACGGGCCTGGGCGTTCCAGCTGGCCCACACCGACCGCCTCGCCGAGCAGATCGCGGGCTCGCTCCCCCCGGACACCATGCTGTACATCACGGCGGACCACGGCATGGTCGATGTCGCCCCCGCCGACCGGGTCGATTTCGACGCCACGCCGGAGCTGCGCGACGGAGTGGCGCTGCTCGGCGGCGAGGCTCGCGCCCGGCATGTCTACGCCGAGCCCGGCGCGGCCCGTGACGTGCTCGCCCGGTGGCGGGAGGCGCTCGGCGACCAGGCGTGGGTGGCCTCACGGGAGGAGGCGGTCTCCGACGGCTGGTTCGGGCCGGTGGACGACGGGATGGCCGCCCGGATCGGCGACGTGATCGCCGCGGCGGCCAGCGGCGGGGCCGTCGTCGCGACGAGCCGCGAGCCGAACGAGTCCAGGCTGATCGGCATGCACGGCTCCCTGACGGCGGCGGAGCAGCTGGTCCCCCTCCTCGCCTTCGCCTCCCGCTAACGTGGCTGCCGTGACGCCGCTGATCACCCCCGAGGCCCTGCGCGATCTCCTCGCCCCCGCCGCCCCCAAGCCGGACATTTCCGAAATTTCTTTTATTCCCGGACCGCCGGTTGTCCTTGACGTGCGGTGGCGGCTGGGCGGCCCGCCCGGCGTCGAGGACTACCGCGCGGGGCACATCCCCGGTGCCGTCTTCGTAGACCTGGACCGCGACCTGGCCGCGCCGCCTGGCCGGGGCGGCCGGCACCCGCTGCCCTCTCCCGCGGACTTCCAGGCGGCCATGCGGCGCCTCGGCGTCAGCGACGGCCGGCCGGTGGTCGCCTACGACGCCGCGGACTCGACCGCGGCGGCACGGGCCTGGTGGCTGCTGCGGTACTTCGGCCACCGGGACGTCCGAGTGCTGGATGGCGGCTACCGGGCCTGGACGGAGGCCGGCTTGCCATCCGAGGCGGGCCCTAGCCCCGCCGAATCAGGCCTTGGCCCCGCGGAGGCTGATCCCGCCGTCGCCGGCGCCGCCCCCGTCACTGGCCCCGGTTCCGCCGGCCCCGGGCCGGTCTCCGCCGGCGACTTCACCGCCCGCCCCGGTCACCTGCCACTGCTGGACGCGGACGCCGCGGCGGCCCTGGCCGGGACCGGGCTGCTGCTGGATGCCCGCGCGGGGGAGCGGTACCGCGGCGAGACGGAGCCGGCCGATCCGGTGGCCGGGCATATCCCCGGGGCGATCAGCGCCCCCACCGCGGAGAACGTCACCCCCGGCGGCACGTTCCGGACGCCGGCCGAGCTCGCCGCCCGGTTCGCGGCCCTCGGCGTTCCCGCGCCCGGTTCCGGCAAGGCGGGCAGCGCCCCGCACGGCCCCGACGGCGCCGCTCCCGTGGTCGGCGCCTACTGCGGCTCCGGCGTGACCGCCGCGCACGAGGTGCTGGCGCTCAGCCTGGCCGGAATCCCGGCCGCCCTGTACGCCGGCTCCTGGTCGGACTGGATCACCGACCCCTCCCGCCCCGTCGCCACGGGTCCGGACGCGGGGTAGCCGCAGGCTCTTAGCTGTGTCCTTTGGGTGCTGCCAGGCCCCAAAGGACACAGCTAAGCGCTCCGGATCCCGGAATGTCCGAACTTTAGGTTCAGGCATATCGGGATTTAATGCGAAATAGCGAATCGGTGGACGGGCTGCCCGCCCAAAACGACACAGCTAAGGCTCACGTTTCAGCCCTCCCGGCTAAGGCTTACTTTCAGCCCTCCCGGCTAAGGCTCACGTTTCAGCTTTTCCGGTCGCGTGACTCGCGCTCCCGCCAGAGGGCGGCGGCCAAGCCAGGTCGCCGCGCCCGTGATAACGCCCACCGTGCCAGGGGACCAGCCAGCCGTCGCGAACGCGAAGGCGGCAACCGCCGCCGCGGCGAGCAGCCGAGTCGCCATTCGCAGCGACCGCCCAGCACCAGCACCAGCACGAGCGCCAGCACCAGCACGAGCGCCAGCACCAGCACGAGCGCCAGCACGAGCACGAGCGCCAGCACGAGCAAACCCGATATATCGGAAATATCGGCTTAGGGCAGCGGGAGTGGTGCGCTGAAGCCGCTGGGGCCGCAGGAGCCGCTGAAGCCGCCGCCGGGGCAGGGACGCCGCTTCCGCCATGTCCGCCAGGGCCTCGCTGCGGCCGAACGACGTGCGCAGCGTCGCGTACGCCGCGGCGGCCGCGGCGAATCGTTCCGGAGAGCCGCCGTCGTCCCGGTCCGGGTGGGTCGCGGCGGCGATCCTGCGCCACGCGGCCCGGACGTCGTCGTCGGTGAGGTCCGCCCCCGCCGCCAGCCCGAGCGCCGTGAACGGATCCCCCGTCGCGGACCGTTCCCCCGCCGCGGACGGGCGGCCTCCCATGTGGGCGCCGAACAGGGCACGCCGCGAGCCGACCCTCCGGAAGCCCCGTCTCATCGCCGCGCCCCGAACGCCTCGTCCAGCACCTCCGACACGTCCGGCAGCCCCGTTCCGGCAACGCCAGGCTCCCCGGGCTCCCGCTGCGATGGCACGCCCGCCGCCCGGCCCCCGTCCCGGGCCGAGCCCGGGGTCCCGGCCGAGCCCCCCCCCGCGCCC
>JAFMRC010000019.1 GCA_017354375.1 Nocardiopsaceae bacterium | reverse complement strand
GCTCGGGGGCCGCCGCGGCCGTGCCGGCCGCGGCCATGGTCACCGCCGGGACGGCGGCGACGGCCAAGCCGGCCAGCATGATGGGCCAGCGTCGTCGTATTGCCATTCACAAGCTCCCCTCGTCGTGAGGTGGGGGCCACGCGCCCTTGCGCAGCCCTGCCGCCTGTCGCGGCATATCTGGTTAATACGCCATACGGACATTAACGTGGGGCAGACTCCGCCGTAAAGGTGGAACTTGTGAATAATCGGTGTTTTTTGATGCTAAATACGTTCCCGTGGCTCTACGCTCCACTCGCGGGCCAGCAACTCGAATGAGCGCACCCGGTCGGAATGCCGGCCGGTGATCGTGGTGACGAGCAGCTCGTCGGCGCCGGTGGCGTCTCGCAGCACCCGCAGTTGCTTGGCCACGCTGGCGGGCGAGCCCGCGAACTGGGTGGAGGTCCGGTCGGCGACCAGCGCCCGGTCGGAGTCGGTCCACGGTTCCGCCGCGACCGTGGCGGGAGACGGGAACCGCATCGCCCCGTCGCCGGACCTGACGGACCGGACCCACAGCCCGTACGGCGCGGCCAGCTCCCTGGCCTCAGCGTCGGTGGGCGCGACCACGACGTCCGCCGACACCAGCACGTGCGGTCGCCGCAGCACGGACGACGGCCTGAACGCGTCGCGGTAGGCCGACACGGCCTCCAGCACGGTCGCGGGCGACACGTGGTAGTTCGCGGCGAACGGCAGCCCGAGGGCGCCGGCGACCCGCGCGCTCTGCCCGCCGCTCGACCCCAGGATCCACACCTCGGCGTCGGATCCCGTCCCGGGAACGGTCTCCATGGTGATGCCGTCCTCCGACCGCCACGTCCCGGCCAGGAAGGCCAGGATGTCGTCCACCTGGTCGCCGAAGTCCGGTGTCTGGGCCCCGGGCTGCTGCAGCAGCCGGGCCGCCACCGCGGGCCGCGGCGACGTCAGCAGGTGGGAGTGGGAGTACTTCCCGGGGATGAGCAGCCCGTCGATGACCTTCGCCTCGGGGGGCGGCGGCGCCTCGCCGGAGGCGGCCCGCCGCGCCGCCCGCTTGCGCTCCTCGGTCCGCCGCTGCCCGCTGCGCCCAAGGCCAAGGTCGATCCGCCCCGGGTACAGCGCGGACAGCGTGCCGAACGCCTCCACCACGGCCGCCGGGGTCTGGTGCCCGAGCTGCACCGCCCCGGAGCCGACCCGGATCCGGGAGGTGGCGGCCGCGATCGCGCCGATGAGGACGGCGGGAGCCGACGCCGCGACCCCGGGCGCGAAGTGGTGCTCGGCCACCCAGTACCGGAGATACCCGGCGGCCTCGGCCTTGCGGGCCAGGTCGATCGTGTTCCGCAGCGCCTCGGCGGGCGAGGAATCCTCGGTGACCGGCGCGAGATCGAGAATCGATAGCGGAGTCACATGCCCTCCCGGCGGGCCGCGGCCCAGTCTGGCGCCGGACGGGCCGGCCCGAGCCCCATCCGGTCCCGCAACGTCGTCCCCTCCTCGTACTCGCTCCGGAACACGCCCCGCTCGGCCAGCAGCGGCACGACCTTCGCCGCGAACTCGTCGAGCCCGTCCGGGATGAGGTAGGGCACCATGATGAACCCGTCGCAGGCGTCGTCCTGGACGCTGCGGTTAATCGCCTCCGCGACCTGCGAGGCCGTTCCGGAGAACGTCTCCCTGCGCGTCACCTCGATGATCAGGTCCCGGATCGAGAGCTTCTTCTCCTCGGCGACCGCCCGCCACTTCCGCGCGACCGCGACCGGGTCGTCGTACATCCGCGCCCGCCCCTGGATGATCGACTCGGCGGAAGGGTCGGGGTCGAACGGCGGCAGCGGCCCGTCGGGGTCGAACGCCGACAGGTCGGTGTTCCACACCTGCTCCAGCAGCATGATCGCGGTCTGCGGCGACACCTGCTGCCGTCGCACGTACCGGACCCGCTCGGCGGCCTCCGCGGGGGTGTCGCCCAGCACGAAGCCCGCGCCCGGCAGCACCTTCAGCGATTCCGGCGCCCGCCCGTACCGGCCCAGCCGCCCCTTCACGTCGGCGTAGAACGCGCGCCCGGCATCGTAGCTGGCGTGCCGGGTGAAGACCGCGTCGGCGCTGTGCGCCGCGAACTCCCGCCCGCCGTCGGAGTCTCCGGCCTGCAAGATCACCGGGTGGAGCTGCGGGCTGCGGGGAACCGTGAAGATGCCGGAAATGTCGAAATTCAACCCCTTTATCCGGAACGGATCGGGGCGATTGTCCCTCGTCCACGATTCCCACAGCTCACGGCAGGCCTGCACGAACTCCGCGGCCCGCACGTAGCGGTCCCCGCGGTCCAGGTAGCCGCCGCGCCGGAAGTTCTCCCCGGTGAACGCGTCCGGCGACGTCACGACGTTCCAGCCGGCCCGCCCGTCGGACAGGTGGTCCAGGGTGGCGAACTGCCGGGCGATCTCGTACGGCTCGTTGTAGGTGGCCTGGATGGTCCCGATCAGCCCGAGATGGCCGGTGACGGCGGCGAGGGCGGACAGGACGGTCATGGTGTTCGGCCGCCCGACCACGTCCAGGTCGTGGATCTTGCCCCGCTGCTCGCGCAGCCGCAGCCCCTCGGCCAGGAAGAAGAAGTCGAAGCCTGCCGCGTCGGCGGTGCGGGCCAGGTGGGCGAACGAGGAGAACGCGATCTGGGAACCCGCCGCCGGGTCGGTCCACACGGTGTGGTTGTTGACGCCGGGGAAATGCGCGCCCAGGATGACTTGCTTGGTCACGGCACCTCCGCGTAGCGGTTGGCCGGGCGGGGGCCGAGGCCGAGGCGCTCGCGCAGGGTCTCCCCTTCTCGCCCGGGAACCCCGTAGGAGGAGCGGAACGCGCCGCGCCGCTGGAGCTCGGGGACCAGGCCGCGGGTGATCCGCTCCAGGTCGTGGGGGAGCGTGCCCGGCCGGAGCCGGAACCCGTCCAGGCCCGCGGCCCGCCACTCCAGCAGCAGGCCGGCGATCTCGGGCGGGGTTCCGGTGATGATCGCCGAGTCGGAGCGGTACTCCTGGCCGACCGCGTCGTCGAGGCGCGCCCTGCGGGCGGCGGCGGCACCCGGCTGGTCGTCGAGGAAGACGGTGAGATCGGCGTAGACCGAAGGAGGCGCCCCGATCCGTTCGGCGGCAAAGGCGTTGATCTCCGAGATGATCTCGGCGGCGTGGGCGGGGTCGCGCGGGGTGATGAAGATGACGTCGGCGGCGCGGGCGGCGAACCGGTAGGGAACCTCGGCGTGCGCGAGGGCGGCGACGACCGGCTGGCCCTGCGGCGGGCGCGGCGTGATGGACGGGCCGCGGACGCTGAACCACCGGCCCTCGAAGTCGATGTAGTGCAGCTTGTCGGTGTCGATGAACCGGCCGGTCGGGACGTCGCGGATCACCGCGTCGTCCTCCCAGGAGTCCCAGAGCCTGCGCACCACCTCGACGTAGTCGGCGGCCTCGTCGAACAGGTCGCGTTCGTGCGCCGCGAAGGCCTCATCGTCGCGGCCTGCGCTCGGACTACGTCCGAGCGCGGGAAACGCGCGGCGGCCGAAGTGCGCGGCCTCGTCGCGGGAGGAGGAGATCCGGGGCCGCCAGCCGGCCCGGCCCTCGCTGACGTAGTCCAGGGTCGCGATCGCGGTGGAGGCGTGGAACGGCTCGGTGTGCGTGGTGACGACCGCGGGAATCAGGCCGATGTGGCGGGTCAGCGGCGCGATCCGGGCGGCGAGGAGCACCGCGTCGAGTCGTCCGGGGATATCCCCGGCCCGCGTCCCGGCGACGGGGGGCCACGGCGCGACCCCTCCCCATGGCCGCGGCCCGAGGGAGTCCTCGATCGTCAGGAAGTCCACCAGGCCGGCTTCGGCCTCGCGGGCGAGGCCCACCCAGTACCCGGCGGTGAAAAGCTCGCGCGGCCGGGCATCCGGCTCCCGCCGGGCGGCGGGATGCCAGCCCGCCCCGTCCAGGGCCACGGCGAGGTGGATGGAGGTATTCGGCACGACCCAGTTCCTTCCCTCAGGGAGGGCAACCAAGACCGAGGGCCGCGTATTTCCCGGAAGCACGCTTTCCGGGAGAAGTGGTGGGAAATACAAACTTGTGTGATTTGTTCCCTTGAACCGTTCGCGTTAAGGGTGTTACCTTTCGGAGCATGACCGCATCCCACATCCCGACCACCGCGGAGGAACTGCGCGGTGCCGGGCTGCGGGTGACGGCAGCCCGCGTTGCGCTCCTCGAGGCCGTCAGGGACGGTGACCACCTCGGAGTCGAGGCCATCGCCTCCGGGGTCCGCGACCGCGTGGGCCACATTTCCCTCCAGGCCGTGTATGAGGCCCTCCACGCACTGACCGGGGCGGGGCTCATCCGGCGCATCGAGCCGCCCGGCAGCCCGGCGCGGTTCGAGGGGCGCGTCGGGGATAACCATCACCACCTGGTGTGCCGGTCGTGCGGCGCCGTCGCCGACGTCGATTGCGCGGTCGGCGAGGCGCCATGCCTGGACGCGTCGGACGATCACGGATACTCGATCGACGAGGCCGAGGTCATCTACTGGGGCCTGTGCCCTGGCTGCTCCGCAGCCCGCAGTTCCTGAATACTCCTGGTCCGCCAAGGATCAGCCGTTATCGCATAGTCCGGAAGGATGGCAGATGTCTGAGAAGCACGAAGACGCCGGGGGATGCCCCGTTGTCCCTGGCGGCCTCACCCACCCGACCCGGGGTGACGCGAACTTCTCCTGGTGGCCGAACCGGCTCAACCTGAAGATCCTCGCCAAGAACCCAGCCGTGTCCAACCCGATGGGCGAGGAGTTCAGCTACCCCGAGGCGTTCAAGACCCTCGACCTGCCCGCGGTGAAGCGGGACATCGCGGAGGTGCTGACCACCTCCCAGGACTGGTGGCCCGCGGACTTCGGGCACTACGGCCCGCTGATCATCCGGATGGCGTGGCACAGCGCGGGCACCTACCGGATCGGCGACGGCCGCGGGGGCGCCGGGGCCGGCCAGCAGCGCTTCGCGCCGCTGGCGGGCTGGCCGGACAACGTCAGCCTGGACAAGGCCCGCCGGCTGCTGTGGCCGGTCAAGAAGAAGTACGGCGCCAAGATCTCCTGGGCCGACCTGATGGTCCTGGCCGGCAACGTCGCGCTGGAGTCGATGGGCCTGAAGACCTTCGGCTTCGGCGGCGGCCGGGCGGACACCTGGGAGCCCGAGGCCGACGTCTACTGGGGTCCGGAGACCACCTGGCTCGACGACGAGCGTTACTCCGGCGACCGGGAGCTGGCCGACCCGTTCGGCGCGGTCCAGATGGGCCTGATCTACGTCAACCCGGAGGGCCCGAACGGCAACCCGGATCCGCTGGCCGCGGCGCGCGACATCCGCGAGACGTTCCGCCGGATGGCGATGAACGACGAGGAGACCGTCGCGCTGATCGCGGGCGGCCACACCTTCGGCAAGACCCACGGCGCCGCCCCCGACGAGGCGGTCGGCCCCGACCCGGAGGCCGCCCCGCTGGAGGCACAGGACCTGGGCTGGAAGAACAGCCACGGCACCGGCAAGGGCCGCGACGCGTGGACCAGCGGCCTCGAGGTCACCTGGACGCCCACCCCGACCAAGTGGGACAACACGTTCCTTGAGACCCTGTTCTCCTACGAGTGGGAGCTGACCACCAACCCCAGCGGCCAGCACCACCAGTGGCAGCCGAAGGACGGCGCCGGGGCGGGCACCGTCCCCGACCCAGAGGATCCGGACGACCCGTCCAAGCGCCGTCCCCCGACGATGCTGACGACCGACCTCGCGCTTCGGTACGACCCGATCTACGAGCCGATCTCGCGGCGGTACCTGGAGAACTTCGACGAGTTCGCGGACGCGTTCGCCCGCGCGTGGTTCAAGCTGACCCACCGCGACATGGGCCCGAAGGTGCGCTACCTCGGCCCGGAGGTTCCGGCCGAGGACCTGATCTGGCAGGATCCGGTGCCCGCGGTGGACCACCCGCTGGTGGACGCCGCGGACGTCGCCACGCTCAAGGGCATGATCGGGGAGTCGGGCCTGTCGGTCTCCCAGCTGGTATCGGTGGCGTGGGCGTCGGCCTCGACGTTCCGCGGCAGCGACAAGCGCGGCGGCGCCAACGGCGCCCGGATCCGCCTGGAGCCGCAGAACGGCTGGGAGGTCAACAACCCCGACCAGCTCGCGACGGTGCTGCGCACCCTGACCGGCGTTCAGGAGTCGTTCAACGCCTCGGCTGGCGGCGGCAAGAAGATCTCGCTGGCCGACCTGATCGTGCTGGCCGGCGGCGTGGGCGTGGAGAAGGCCGCGGCGGCCGCCGGGGTCACGATCGAGGTTCCGTTCCGGCCGGGCCGCACCGACGCCACGGCCGAGCAGACGGACGCCGAGTCGTTCGCCCCGCTGGAGCCGAAGGCGGACGGGTTCCGGAACTACACCGGGAAGGCCAACCAGCTCCCGGCCGAGTACCTCCTGCTCGACCGGGCGAACCTGCTCACGCTGAGCGCGCCGGAGATGACCGTGCTCGTCGGCGGCCTCCGCGTCCTCGGCGCGAACTGGGACTCCTCCCAGCTCGGCGTGTTCACGTCTAGGCCCGGCGTGCTGACCAACGACTTCTTCTCGAACCTGCTCGACATGGGCATCGAGTGGAAGCCGGTTTCCGAGGCCGCGACGACGTTCGAGGGCCGCGACCGGGCCACCGGGGCGGTCAAGTGGACCGGCAGCCGGGTCGACCTGATCTTCGGGGCGAACTCCGAGCTGCGGGCCCTCGCCGAGGTCTACGGCAGCGACGACGCGAAGGAGAAGTTCGTTCGCGACTTCGTGGCCGCGTGGGTGAAGGTCATGGAGCTCGACCGCTACGACCTCCGCTACGCCTGATATCCCGGAACGGAGCGGCGGTGACGTCAGCAGTCACCGCCGCTCCGTTCGGTATAAGCGGGTTTGGGGTTTCCGGGGGTCCGGGGGTGTCCCCCGGGAAGCACTGCGTTCTGAACCGGGCGTAGTCCGGTTCCGGGTTTGACATTCGCCGGATGAGCGTCTTGTGTGGAAAGACGCGGATGTGCGAGGGAGCTGGCGATGTCGCTCAAGTTCGGGACGTTCATGGCGCCGTTCCACTGCCCGGTGGGCCAGGATCCGACCGCGGCCTACGAGCGCGACCTCGCCGTGCTCAGGCACATGGACACGCTCGGCTTCGACGAGGCCTGGATCGGGGAGCACCACTCGGGCGGGCACGAGCTGATACCGGACCCGTTCATCTTCATCGCCTGGGCGGCGAGCCAGACGAGGAACATCAAGCTGGGCACGGGCGTGATCTCGGTCCCGTATCACAACCCGCTGTGGGTGGCCGACCGGGCGCTGTTCACCGACCGGCTGCTGCGCGGCCGGTTCATGCTGGGGCTCGGCCCGGGGGCGCTGCCCACCGACGCCACGATGATCGGCATCACCCTGGAGGAGCAGCGGACCGCGTTCGAGGAGGACGTCGACGTCCTGATGGCGATCCTGCGGGGTGAGGCGGTGACCGCGTCTACCAGCCGGTACCGGCTGGTAGACGCCCGGACCCAGTACGCGCCCTACAGCGACTTCGAGATCACGGTCGCGGCGATCGCGTCGCCGACGGGACCCAGGGTCGCCGCCAAGCACGGCATCCACCTGATGTCCGTCGGCGCGACCGCCCAGGCGGGATTCGACGCGCTGGCGCTGCACTGGGACGTCATGGCCGAGCGAGGCCCGGAGTTCGGCCACGTCCCGGACCGGGGTAAATGGCGGCTGGTCGGTCCGATGCACCTGGCCGAGACCAAGGAGCAGGCGATCGAGGATGTCCGCTACGGCCTCGACGCGTTCGCCGAATACACCCAGGACGTCATCGCGGCGCCGCACTTCCGCGCCGCGGGCAAGACCTTCGACGAGCGCGTGGCCTGGGTCAACGAGACCGGCCTCGGCGTCATCGGCACGCCCGACGAGGCGGTCGCCCAGATCGAGCGGCTGGTGAAGCAGTCCGGCGGGTTCGGCTCGTACCTGCTCATGCACCACGAGTGGGCCAGGCATGACGCGACCCTGAAGAGCTACGAGCTGTTCGCCAATCACGTCAAGCCGCGGTTCCAGGGCAGCACCGACCGGCTGGCCGCGGCGCGGGATCATGCGGTGTCCCGGTGGGAAGAGCTCGACAAGGGCGCCAGCGACGCGATCGCCGCCGCCACGCAGCGCCACGCCAGGGAACGCGCCGAGCGCCGGTGATCCCGCGGGTCTAGATTATGGCGGGGCTGCGGAACCAGGCGGTCCGGCCGGACATGCCGCCGGTGATTCCCATGTCCGCCGACAATTCCGAGACGATGTGCAGCCCGCGACCGCATTCGGTGCAGCTGTCGCCGGTGCCTCGCTCCGCCCAGGGGCCGCCGGCGTCCTCAACCGCCACGTGCACCCACTGCCCGCCACGTCCGTTGTGTCCATCTTGCCTGCTTTGCAGGTCTTGTCGGCAGATGGCAATTTCCACGGTGAAATATCCGCCTGGATGCCCAGAGCGACTATGGAGTACCGCATTGGTGGCTAGCTCGCTGGTGCACACCAGGATATCCTGTGCCGCCTCTGCCGGGCAGGCGGCGTCGGCCAGGTAACGGCGAACGAAGTCCCGCGCCAGCGGCACCTGGCCGGGCTCGCCCCGGAACGCGCGACGCAGCGGCCGCGTGGTAGCTGGCGAGGTTGTAGCCGACGGGTTGGCTGTCCTGCTCACCATCCTGTCCCCTGGTGCTGCCTTCCTGTCCCCGGGGGCCGCTCTCGCTGCGTTAAGTAGCTCGATTGCTACGGCCTGTACCTGGCCCTGGGTGTGCACGCCCACCTCGCATCGATCGGGCTCCCGAGGTACCTGTCGTCTCCCGGGACCCGGCTCGGGTCTGTTCGCACGCAAATGCGCCGTGAGCCATCATGTAGTCTGTTGCCCGGTGAACGCAAGTAGTTCTCGACAAGCAATTTGCCTTGCGCGAGAGAGGTGATTGGCGTGGCGGCATCTCCCACGATGCGTCGGCGCCGCTTGGCCGCCGAGCTCCGGCGACTGCGTCATGAGTCCGGGCTTCTGATCGAGGATGTGGCCGCTGACCTCGGCTGGCAGCCGTCGAAGTTGTCCCGGATCGAGAATCGGCAGGTCGGGATCACCACCTCCGACCTGCGGAAGTTGCTCGACGTGTACAAGATGAAGGATCAGGCATCGCGCGATCAGCTGCTCGACATGGCCAGAAGGGCCACCGAGCGTGGCTGGTGGCAGTCTTTCACCAGCGGCGTCATGCCTAACGCGCTGGCGAACCTCATCGGCCTGGAGACGGAGGCACGGGCCATCCGTTCCTATGAGCCGGAACTGGTGCCGGGGTTGTTGCAGACGGAGGCCTACGCGCGTGCCGTCATGCGCGCCTGGCAGCCGGGCTGGACGGCTGCCGACATCGACCGGCGGGTGGAGATCCGGCTGGGCCGCCAGGACGTGCTGCGTGAGCCCGGAGCCTCGCTGCTTGCCAGCTACATCATCAACGAGGCGGTGCTGCGGAGGGCCGTGGGCGGCAACGAGGTCATGCACGAGCAGATCGAGGTGCTCGCCAAGGAGCGCGACCCGGCCAACGTGACCGTGCAGGTCCTGCCGTTCAACACCGGCGCGCACCCGTCCATGGCCGGGCCGTTCCAGATCCTGACGTTCCCCGACGAGGGCGACCTCGGAATCGTCCACCTGGAAAGCGCGATGAACGCGATCACCCTCGAACGACCCGAGGAACTGCGCAGATACGAGGAGATCTGGGGATCACTGCAGGCCAGGGCGCTGTCACCCGAGGACTCGCAGGTGATGATGCGGAGCTATGCGCTCAGGTACTCGGGCAGCTTCTAGCCAGGGGGCTCTGGCTAGAAGGTTCCCGATCGGCTCTGGTCGACCGGGAACCGGTCAACACAGGCAGGCGAAAATCAGGAAGGAGGAAATTATATGACAAACTGGGATTGGTCGTGGCCCCGGGCCGCATGGCGCAAGAGCACCTACAGCGGCGGGGCGACCAACTGCGTGGAGGTCGGGGGCGGCCTGTCGCCTATCGTGGCGGTTCGTGACTCCAAGGATCCCGCGGGCCCGGCGCTGACGTTCGCCCACGGCGCGTGGGATGCCTTCACCGCCGGCGTGAAGAACGGCAAGTACGCCAGCAGGTTAGGAACATCGCCGGAGGGAACCCGGCTTCCGGGTTCCCTCCGGCGGCAGCTCCCCCCGGCGTCGGCACCCGGGCAATGCGAAGAAGACGCGAGGAAACGGAGGAGACGGCGGCGATGGAGCCGGACGAATTTCCCGAGATCGACACACGGACCGCGAGCATCGCGCGGCTGTATGATTACATGCTGGGCGGCACCGACAATTACGAGGTCGATCGCCGGGCGGCCGAGGCCGCGGAGGACCTGATGCCAGGAAGCTTCGCGCTGGCTCGCAACAACCGCCGCTACCTGGAACGAGTGGTGCGCTACCTGGCCGGTGAATGCGGCATCCGCCAGTTCATCGACCACGGCAGCGGCCTGCCCACCCAGAACAACGTGCACCAGGTCGCCCGGGAGTCCGGGGCCGGCTCCAAGGTCGTCTACGTGGAAATCGACCCGGTCGTCCTGGCGCACGGGCGCGTCAAGGCCCTGATGGCCGAGGACGACAGCACCGCCTTCATCGAGGCCGACGCCAGCGACGTCGACCTCGTCCTCGGTCACCCCGAGACCCGGCGCCTGATCAACTTCGACGAGCCCGTCGCGGTCCTGTACGTCAGCTTCCTGCACTGCATTCCCGACGCCCGCGACCCCGACGGCATGGTCCGCCGGATGGTGGACCACCTCTCCCCGGGCAGCTACCTCGCGATATCCCACCTCACCGCCGACACCCCGGAGTCCCGCGAGAGGATGACGAGGTTCGGCGTCGAGTCGACCAGAGGACACTGGGGGCGTGTGCGGTCAAGGGAAGAGGTCGCCAGCTTCTTCCAGGGCCTGGAGGTCGTGCCACCCGGCCTGGTGAAGGCCACCGAATGGCACCCGGACGGCAGGGAAGAGGAGCAGTCCGAGGAGTTCTTCGAGTACGGAGGCGTCGCGCGCAAGCCCTGATGCAAATTGCACGGCCCTGCGACGTTGCGGGTACCTGCGACGTTGCGGGCGCCCGTGACGTTGCGAAAGGCTCGCAGGTTTCCCGCCGGTGACGCCGTTCAGGCGATCCTATTGGCTTACCGGAAGGGGACCTGGCGTCAACGGCCCGTTGCTACGGCCCTGGCTTCCCGTCGTGCCCGGCCCGGGATCGACTTTTGGTGCATGAGGGTCCTAAACGCGTCCGGTTCGCGGCATTTGTGGGGCCGTCATTCGCCAAAAGACGTGGCTCCCGCGGGGGACCGCCTGTCGGCAGGCCGGGAACGTGTCGGCCAGGCGCACCGGGCAGCGGCACGAATCACGACAAGCGTGGCAAAAAGGAACCTGTCGATACGCGGAATATCCGGTCATCCGCTCACCGGGGCGCTTCAGCCATCACGCCGTAATCCTTGCCGACGGCGGCGGCGCTCAGGAAGTCCGGAGCTTCCGCCAAGCGTCCTCCCACCTCCGGGGCGGATACTGAAGCGGGAACGGAACCGGTACCAAGAGCAGGAAAGCCAAGCCAGGTAAGCGCGCCAGGCAGGATTCGAACCCGCGGCCCGCTGCTTAGAAGGCAGCTGCTCTATCCGACTGAGCTACTGGCGCCTGCGAAACATTGTGCACGGAAAAGGTCACACGTTGGCTACGCGCAGGTCGCAGTGTACCGCCGCCCGACGGGCACCTCGGGCAACCGGGCGGCTCACCCCGCGTAGTAGGCCTCCAGTTCCGCGATCGAGGTGAAGGTAGAGGCTCCCCCGGGGGTACCGATGATCCTGATGCCGTCGCCCCAGGTCGCGTCGAAAGTCATGGTGTAGGCCTTGTTCGTCCCGGCGGTGTCGTCGTACGGGTAGTCCGGCGATATCGTCAGGCCGGTGACGTTGACCCAGGCGAAGTCCTGCCGGACCTGAACCTGCAACCCGGAGGAGAACCAGCCGCCGTCGCTGAACATCGTCCCGGTGGTGTAGACGACCCGGTCGAAGTGGTAGCTGGTATCGAAGGTGTAGCCCCACCAGTCGCTGGTCTTGCTGGAGTTGTCCCAGCTGTCTTCGCTTTGCGTGGTGTCGCCGTCGTTGTAGTACTGCCAGTTGCCGTAGTGGGCGCTCTTCTCGGTCGGCGTCACGCTGGCGCCGGTCCGGGCGATGTTATTCGACGGATCGGCGGGGTTGGAGGGCTGCGACGACTGGTAGGGGGACAAGCGCATCTTGCGCAGGTTGAAGTTGTAGTCTGACGCGCCGGACGCGACGTTCACGAACCAGTTCGACTGGAGCCACATGTCGCGGCCATCGGAGCTGATGAACTTCGACGGGATGGTAGCGGCGTACCCGCCGTTCTTCGGGCCGCCTTCGGTGCTGCCGGTGCCGAACCACGGGTACCCGCCCGCGTCGTGGCTGAAGAACAGCTTCCACGGTCCCCACGGCTGGGGCGCCTCGTAGAACTCGAAGGTGTACTCGGTCCAGGAGGTGTAGAGGTAGCGCCGCAGCGGCGCGTTGTAGACCACCCCGCCCTGCGAGATCACGGTGAAGTCGGTGGGGCCGTTGTTGGGAGCCGTGGTCCTCAGCAGGGGGCCTGGGTACAGGCGGCGGGTGTCGGTGAGCACCGGCTGCTTGTCGCCGATCGTGCCGCTCCACGATGGGCTTGAGCCGCTCATCCCGGTGAAGAACTGCCACGCGGAGACGTCTTGTAGCTGGCCCGGCTTAACCCGGGCCAGGTACACGCTCACCGGATCAGGCGCCGTGCCGGAGTACGAGCAGCGCCAGTTGCCGTCGAGGCCGTAGGCGTAGATGTACTGGCCGTCGTCCGACCCCAGCGCGGGAACCGCGTTCGCCCCGTTCTGGCCGAAGTCCAGGAAGAAGATCGTGGTGAAGGTTCCGTTCGTGAACATCGGCGAGGAGGTCTTCGTCCAGGTCGTGCCGTGGTCGGTTGACATCGAGATGCTGGCGTTCGGCGCGTCGTTGAACGCGTCGGCGCTGGGGGAGTAACGCAGGTCTTGCACGGCCAGGTAAAGGACGCCGTCGGCGCAGGCCATGCCGGTGGGCTTGCGGTTGTACTGGCTGGTGTCACCCCACACGTTCGCCACGTCGGCGCCGGCCGCTAGCCGCTGCCCGCTGATGCCGGTTTCCGGTGTCCCGGTGATCTTGCTGACCACCACGTCCGCCTCGGCCCCGTCGCCGAAGCCCTTTCCATCGCCGTTCGCCCCGTACATGTTGCCGTCGTCGGCCCAGCAATTCGCCCACAGGTCACCATCGCTGGAGGTGGCGAGGGTTCCGTAGTACTCGGTGAACGCGGTGGAGAAGAAGGTGCTGCCCGGAGCGTCGGCCGCCGCACCAGCCGTCGCGTCGGCTGCCGTGCCATGCGCCGCGCCCATGTCGGCGGCGGCGGCGTCGGCCGGGTCCGGTATCCAGGGGTTCCGCAGCGACGTCCCGGCGACCACCCCCGCCGTGCCGATGGCCAGCGTGGTGCCCGCCGCCGCACCGAGGATCTCGCGTCGTGAATAGCGTCGTGGCACTTCAGGCCTCCTGTTCGTCGAATAGCCAGCAGCGGACCCAGTGCCCGCCGCTCGGCTCGAAGCGCGGTGGCGCCTGCTGCCTGCACCGGTCCATCGCGAACGGGCACCTCGGCGCGAACGTGCATCCCGCCAGACGCCTCGTGAGGTCCGGCGGCTCGCCGCGCACCAGCGTGTCGGAACCGCGGCCGGCGGCACGATCCGGATCGGGAACCGTGGACACGAGGAGGCGGGAGTAGGGGTGCAGCGGGGCCTGCGTGACGTCTTCCGAAGGGCCGTATTCCACCATTTCGCCCGCGTACATCACGGCGATCTCCGTGGCGAAATACCGGGCCGAGGCGATGTCGTGGGTGATGTAGAGCAGCGCGAGGCGCCGCTCGGCGGTGAGCCTGCCGAGAAGCCGCAAGATTCCCAGCCGGATCGACACGTCGAGCATCGAGACCGGCTCGTCCGCGAGCATCACCTCCGGCCGCACGGCGAGGGCGCGGGCGATGGACACTCGCTGGCGCTGGCCGCCGGATAGTTCATGCGGATACCGGTCGAGGAAGTCCCGGCCGGGGGTCAGGCTCACCTCTTCGAGCAAGGCGGCCGATCGTGCCTCGACGTCCGCCCGCTTCCCGGAGCCCGCGTTACCGTGCAGCAGCAGCGGGCGCGCGAGGTGATGCCGGATGCTGTAGGAAGCGTTCAGCGAGCTGAACGGGTCTTGCAGGACGATCTGCACATGACTGGCATACCGGCGCCGTGCACCCGGGGCGCGGACGCTGACGCGCCGTCCGGCGAGCGTGATCGCACCGGATGTCGGCGCGTACAGGCCAGCCAGCAGCCTGGCGGCCGTCGATTTGCCGGAACCGGACTCACCGACCAGCGCCACCACGCGTTCCCTGACCAGATCGAGGGAGAAGCCGCTGACCGCGTGGAGCCCGCCGCCGCGGAAGAAGCCCCTTCCCGCCCGGAACGTCTTGCTCACCGACTCGGCGCGCAAGACCACCTCGCCTGAACTCACTGTGCCCTCCCGGTCGGCTGGTACAGCAGGCAGGCGACATCCCGGCTCTGCGTGGCTTCCCCGTCCGGCGTGGCTTCCCCGTCCGGTCGGCGTCGGGGCACCAGGGCCGGCGTTTCCCGCTTGCACTCGTCCATGGCGGACGCGCACCTCGGATGGAACGGACAGCCGTCGGGCAGCCCGCGCAGGTCCGGCGGCGTGCCGGGTATGCCGGTGAGTTCCGCGCGGACCCCCGTTACCTTGGGGAACGATGTCAGCAGCCCCCGGCTGTAGGGGTGGAACGGAGCGCGATAGAGGTCAAGCGCGTCGGCTCTCTCCACGACGGTTCCCGCGTACATCACCAGGATGCGATCGGCGATCTCCACGAGCAGGGACAGGTCGTGGGTGATGAAGAGAACCGCGAACCCGAGGTCGGCCTGGAGCCGCTTCAGCTCGCTGAGCACCTGCCGCTGCATGACGACATCCAGCGCCGTGGTGGGCTCGTCGAGGATGACGAGCTGAGGGGAAAGCGCGAGCGCGAGCGCTATCATCGCGCGCTGCCGCATGCCGCCGGACAGTTCGTGCGGGAATGCGCGCCCGCGGGCGCTCGGGATGCCGACCATCTCCAGCAGCTCGCCGACCCGCCGGCCGCGCTCGCGTCGGCCCGCGGCCGGGTCGTGCGCCTTGATGACGTCGCCGATCTGGCTTCGCAGCGAGAGCACCGGGTTCATCGCGTTCATCGCCGATTGCATGACGATGGAGATGTCCGACCAGCGGACGCGGCGCACGCTCTCGTCATCCGCCGTGGCCAGGTCGATCGGCTCCCGGTCCCGGCCAGACCAGAGGATCTCGCCTCCCTCGACGTGGCCGCTGCCGCGCAGCAGCCGGGCGATGGCGAACGCCAGAGTGGACTTCCCGCAGCCGGACTCGCCCGCCACGCCTACTATCTCGCCGCGGCGCAAGCTGAAGCTCGCGCCGCGGACCGCGTGCAGAGTGTCCTCGCCGTGCCCGTAGGACACGTCGAGATCCCTGACTTCGAGGAGGGCCGTCAACTCCTAGCCCTTCCACTTCAGGTGCAGCAGGACCACTTCGTTCATCGGCGTGTCGTACGACGAGGCTATTTCGTAGGGGTTGGACGGCGAGGGCCACCCGGAGATGTGCTTCGTGACATACAGGCCCCAGTACGTCGCGTAGTAGAGCGGGATCACCGGCACGTCGTTGACCATGATCTTTTCGAGGCCGGCCATGGCCGTGTTCTGAGTGGCCGGATCCTGGGTGCCGAGGTAGGAGCTGATCAGGGAATCCGCCTTGCTGCTGGAGTAACGCTCGAAGTTCGTGGAGGCCAGGTGGCCGACGGGCACCGAATTGCTGAGCCATCCGTCGTACTGGTAAAAGGAGTTCGGGCCGAGCTGACCCGACTCGATCCCCATCTGGAAGTGCCCGAACTCCATGTCCTGGAGCCACTGGGTGTTGGGGACCGAGTCCAGCTTGGCCTTGATGCCGAGGCGGCTGAGTTCCGCGGTGACCTCCTGGACCGCGGAGATCCAGTCCGAGAAGGCCGACGGCGCGAGGATGGAGAATGCGACGGGCTTGCCCGCGGGGGTGAGCAGCGTGCCGCTTGAGTTCCACGTGTAGCCGGCGGCCTTCAGGACCGACTTGGCCCGCGTCACGCTGGGCGCGAAGTCGTCCTTCGCGTACCGCGGCGCGAGCTGGCTGCGGTCCCGCGGCAGGATGATGCCGGTGCGGTTGGAGATCGGCGTCTCCTCGCCCTGCTCACCGAGTTGCTCGATCTTGTTCCGGTTGAGGGCGAGGCTGATCGCCTGCCGCAGCGGCAGGCTGTTGAACGGCGCTTCCGTGAGGTTGGGGTAGAGCGCGACGTCGTTGGTCGGCGGGTTCCAGTAATCGTTGCCCGGAGTGCTCGTGTAGCGGCTCATGCCGGGGAGGTACAGTCCTCCCCAGGTTCCGGTGTCCTGCTCCATGGCCAGGTCCGCCGTGGTGTTGGAGACATAGGGCGGCGCGTCGATCGTCTTGATGCACGGCGAATGGGGTTGCCAGTAGTGCGGGTTGGCGGTCAGGACCAGCGACTGGGTCGTCAGCTTGGTGAGCGTGTACGGGCCGGTGCCGACCGGGTTCAGGTTCAGCGCGGTGCTGGGATTGCCGATCTTCGCCCAGATGTGCTGCGGCACGATGTACTGCGTGCCTATGTAGTAGAGCTGGGTGTACGCGGGCTTCGCGAACGTCATCGTGACCGAGTAGGGCCCGGTGGCCTTGACCGAGCTGAACTGGATGCCCTTGAGGTTGGTGGCCGGCTTCTTCTTGAGCAGGTTGAACGTGAACACCACGTCGGCGCTGGTGAACGGCTTGCCGTCGGACCATTTGACGTTATGCCGGAGGTTGAGGGACAGCGAACGCCCGCCGTCGGACCAGGCGTAGCTGGACGCCAGCCAGGGGGCCACGCGGGACTGCGAAAGGCTGTATTGCAGCAGTGGCTCGTAGACGAACGACTGCAACGCGGCGGTGTTGGCCGACGCGGTGAACGGGTTGAAGTTCCGCGCGTACGGGCCGCCGATGTCGCCCACGTAGTTGAGCTTTCCCTGCGGTCCGCTCGGGCAGGACGCGATGTCCGATATGGGGGTGTACTTTCCGCCCGAGTTTCCCGCGCTAGCCTGCCCGACCGAGGTCGGCTTGGGTGCGGAACAGCCGGCGGCAGTCATCATCCCGCACGCCGCCACCACGATCAGTGCCCGAGTCAAGAGTCCTCGCTTCATCGCGCTGATCCTCTCTGCTTATTGCGCTGCACCTTAAGCCGGGGATTTATCAGTTCGTCGATCCCGAAATTGATAAGGCCGAGTCCCATGCCGACGAGCGCGATGCATAGGCCCGGCGGGATGTACCACCACCACGCCCCGAGGGTGAAGGCCTGGTCGTTCTGGGCCCAGTAGAGCATCGTGCCCCAGCTCCACGAGGAGACGTCGGTGAGGCCAAGGAATGCCAGGCTGGCCTCGGTGACGATCGCAAATACCGTCGTGAAGAGGAATCCGGAGATAATAATCGGCAGCAGGCTCGGCATCATCTCGACGAACATGATGCGCCACGTTTTCTCGCCGATCGCGCGGGCCGCGACGATATCGTCTCGGCGGCGGAGCGACATCGTCTGGGCTCGCAACTGACGTGCGCCCCAGGCCCAGCCGGTCACGCTGATGACCACGGCCATCGTCAGCACGCCGCGGTTAGGCAGGTACGCCATGATCACGATAATGAGCGGCAGCGCGGGGACGACCAGGAAAACGTTGGCCAGGGAGGAAAGCGACTCGCCGGCCACGCCGCTGAAGTACCCGCTCGGCACCCCCACCACGACGGACAGGACGGTCGCGAAGGCGGCGGTGAGGAATCCGAGTTCCAGGGAGGATCCCGCGCCGGACAGCAGCTGCGACAGCACGTCCTGGCCGCTCTGGGTGGTGCCGAGCAGATAGAGTCCGGACGGGCTCGTGAGCTGGTAGACAGACGTCGCGGACGGGTTGTACGGCGCGACGTACGGTCCGACGATCGCCATGATGATGAACAGGCCCACGAGGATGGCGCCCGCCGTGGCCAGGCGCGATTTGCGCAGGGCCGAGATCGCGCGCCCGGTGACGGTCTTTCCTTCCCGGGGGCTGATCCCCGGCGAGACCTGCCGTGCCGCGACGTCCGATGTCATTCGCTATACCTCGCTCGTGCGCGGGTCGAGAAAGACGTACACGATGTCCGCCAGCAGGTTCGCTAGCAGGACCACCAGGGTGATGATGAGGAAGATGCCCTGCATCAGCGGATAGTCCCGGCTCGTCACCGCGATGTAGAGGACGTCGCCGATACCCGGGTAGCCGAAGACGACCTCGGTGACGATCGATCCCGCTACCACGAACCCGAGCGCCAGCGCGAAGCCCGCCACACTCGGCAGGATGGCGTTCCTGGCCACGTAGGCGGCGACGATGCGCCGCCGGGGCAGGCCCTTCGCCTCCGCGAGGACGATGTAGTCGCTGGCCAGGACGCTGACCACCATGTTCCGCATGCCTAGCAGCCAGCCGCCGATCGCGGAGACGACGATCGTGGCGGCCGGCAGCACGGCGTGCTGCGCGGCGCTGGCGAAGAACGACATCGTGAATGAGGGGCTGATCCCGTCTCCCACCCCGCCGTTGAAGGGGAGCACGCGCAGCCCGACGGCGAACACCGAGATGAGGATGAGCCCGAACCAGAAATACGGCATTCCGGACAGCAAGGTAGTGAACGGCACGAGCCCGTCGAGCCAGGATCCCTTGAGCCAGCCGGCCAGCGTGCCGAGGCCGGTGCCGATCACGAAGGCGATGACGGTGGACAGGCCGACCAGCACCACGGTCCACGGGAGGCTCCCGGCGATAACGCTCCCGACGGAACTCGGGTAGTAATTGATCGAGGTTCCCAGGTTCCCGTGAAAGATGTCGGATATGTAGCCGGCGTACTGCTGGAACAGGGACTGGTTCGTCTTCAGCCCGAACGCGAGCGTCATGGCGTGGATCGCCTGCGGAGTGATGGGGCCCGAGCCCTCGAGCCGTGACAGCACCGATTCGACGGCGTTCCCCGGCATCATGCGGGGCAGGAAGAAGTTCAACGTCAGCGCGATCCATGCGGTGACCAGGTAAAAGAAGGTCCGGCGCAGGAGAACTCGCAGGCGTTGCACTCGGCTAACACCGCCTTGGCTGACAGTGGGAAGTAATCGATTACTTTAGGCATCGCCCGCCGAGGGTGTCAACACCCGCGGCCGATCTCGCAGTGCTCGCGGTGAGCCTCGGTTTCCTTGACGAAGCCTCGGCGCGCCGTTACGATTCCGGTACGAGTAATCGATTACACGTGCCCTCGGCCATAAACCACGACTGGCCGCAGACAAGGATGCCACATGACTCATGGGATGGCCGGGATCAACGGGCTGTCACGCCTGGTGAACGCGCGATCGCGGGCTATTTCCCCGGAGAACCCCACCGGCGCCAAGGGCGCGGCCGCCCAGGCTGCGGAAGGCGCGGCATCGGCGGCAGCACGCGACCTGGGCCGGGGCTGGAAGGTGTCCCCGTACTTCGACATCGATGCCGGCGTGACCCTGGAGCTCGCGGACATCGAGGGTCCGGGTGTCATCGGCCAGATCTGGCTGACGCCGGCCGGCTGCCCGTGGCGCATGCTGGTGCTCCGCGTCTACTGGGACGGCCAGGAACAGCCTTCCGTCGAGTGCCCGCTCGGCGATTTCTTCGCTTCCGGCTGGGGCGGCTTCGGCTGGAGCGGGCATGCGCAGGTATCGTCCCTGCCAGTGTGCGTTAACCCGGGCAGCGCGCTGAACTGCTTCTGGGAAATGCCGTTCCGCCGACACTGCCGGATAACGCTCGAGAACCTGTCCGGCAGCGCGGGACGGATCTACTACCAGATCAATTACGAGCTGCGTGAGGTCGCCGAGGACGTGGCGTATTTCCACGCTCAGTTCCGCCGCAGCAACCCGCTCCCATATCGGTCCGTCCATGCCATCCTGGATCAGGTTAGTGGCCAGGGACACTACGTCGGCACTTACGTTGCCTGGGGAAGCAACAGTAACGGGTGGTGGGGCGAGGGGGAGCTCAAGTTCTACCTGGATGGAGACGACGACTGGCCGACGATCGCCAGCACGGGAACCGAAGACTATTTTCTCGGCTCTTATAATTTCTGGGTGAATAATTCCTACCAGGCATTTACCACCCCGTACTCCGGTCTGCCTCAGGTCTTCGTCCCGGATGGTAGCGACGTGAACGTCACGCAAAGCAGGTTCGGAATGTACCGCTGGCACCTGACGGACCCGGTTCGCTTCGGCTCGGACCTGCGGGTCACCATGCAGGCGCTCGGCTGGCGGTCCGGCGGTCGCTACCTGCCGTTGCAAGACGACATCTCCAGCGTCGCGTTCTGGTACCAGACCCTGCCCACCGGACCGTTCCCCGTCCTCCCGGACGCCGACGGGCTGGAGATCGTCTAGCCCGATGACGGGAACAGCTAGATGACAGGAACAGCCCGATGACGGGAACCGAGGAAGCGGGACAGGATCCGGTCGGCACGCCGTCGCCGCCACGACCACTACAGCCGCGACCCCCGCATCCGCAATCCCCGCATTCGCAACCCCCGCAGCCACGACCGCGGTCGCAGTCGGTGCGCATCAAGGACGTGGCCGCCCGGGCGTCGGTGTCGGTGGCGACCGTATCGCGGGTGCTGAACGGCGATCCGAACGTCGCCGCCGGGCTGCGGGACCAGGTGCGCGCGGCGGTCGCCGAGCTCGGGTACCGCCCAAACAGGCTGGCCCGGAACCTGCGCCGCCGTCACATGGAGGCCCTGGGGGTCGTAGTGCCGGACATCGAGAACCCGCACTTCGCCGAGGTGGTCCGGGTCATCGAAACCTTCGCCATCAGGCACGGCTACCGGGTGCTGGTGTGCAACACCGATGAGGACGCCGACCGGCAGGAGGCCTGCCTGCGGATGCTCGCCGACGAGCGGGCAAGCGGAATCGTGCTGTCCCCGTCGGACCCCGATGGCAGCATCGATCAACTGGTCAGCCTCGGCATCCCGGTGGTCACCATCGACCGCGCGCTCAAGCACGCGACGACCGACCTGATCGTGGCCGATAACGCATCGTCGGTGCGGCTGGCCACGCGGCGGCTGATCGACGCCGGGCACCAGCGGATCGCGTTCGTCGGTGGCCGGTCTGAGGTGGAGACCGGCAGCGAGCGGCAGGAAGGGTATGTGGCGGCGGTCGAGGGCGCCGGGCTGAACCCGATCATGGTCAACGGCGGATTCCGCCGCGATCCGGCCACGCAGGCGGTCGCGGGCCTGCTCCGGCAGTCCGCGTGGCCGAGCGCCCTGGTAGTGGCGAACAACCTGATGGCGCTGGGCGCCCTGAAGGCTATCCGTGACCGCGGCCTGCGGGTGCCGGATGACATCGCGATCATCGCCGTCGACAATCCGGACTGGTCGGAACTACTCGACCCGCCGCTGTCGGTTCTGGCCCAGCCGATCAGGGCCATGGCGTCCGAGGCCGCGGAACTGCTGATCCGCCGGATCGGCGGCGAGGACTTCCCGCCCGTGCACAGCGTCCATCAGCTAGAGCTGATCATCCGCAGGTCCTGCGGAACGGCCGCCATGGCCGCTGATCCGGGAGGTGACCCATAGCCCGAACCGCTTTCGCCACCGCGTCCGATAGGCGCGCGTCCGATAAGCGCGCGTCCGATAGGCGGGCATGCCGCACAGGGGCCTGGCGCCGCGATACAGTCTCAGGTATGCCCGACACGGTTGCATACACCGCGGAGGCGGTGTCCACTGGAGACGGCCGCAACGGCCACGTCGCCACGTCCGACCAGCGAATCGACCTGGACCTCGCAATGCCGCCGGAGATGGGCGGTACCGGAGCCGGGACCAACCCCGAGCAGCTCTTCGCGTCCGGCTATGCGGCGTGCTTCCACAGCGCGCTGCGGCTGGTCGCGGGCCGGCAGCATACGCCGCTCGGCGACTCGACGGTGACCGCGCAGGTCGGGATCGGTCCCGAGGGAGACGCGTTCGGCCTCGTCGTCACCCTGGTCATCCACGTCCCGGGCCTGGAGCGGGAGAAGGTCCGCGACTTCGCCGAGGCCGCTCACCAGGTTTGCCCCTACTCCCGCGCCACGCGCGGCAACATCAGCGTCGAGCTCCGCGTCCTGTAGGCACGCATGCCAGGCGCACCCCCAGATACGACAGTCCTACCCGGCTAGCAAGAACCCGCCAGTAAGAACCCGCCATGCTGCACATCTCCGGAGGCCAGGGCCTGCTCCAGTTCGCCGAGCTGGGCCTTGCCTTCGTCCTGTCCGCGCTGATCGGCCTGGAACGGGAACTGAAGCAGAAGGCGGCGGGGCTGCGCACGCACACCGTCGTCGGCGTCGCCGCCGCGCTGATCATGCTGGTCAGCAAGTACGGCTTCACCGACGTGCTGGTCCCGGACCACATCGTGCTCGACCCGTCCCGGGTCGCGGCGCAGATCGTCTCCGGCATCGGCTTCCTCGGCGCCGGGCTGATCATCGTGCGCCGCGACGCGGTACACGGCCTGACCACGGCGGCGACAATCTGGCTGACGGCGGGGGTCGGCATGGCCTGCGGCGGCGGGCTCGCGGGCCTAGCCGCGGCGGTGACGGCGCTGTACTTCATCGCGCTGTACGCCTTCCCCGCGCTCGTCCGCCGGCTGCCGAAGATCGGCATCGGCCCGGCGTCGCTGAGCGTGACCTACATGGACGGCCGCGGCGTGCTGCGGCGGATCCTGGAGGTGTGCACGAACCAGGGCTTCAGCGTCGCCCAGGTATCGACCGGGGAACGCTTTCCGGGCCAGGGCACCGTCGGCGTCGTGCTGGTGGTCTACGGCCGCCCGCCCGCTGCGGAGCTCGCCGCCACCCTTGAGGAACTGGACGGGGTGGTCTCCGTGACCTCCGACGACTCCAACGCCAGCGACGACTGACCCAACATCAGGGACGACTGGCCCAACGTCGGCGACGACTGGCCAGCCCGCCGACGGGAATGATGGGGGCGACACACGGCGCAGCACGCGGGAGGGACCTCATCATGACCGACATCGACACCGGCGCCATCGCGGCCGAGCGCGCCCGGCTGCAGGCCACCTACATCACGCGGGACCGGCCGGAGACGTCGGCGCGGGGTTTCCACCACGTGGCGCTGATCTGCTCGGACGTCGAGCAGACGATCAAGTTCTACCAGGGCCTCCTGGAGTTCCCGATGACCGAGATCTTCGAGAACCGCGACTACCCGGGCTCGAACCACTTCTTCTTCGACGTGGGCAACGGGAACCTGCTGGCGTTCTTCGACTTCCCCGGCCTGGACCTCGGTCCTTACCAGGAAACGCTCGGCAACGTGAACCACGTCGCGATCTCGGTCAGCAGGCAGAAGTGGGATCACCTGCGCCGCAAGCTGGACGACGCGGGCGTGCCGTACCAGGAGGCGAGCGGCTCGTCCATCTACTTCCGCGACCCGGATGGCGTGCGCCTGGAACTCCTCGCCGACCCCCTCGGCGAGATGTACGGCACGAAGGTCATGTGACCGCGCTCGGAGGTGCCCCGGCGGCAGCAGTCGCCGTTGCCTCCTGCCGCCGCACGGCCGTGCGCCCGAGAAGCAGCCACCCGAGGAACCCGGCCGCGAGCGCGACCAGCACGCCGAGGTTCGCCCCCGCCCAGGTTCCCGTCTTCCCGCCGAGCCGCAGCGGCGCGAGCAGGTACCCCTGCCACGACAGCCATGACGCGTACGAATTGACGACCAGCCCGAACCCGAGAACCGATCCCAGCGCCAGCAGGGCGACCGGCACCCAGCGCACCGACCCGTACCGCCCGGCCGCCGAGAACAGGTCATCATCCGCGTACGAAGAACGCCGCAGCAGCACGTCCGCCAGCATCACCCCGCACCACGCCGCGATCGGGACCCCGAGAGTGATCAGGAACCCCTCGAACGGCCCGATGAACGACGACGCGAAGAACACCACGTAGATCGTGCCGCCGATCATCAGCACGCCGTCGATGCACGCCGCCGACCAGCGCGGCACCCGCAGCCCGGCGGCCAGCAGCGTCAGCCCGGAGGAGTAGATGTCCAGCACCGCGCCGCCCACCAGGCCCAGGACGGCCACGATCACGAACGGCACCAGGTACCACGTCGGCAGGATGGCCGACAGCGCCCCGATCGGGTCGGTGTTGATGGCGGACGACAGCGACGCGGACGACCCGGCGAGCAGCAGCCCGAACCCCAGCAGGAACACCGGGGCCACCGATGCCCCGAACGTCGTCCACCACACCACCCCGCCCCCGCTGGCCGTCCGCGGCAGGTACCGGGAGTAGTCGCCCGCCATCTGCGTCCAGCTCAGCCCGAACCCGGTCATCACCAGCACGACCGCCCCGACGAACGCGGGCGCCGGCCCGGAGTGCGTTGAACTTACGGCCGCCCAGTGGATCTTCCCGGCCGCCAGCGCGAAGTAGATGACGGTCAGCACCCCGGTTATCACCGTGATAATGGCCTGCAGCCGCATGATCATGTCGAACCCGAGCGCCGCGCTGCCCACGACCAGCATGGTGATCACGACGAACGCGATGACCTTGGTCGCGTCCCCGGAGCTCCACCCGAGCCGCCCAAACACGGTCGCGGTCGCCAGCGTCGCCAGCACGGTGAGCACGGTCTCCCACCCGACGTTGAGGATCCACGCCACCAGCGTCGGCACGATGTTCCCCCGCACCCCGAACGCCGCCCGCGACAGCACCAGCGTCGGCGCCGATCCCCTCTTGCCCGCCACCGCGATGAACCCGACCAGGCCGAACGACGCGACGATCCCGACCAGCCCGGCCGCGCACGCCTGCCAGAACGAAACCCCGAACCCCAGCACGTACGCCCCGTAGCTCAGCCCGAGCACCGAGATGTTCGCGGCGAACCACGGCCAGAACAACTGCCGCGGCGTCCCCTTCCGCTCGGCGGCGGCGATCACGTTGATACCGTTCGCTTCAACACTGGTCAGACCCATAACACCAATTATCATCCCTAACGGATCATGCCGCCTGCCCAGTCACCACCGGCTCCTCCCGTCCCGGGAGGGCACCCGCGTCGCCTCGTGTTCGCCGGCGAGGCGATCGTTGACGTGTCCATGCGGGTACCCGCGTTCCCCGCCCCCGGCGCCGACATCCTCGCGGAGTCGTCGGGGGTGGCGGTTGGCGGTGGCTTCAGCGTGATGGCCGCGGCGGCCCGCCAGGGCCTGCCGGTGCTGTACGCCGGCGGGCACGGCACGGGACCGTGGGGGGACCTGGTCCGCGAGGCCCTGGCGGCCGAGGGCATCGAGGTTTTCCGCTCCCCGGATCCGCTCCGCGACACGGGCTTCACGGTCGCCCTCAGCCGACCCGGTGACGCGAGCCGGCCCGGCGGCGCGGAGCGGGACGCCGACGTGGAGCGGGACGCCGAGCGCGCGTACGTGACCCGGCTCGGCGCGGAATCCGCGCGTGAGCCCGGCTGCATGGACGACATCCCCGTGACCGAAGGCGACGCGGTCTACATCTCCGGCTACGGCCTCATCCCGCCGGAGTCGGGCCCGGTTGTGGCCGAATGGGCCTCGGCCCTCCCGCCGGGGGCGCTCCTGTTCTGCGATCCCGGCCCCCTCGCAGGCCAGATTCCCGTCCCCCTCCTGGCCCGGGTGCTGCCCCGCTGCGACTGGCTGAGCTGCACCGCCCGCGAAGCGGTCGCCCTGACCGGAATCGAGGATCCCGCCGACGCCGCTCGCGCCCTCCTCGGAACCGCGAAAGGCGGGCGCGCCAGGAACGTGATCGTCCGCACCGGCCCCTCCGGCTGCCTCCTCGCCCTCCGTGGAAGGAGTGAAAGTGCCGTTGCTACGCCCATAGCCGTAGCAACGTGCCGTTCATCCGCTGGCGCCTGGATCGTTCGCGTGCCCGCGCCCGCGGTGGCGGCCGTGGACACGACCGGCGCGGGCGACGCCCACGCGGGCGCGTTCCTGGCCGCCCTGGCCGACGGCCTCCCTCCGGACCTCGCCGCCCGCCGCGCCAACGCCGCCGCGGCCCTGTCGGTAACCCGCCAAGGCCCCGCGACCGCCCCCACCCGCGCCACCCTCGACGCCTGGCTCGCTTCCTGACGTGCGCGATCGCCTCCGGCCCTTCCGCGCTCTCCAGCGATCGCGCCAGCACGCGGCCAACTCGATGCCCTGGGCCAGGTTAACCGCGCACCCCACTACGCTCACCGCGAATATAACCGCTGTCATGCAGTCGATGCTAGTCGACCGCTAGCGAAATGTGTCGTCTAATTATGAGGACCATCAATAGTTATGGATAATCCGTAACTATTAAAAATTACTCGAAGCCCGAGTGCGGATCGTCATCAATGACGGTCGTTCCGCTAGCCTGTTCAGCAGGCGAAAAGCGGAGGATTTGTCGTTGTCGAGGAATGAGCTGCCAGAGAGCGGCAGGTGGGACGCGGTGGAAAGAGCTATCCATCGCGAAATGAAAAGACTCGACATGTCACTGGCTCGTCTTTCCCGGGAGAGCGGAGTATCCGAAACCACGATCCGCTATATCGAGAAGCCCAGGAAGCGGCAGCGTTCGACCTTGGTGGCGCTGTCCGCCGCGCTCGGGTGCCGGCACGACTATCTCGTGGACGTCTTGAACGACGCGCCTGGTCTCGAAGGGCCGTCGCGGTCCACGGCGGACACCGTCTTCGAGGATCTCCTGCAAGCCGAGGTCGGCCCGCTGAAGGAGAAAGTGAACGCGATCGACGGCAAGGTGGATATCCTCCTCGACCGGTTGCCGGAAGAGTGACCGCCCCCGCCCCGCACCGCCCCCGACGCCTCCTCCGAGCGTGCCAGGTGCGCACTCGGGTTCGCTCACCTGCCGCCACCTAGCGTGCCAAGTGCGCGCTTGGGCAGGTAAGAGTTGGCCTAAAAGCGCACTCGGCTCGCAGCGGGGAGGGCAGCGGCGTGAAACGGGGCACCCCGGCCTTAGCGTGCCAGGTGCGCATTCGGGCCGGCTAGAGGTTGCCCAAAAGCGCACTCGGGTCGTTTATTGGCGGGCGGAACGGGCGGAGAGGACGTGGTGGAGCCTGGCGCTGGCCAGGCCGAGGGCCACGATGCCAGCGCCGAGGGCGAGGAGCATCCACCACACGCCGTGGGCCGCGGTGGTGAACGCGGACCCGCCGCGGGCGAGTGCCGGGGCGACGAGTGTCCCGGAGACCGCCACGCCGAGGGTGGTGCCGGCCTGGCGGCCGGTGGAGGCCAGGGACCCGGCCAGCCCGGCCATGGACCGGGGCATCCCGGAGACCGCCGAGTTGGTGATGGGCGGGTTCACGGTCCCCAGGAAGATGCCGAACAGCAGGTAGACCGCCAGCACGAGCGCGAGGGGAGTGGCCGGCCCGATCCACAGCGACGCGAGGCCGCCGAGGGCCAGGGCGGTCCCGGCGACGAGGAGCGGCAGCAGGGGTCCCCGATTCCCGGTGATCCGCCCGGCGGCCGGTGACAGGACCAGGACCGGCAGCCCGACCGGGATCAGGCACAAACCCGCCACCACCGAAGACAGGCCCCGAATGTCCTGCAGGTACTGGGTGGTCACGAACAGGAAAGCGCCGAAGCCGCATAGGGCGAACAGCGCCATCACGATCGCCGCGCTGAACGGCGGGCTACGGAACAGGCGCAGTTCCAGGAGCGGGTCGGCCCGGCGCGGCTCGTAGACGACGATGCCCGCGACGCTCAGGGCGGCGATCGCGAGCAGGCCGAGAATGAGCGGGGAGGTCCAGCCTTGTGACGTGGACTCGATGATCGCGTAGACGACGCTGCCCAGGAGCAGGATCATCAGCGCCTGGCCGACCGGATCGAACCGGCGGGCCCGGCCGGCCCTGGACTCGAGAACGTACAGCGAGGCGAGCACGATCGCCGTGATCGTGACCGGGAC
This sequence comes from Nocardiopsaceae bacterium, assembly GCA_017354375.1. Lineage (GTDB taxonomy): Bacteria > Actinomycetota > Actinomycetes > Streptosporangiales > Streptosporangiaceae > Trebonia. The sequence continues at coordinate 4,577 of JAFMRC010000019.1, read as the reverse complement.
GTTGATCCAGAAGACCGACCGCCAGCCGAACGCGCTGACCAGGCCGCCGCCGAGGATCGGGCCCAACGCGAGCGCCAGGCCCGACACCGACCCGAAGATCCCGATGGCCCGCGCCCGTTCGGCCGGGCCGTCGAACGTGTTCGCGATGATGGCCAGGGCGGTCGGGTTGAGCATGGTCCCGCCGACGGCCTGCAGCGCCCGGGCCCCGATCAGCCAGCCGATGCCCGGTGCCAGCCCGCACAGCAGGGAGCCGAGGCCGAAGATCGCCAGGCCGGCCAGGAAGACGCGCCTGCGTCCGACCCGGTCGGACAGGGATCCGGCCAGCACGAGGAACGCGGCCAGCACGAGGGAGTAGGCATCGACCGTCCATTGCAGGCCCGACTCGGAAGCATGAAGATCGCGACCGATACCGGGAAGCGCGACGTTGACGACGGACATGTCCATGATGACGACGAGCATGCTGATACAGCAGATCGCGAGCACCAGCGACTTGCGGCGCGGGGTCAGCTCGCCCGGCGGGGCGGGCGAGAGCACAGTTGAACTCATGACCGTGACAGTAAGATTTAGAGCATGCTCGAAGTCAAGCCGAAGTCGTCAGGCAAGCCGCGATCGCAGGACGTGCCGCCGGAGGGCGTGACCATCGCCGAGGCGGCCCGCCGCACCGGGGTCAGCGCGCACACCCTCCGGTACTACGAGCGGGCCGGCCTGGTAGTCAGCCCGCCCGACCGGACGACCGGAGGCCGCCGCCGTTATGGGTACCTCGACCTGAAGTGGATCATCGTCTGCACCAAGCTGAGGGCCACCGGCATGCCGATCAAGGGCATCCGCCGCTACGCCGAACTGGTCGCCGCCGGCCCGGGCAACGAGCAGGAACGGCTAGAACTCCTGGAAGCCCACCGCGCGGACGTCGTCGCCAAGCTGGAGGACATCCAGGAGAACCTGAAGATCATCGACCACAAGATCGACGTGTACCGGGGCAGCATGGCCGCCGGGGAAGCCGACCGGCTCTGGGCGCCGTACGAACCTGACCGCGGGACGGCATCCGCGCGTAACATGCCGGCTTCACGGAGGCAGCCGGGATGACATCTGGACCGGAGAGGGTTGGGACTACCGGGACGGCAGCGCCGTTGCCAGCTCTTCGAAAGGATTCCTTGTGGCCAACGACCTGGCGGCGCCGAACGGACGGCGGATCGCACTGATCGCACACGACAACAAGAAGCGGGACATGCTGGAATGGGCCAGGTACAACCTGGACCTGCTCACGGCGCATGAGCTGTTCGCGACCGCGACGACCGGCCGCCTTCTGCAGGACCATCTCGGCCTTGAGATCAACTGTTTTCGCAGCGGACCGTTCGGCGGTGACCAGCAGATTGGTGCCAGGATCGCCGAAGGCGGGATTGACCTGCTGGTCTTCTTCTGGGACCCGCTTGAGCCGCACCCGCACGATCCCGATGTCAAGGCCCTGCTGCGGGTCGCGGTGGTATGCAACATCCCGGTCGCCTGCAACCGGGCGACCGCGGACTTCATCATCTCGTCGCACCTGATGAACCGCGTGCACGAGCCGTGGGATCCCGCACCCGAGCGGGAGCTGGATGGGCTGGCAACCAAGACCACGGCCCAGCCCGCCTAGTCATTGACGTGGAGTTTTTTTGTTTTGTAAGTGTTAAAAAACTCCACGCTGCTTGATGAGTCCGGGTTGGCGGGGGCGGCGGCATAGAAGCGGTGGCGGGGGTGTTGTGCGCGGAGTGGCTAACATCAGCAAGGTTCTGGCGCGCGTGTTCGTCTCCGATCTCGACGCCGCCGTCCCGTTGTACGAGGAACTGGCGCAGGCGCGGGCGGAGCGGTTCGGCTTCCGCGGCGTGGAGCTGGCCCGGGTGGGGCCGTTCCTGCTGCTGGCCGGCGACACCGCCGCGTACCGCGACCGGGTGGCCACGGTTCAGGTGGCCAGCCTCGCCCCGGTGCTCGCCGCCCTGGAATCGGCGGGCGGCGAGGTCATCGAGGGGCCTGCTCCGGCGCCGAACGGGGCCAGGCTCATCGCCAGGCACCCGGACGGTGCCGTCTTCGAGTACATCGAGACCGGCGAGGCCGGGTGAGCGCCCCGTCCGGCATCCGGGTCCCGTCCGACAAGGAAATCCTGCGCCTGCATGAGAAGCACGCACCGACATCCGAAGCGTTCGGCCTCGTCTATCCGCACTGCGAGATCGTGTGTGCCGTTGCCGAGCAGTTGCAGGAGCGGGCCGGTTCCGGGATCGACATCGAACTGGCGCGGGCCGGGGCCCTGCTGCACGACATCGGCGTGTACCGCCTCTACGACGAGGCCGGGCGCCTCGATCACGATAACTACGTGCGCCACGGCGTTCTCGGCCACGAGCTGCTGGCAGGGGAAGGGTTTCCCGAGCCGTTGTGCCGGTTCGCCTCCTGCCATACGGGCGTTGGCCTGTCCGCCGGGGATGTGATCGGGCAGGGCCTGCCGCTGCCCCCGGGCGACTACCTCGCCGAGACGGACGAGGAGGCCCTGGTCATGTACGCGGATAAGTTCCACAGCAAGACGTCGCCGCCGAGGTTCCTCACCGCCGACGCGTACGCGGCGAGGGTCCGCCGGTTCGGGGAGGACAAGGCGCGGGCGTTCGGGGAACTGCGCCGCCGGTTCGGCGAGCCGGACCTCGCGGCGCTCCGCGCCGCGTACGGTCACCAGGTGGCTGAGTGAGCTTCCGGAGCGTGACCTAGGCCGCCAGGTTCCGGCAGGCGGCCTGGTTCCGCGTCACCGTGCCTTGCGGATCCGGGTGTGGACCGCGGTGAGGTCGTCGTGCAACGACCGGAGCGCGCCGATTCCCTCCTCGCGGGCCTCGCGCGCCTTCTTGCCGCGCTTGCCGGGGCTGTCCAGGATCACGAGCGCATCCTCTAGGGACTTGAGGGTCCGCTCGATCGCCGCCCTCGCGGCGTCGCTGGCCTCGAGGCGTCGGCGCTCCGCTTGCGCGGCGGGGTCTTCCCCCTGCCAGTCGCAGCGGGTGCACCGGTAGCCGAGCAGCCGCGGCGTCTCGTACATGGGCTCGGCCGCGGCGCCGCAGCCCGCGCAGACCAGGTCGTCGTCCTGCGGCAGGGCCGCTCGCGCTCCGGCGCGCACCCGCTCGGCTTCGGCCATCCGGGCCATTACGTCATCGAGTTCGGCGTGGCAGCGCAGCACCGCCTCGTCGTCCCCCGCCTGGTCGGCCTCGTCCAGGCGGGCCAGCACCTCGGCCTGCAGCCGCGCGAGCCGCAGGGCCTCCGAGAGCGCCTGGCGCACCGCCTGCTGCCGTTCCTGCGCCGACAGGTCGTCCGCGAGCGGGCCGTCCCGCGCCGACCGCGGGTCGTCGGCAGTCGTTCCGGATGAGTCCTCGCTCCGCACCGTCCCGGTCTGTCCTCTCTCGCGTTCCGTGAGCTGGGACCTTGAGTAAAAGCCATCCAACCGCAGGATGACTAGCTTTACACCGGTTCCTGAACAAAACCTGGACGCCGGCAGGCGGCATGCTTAGCCGTGGTCCCCGAGCTTTACATGAGCCCCTGACTTGCCTGGGGCCGTGACGCCAGCTAGCCGCTGCAATCGATTGTGAACGTCACGTACAGGTAAGAGATCGCGCGGGTAGACGGGTTTTGCGGGCCTCGGTGACTCTGTTGCCAATTCAAGATCTTCGTTATACCCGCCGGAGTATCCGCAAGGCCGCGATCACGCTCGCGTGGAGGATAAGTGCTCTCTTTGCTCACATATCATCCACGCGAAGACCTCCTGCTGCGGTAAGGTCCGCCCTGGACACCCCTGCGCCCCGGGCATATCCCTGCAGAACGGGGCATGCGTCCCGCCCCCGGCCCGCATACCCCGGCACCGGCGCGCCGCCATCGCTCATCCCTGCTCCAGAAGGCATACGGCCAGCCACTCATGAACTGACAGCATCCATCCGAAAACAAATTGAAATTGACCGACAGGATCCTCGGTGTGGCTATCGCCCTCCGATTGCTCATCCGTGAAGCCTGGACCTCGGTCGGTGGATTCCCCGTCTGGTGAGGGCCGCCGGACCCGCGCGGTGGCAGGGGAGCCGGCTTGAGCTGGGCGTATTCCGCCCCTACCGGGACCCGGAGGGGAGGGGTATCCGCAGGGCCTCAACCTTAGGTTCCGGTATATGCCGCAAAACGCCCGTTGGCTCGTTGGCCTGTTCCTCGCCGGGCTGGCCGATCCGCCGGGCGGCCCGGCGAACCCCAGCGATGATCGCACCGCCTATCCGCGTGGCCTGTAATGACGGAAGTTCAGGCAAAGCAACAGGTAATCGGGGGGCTGAGCTGCTGGTCAGGGTGCTGGTAGGGGGAGATTCTCATGGTCGGCAGCGCATGCCAGCGCGGCCTCAGGCTGCGGTCCGGGGCTGTTGACCGGAGGGGAGCGAAATGTTACGCCAGTGTAAAGGGGAGCCGCACGGAGTTCGAGGGAGAGCCCATGCGCGAGCCGTCGTCCCGCCCCGTCTTCTTCGCGGTCATGGTGGCCATGACCGGCCTGCTCCTGGCCGGCTTCCAGCTCGCCGGGCCGCCGCGAGCGCCGTCGCGGGCAGCGG
>JAFMRC010000318.1 GCA_017354375.1 Nocardiopsaceae bacterium | reverse complement strand
ACCGATACACCATGCCGGAAAGGTTCAGGACACCCGCAAACCGGACCACCCGCGACACGCCCGAAACACGCAAATAAATAAACGACGAGTCCCCGGGCTCACATATCCTCCACGCGGAGCCCTTCCGCCCCGGCACGGCCCGCCTGGCACGCCCCTGCGCCCCGGGCATACCCCCACAGAACGGGGCATTCACCTTCGCCCCAGCACCTCATACCCCGGCACCGGCGCCCCCGCCATCGCCCATCCCTGCCCCGAAGGCGGAACCCTGCACGAGACACGCCTGGAGAGCAGGCCGATCCCCCGCTCGGCAGGCGTCCCAGGACAGGTTCCGGGTCATCCGGCCGGGCGAAGTCGCCTGCGGGGGATCCGTCCGGAGGCGACGGCCGCCTTCAGCTCGGTCATCTGGTCCGCGGTCAAGTCGGCTGCTGCGGTTGTCTGGTAATGCATGGCATATCGCGCTCGCTCGGCGTCGGTGAGCCCATCGTCTCCGGCCCCCGGCGACCCTTCATGCCATGCGCCCTCATCCCGCGCGCCGTCCAGGATCACATCCGCGTCATGGTGGATGATGTCGCACCTCAAGGCCGCGAGGTCGCCGCTCACGAGATCTGAGTCACGCAGCCGGACGGGGACGGCCGGAAGAAGCTCGATCAGGGCAGCGTCCCCGAGGATGCGCCTGAAGACCCAGACCATGTCGCCAGGTACCAGCGATTGGCGCTCCAGTAGTACACGCGGCAGATCCACTTCGACCGGCAGTCCGCGTGGCGAGGCCACGCGAAGGTGCGCGAGGTCTCATTCCGCATTGACGACGACCGCAGCCGCGAGCAGTTCTTCCCGCAGCCGCCGGTATCCTGCCAGCCGCTCAGCGGTAGCGGCGGTGAGCTCATCGGAGAAGTCGGCCTCCGGCAGTTCCGAGAGGGCATGCCTGCCCAGGAACGACTGAAGGCGCTCGCGGAACCGCGCTTCAAGCTCGGACCCGGCCCGCTCAAGTTCCACCGCGTCGTCGTCATGTCCCGCCTGCCGACACCGCGCGGCCAGCATGGATAGAACGCTGTAGTAGTTTGCCCGGCCCTCCAGGCCGTGCTCGCCGCGCCTGGTGACGGTGATCCCTTCGTCAAGCTGGCCCTTCTTGCGCAGCTCGCGCAGCCGCCCGCGGGTCGGCTCACGCGCCGGGCTCCCCGCTCGCACCACCGTGGCCCAGTCAACGACAGGCGCGGGAAGCACGACCGGGTGCACCGGTACCTGATCTTCTGGCTCCCCGCAGGTCGTGGTCATGCGACAAGTCTAACCCTGTGAACGGCTGTAGCAACCGGTCAGTGGTAACGACATCACGATGGTCAGCGGATCCGCGAAGCGCGCTGGCGGCGGTGCGTGCCGCTACACTGTCGTGGGTACGGGCTGTAGCGCAGCTTGGCTAGCGCGCGTGCTTTGGGTGCACGAGGTCGCGGGTTCGAGTCCCGCCAGCCCGACATTTCCGGCAGTTTCGGACATCTGGCGCCTCAGGATTGCGAGGCGGAGCCGACGCGCTAGGCGGCGCTAGCAGTCTTCGCGGCGGCGCGAATCGCGTTAGTGACTTCCGCCGGGGGACGGGTGCCGTCGATGATCACCGCGCCGAAGCGCCGGTAGCTGGCCTCGTTACTGGGGTTCCACTTGAGGGCTGCGGCGAGTTCCTCCGGATGCTTGCCGAAACCGTTGGTCGTGCGGTCCCTGAGACGATTCCTTAGCGTCTCGTCGTCGATCACCAGGCAAATCACCAGGTCGAACAGGTCCCACACCTCGACCTCGTTCTCGACCGACCCGCACAAGAACGCAGTTCTGCCGCGGGCCGTCGCGGCAAGAGCCTCAACCCGGGGACGGCTGATCTTCCAGCCGAACCTGTCCAGCCATCCGGCGGGCACCGGATCCGGCGGCTCGGTGACGACCTGCCCGCTGGCCCGGTCGAACCATTGGTTGTATCCCTCCCAGTCGGCATCGACTGCAAGCTCGCCCCGGCTCTGAAGCAGTTCGCAGACCGTGGACTTGCCGACTCCGGGACTGCCGGTCACCCACACCAGCGTCATCGGCACAGCATCGCATAGGAGCTGGGCCGCCTCGAAGGGATTTTCTTGCCGGGCCGCCTGTCGTCAGGCACTGGTACAGATAACGAATCCGGCCAGCCCGACTTCGCGGCCGGTCTTCCGACATCCAGGAACTTCGCGCTGGGGACGGGGCAAACCCTGAGGGTGTCCCTAGGCGGCGACTGGCGCCTCGGCCCGGCGGCCGATGAGTCCTGGCTGTTCGGGCAGTCTTTCCCTGTATGACTGTGCTGATGGAAGGGATCGTGTTCGGTGAGTCGCCGCGCTGGCACGACGGGAGAGTCTGGTTTTCCGACTGGGGCGTCCATCAGGTAATCGCGCTTGATCCCGGGGGCCGCTACGAGGTCATCGCCAGCGTCCCGTCGTTTCCGATGTGCATCGACTTCCTGCCCGACGGGCGGCTCCTGGTCGTGGACTCCGCCCGTCGACGGCTGCTGCGCCGCGAGCCCAGCGGCTCCATGGCCTGCCATGCTGACCTGGGTCCTATCTCGGGAAAGCCGTGGAACGACCTGGTCGTCGATGCGCGCGGAAACGCCTATGTCAACAACATCGGCTTCGACTTCCCAGGCGGCAAGCCGGCACCCGGCATCGTGGCGCTCGTCACACCGGAGGGATCTGCCCGTCCAGTCGCGGGGAACCTCGCGTTTCCCAACGGCATGGCCATCACCGCGGACGGCGGGACGCTGATTGTCGCGGAGTCCCACGCCAGCCGACTCACGGCCTACGACATCGGCCCAGGCGGCGGACTGGACCGCCGACGGGTATGGGCAGCTACTCCAGGTGACCACCCAGACGGCATTTGCGTCGATAGCGAGGGCGCCGTCTGGTACGCGGACGTGGCGGGTCGACGCTGCGTACGGATACGCGAGGGCGGCGAGATCCTGGCAAGCGTCGAACTGGACCGCGGCGCGTTTTCGTGCACGCTCAGCCGCGGTGACCAGCCGCCGCAGCTGTACGTGGTCGGCCAGCAGTGGAACGGCGCGCAGGCACAGGCGCCGACAGGACAGGTCCTCGTGTTCCCGGCCCCCGCATCCGGTGCCGGGAAACCGTAGCCGACCGCAGCCGCGGACGCGACGGGGTCAGATGGTCAGAAAGCTGGGAGACGGTAGGCGCGGTTACGGCTGGAGGCCGGCGCGGTCGCGATGAGCCTTCCCGCTGCCACGAGCCGCGCGAGGTAGCGGTTTGTCATGGCCTTGCTGAGGCCAGTGGCCTGCGCGATGCCCGAAGCCGTCAGTTCCTGCTGGCCGTCAAAAAGCTCCAGGATCTCCGCGGACCGTCCGTTGACGTCCTGGGCTTGGTGGACCTCGCCGGTGCTCTGGACCCGCCCGTCGGGATCGTTGTGCTCGGCGTGGGTGAAGATGACGGTGAAGTGGCTGATCGCGTTGGAGAACCTGACCGATGCGGTGCCGGAACGCCGCAACTGCTCCAGCATGGTCGGGATTCCGGTGCCGCGGTTCTCGCATATGACGCGGTCGCTGTCAGGAAGCTGAACTTCCTGCAAAAGCGCCGACAGGACCGGGTTGCGGGACGAGGTCACCCCTTCGGTGCCGAGTTCGGTCTCGGCCACCGGGCCGAACAGCCCGCCCGGGTTCCGGACCAGGAGCCGACTCGGGTACATCTCGACCTGCACCTGAGCGCCGCGGGACGGCGGGGAGTAGTCCCGGTGCATGATGGCGTTCACGACCGCCTCGCGCAGGGCCTCGACCGGGTACTCGTAGGAGTCCTCCCGGCCCACTCCCCGCACGGTGCTCTCGATTCGCATGTTCCTCGCGATGGCGTCCACCGCGTCGGACACGATCTGCGGGACGGGGCCGTTCAGCGAACGGTTGTCGATAAACCGCGGCCCGCCCTCCGGGACGGCCCCTGCCTGGTCGGAGGGCAGGACGACGAAGGTGACGTTCAACTGCGGGAAGAACTCCTGGGGGTAGATCCCCAGGGTGAGCAGCCCGGCCAGGGACGGCACCAGCCTGTCCGTGTCCGGGCTAACTGGCACCAGCACGCCCAGCCGCCGCAGTGCTACCTCATCTGGCACCGAACGGAAAGCTCGGGGCTGCCGCCGCCGCATCCGCCGCAACAGAGTCGCGACAGCCTCATCGTCCAGGTCGGCGACCGACGCATCGGCGACCGGCTCCCGATCGTCGCGTGGCTGCCCCCGGTTCGCGTGCAGCAATCCGACTTCGTAGTCCGATAGCTTCCGGTCCCCGTCGCCACCACGGACGAATGACCCCTGGTACTCGCCCCGGCCGCGGACGTACGCGGGCTTGCTAAGCGGGCTGATCTCGGGAACCTCAGGTCATCAGGCTCCACAAAGGTACCTTCCGCTTCCCGTCGGCACGGCTAGCTTGCCCGTGCCCGACATCAGTCTACTGTCAGTCTACTCGTTCATGCGACTGAAGGTAGACTGATGAGTACCATGCTTTCGTCTTGTGCCCGGTGAGCGTGATGCGGGTGGCGAGCGGGGTGGCTTGGTCTCTTACGTAGCTGCGGCTGTATCGGTGAAGACAGAACACAGGTCGGCGTGTGCCGCTTCAAGGTCGTCAGCGAACCCCAGGTCGGCCGGATTGTCGCGCAGGGCAGCCTTAAGCCGCTCGGCGGAAGTGCGACGCTCGGGCGACAAGCTCCCAACCGGAACTCCGTCGCGAGTGATCACAATGGCCTCTCCTCGTTCGACCGCGTCGAGGATATCGGCGAAGTTCCGTGCCGCGTAAGTGGCAGTTACCGTAATCACGAACACATACTGTCAGATTCAATCTGACCGTACGTATCGCGCAGGGGTCGGGAGGGGCATTGCGACAGGGCTCGATCACGCGGGAGACTTTGCTGTCCAGACGTTTCTACGCCCTTCGAGCCGGGCGGGGCATTGCAACGCCTTCGGGCCGACTACGAAGTTCGCGACTGCGACTGTGTGTACTTCGTTTCTATGCCCTTCGGGTCGGGCGGGGTATTGCGACGGATGCCGATTTTCGGACCATCTGGGCTGTGCGTTTGATGTCCGTTTCGTCAACATATCAGGAACCCGAGGCGGATGTACCTTCTTCCGGAGCCGTAAGTCTCTGACCGGTGGATTCGCGGGCGCCAACTGGGGCGGACGGCCGGGAGGGCAGGAGCAGCGTCACCGTCGTGGCGCCGAAGCCGTGCGTGGTCTGCGTGCCCGTGTCGCAGAACTCCGCGAACCGCGCCAGGTCCCCGGTGCCCGGCTATGGATGAGAGCGGCGCAGGTGGCAGGTGTCGTCAGGCCCAGGGCGAAGCCTCCGCGGCGACGGAGCAGGACCGGACGGGTACCGGAATCACGACCGCCGAAGGCCACAACACCCTTGCGGGCCCGGGGGAACGGCGCTGTCCTGCCATGGCCACCGCCTCCACCGGGCCCGGGGGGACCGATCCGGCTCCTCAGATCGGGTAGTCCTGGTTCGGCCACTCGACGTTGATCCCGGTGATGTAAAGGACGCCATTCATCGTGGTGCACGATGTGACATGGGCCTTCTCGCCATTGCCGATCGTCCCGTAAGTGGGCGGCACATCGTTCGAGACATAACCAGGGTCTTGCATGTTGAAGTGGAACGTCTGGGAGACTCCACTTGACGCGACAACAGTGAAATATCCCGCCCACTTGTTGTTGGGGTCGCCATGGTAATTCCTCACGATGCCGAGTATGGGGCAGACGGCGGCAGCAGTGGTGCCCCGCTGCGGAGCGGCTGCCCGCGTGGCAGCCATTGCCGGGGTGGACAGGGCGACCGCGCTGGCCGCCAGAGTGAGGGTGGCGGCGGCGATTGTCTTGCGCATCGAGGATTTCTGCCTTTCTGGTTCCTGCGTGGGGTTCCATCGTCCGGGCCTCACATCCGGAACCACAAGCAACTCAACACGGCTCAGAGGAAAAAGAGACACATCAGCACACACTCAGAGACTTCGGAACACGCTCGGAGTTCTCGGAGGGCGTTTATGCAGGTCAAGACTGGTACGCGCCTTATGTGAGCGCCCCATGGATAGCCAGGCTGCGCGGTGTCGCCATCACTCGGGGGCGCGTTTCCCGTCCTAACCACCCGATCCTAGACACCCGAAATAGCCCACGGCGTCTGCAAAGTCGTTATTGCCTGAGCGTTTAACTGGTTTCCGCTGGTCAGCGCGAGGCTCCGGGTGTGCCGCTGGCCGGGATGCGGGCGCCGTGTCGCGTTGCGGTCACGGC
>JAFMRC010000101.1 GCA_017354375.1 Nocardiopsaceae bacterium | reverse complement strand
GGGCCGCCACCGGGCACGCCGCGAGCGGCGTGCAGCCGGCCAGGGCCTCCACGTCCGGCACGGCCACCGCGGCCCCCGCCGACTTCCGCCAGGCGATAGCGGCCATCGCGCTCAGCCAGGTCGGCATCGGGGCCACCCCGGTGAGGAACAACTTCAACGGCGTGGACTGCGACCCCTACAGCACGATGGTCGGCGGTTTCTCCGCCAACTCCGACGGTTGCGGCTACGACACCACGTACAACGTCGAGAACGAGAACGAGACCTGGTGCTCGGACTTCGCCAAGTGGGTGTGGGAGCACGCCGGGATCACCAGCGACATGAACACGCTCAACGCGGGCGCGGCGTCCTTCTACACCTGGGCGACCCAGCACGGCCAGTCCCCGAAGCTCGACACCGGAACTCCGCGGGTGGGCGACAGCATCCTGTTCTACGCTCCGGGTGAGTTCCCGTCGGTCGCCGACCACGTCGGGGTCGTGACCGCGGTCCACCCCGACGGCTCGATCGACATGGTCAACGGGGACTTCGCCGCCAACCCGGACATCCACGTCGAGTACGACCCCGACATCACCAACCTGTCGAAGTTCGCGGCGCAGGAGGAGGCGCCCGGCGAGAAGTGGGCGATCGTCTCCCCGCCCGCGACGGCCCAGAAGCCAGCCCCCACCGGGGTGCTGTCCGCCCCGGCGACGGCGGTCGCCGGCTCCGCCGGGCACTTCCACGCGTCCGGAGAGGGCCTGGGCTCGCCCATCAGCGCCTATTACTGGACCTTCGGCGACGGGCGGACCACGAACGCGACCGGCCCGGACGTTACCCACGCGTTCAGCGAGCCCGGCACCTACACGGTCAGCGTGACGATCACCTCCGCGGCCGGCACCTCCGTCACCCTGAACAGGAACGTCCACGTCCTCGCGCCGTCGTCGGCCGTCGCCTCGGTCCCCGACGACGGGATCTGGTACGACCCGATGCCCGTGGAGCAGTACGTGTTCACCCGCGCGGCGGGCGGGCTCGCCGCGGACTGGTGGGACGGCGGCAACTGGCTGCGGCTCTCCGTCCCCGGAGACCCATCCGCGACGGGCAACCTGGCCACGCTCGCCTACCCGGACGCGGGCAACGCGGACGCCATGACACCGCACGCGTTCTACCGGTCCTCCGGCGGATCCCTCGCCGAGACCTATCAGGCCACATCCGGCTGGAAGACGGAAGAGCTGCCCGGCTCGCCCGCGGTCGGCGCCACGATCGTGGCGACGAACACGACCTCGACCGGTGGCGATCCGGAGGTGTTCTTCCTCGACGCCGCGGGGAACCTCGACGAGACGGCTCAGTCCGGCGGCACATGGACCACGCGCACGCTGTCGCACGTGCCGACGGCGAATCCAGGTTCCCTGGCGCTGGCGGACACGGCGACCGGCCCGGTGCTGTTCGCCGACGGCCCGGATGGCGCGATCCGCGCCGCCTCGCCGGACAGCGTCGGTTCCTGGACGAGGGTTTCCGAAGGAGCAGCAGGCGCATCCCTCGCGGCCTTCACGACGCCGGACGGGCACGCCGCCGTGGCATTCACCGGCGCCCACGGCGGGCTGGCCGAGGCGGCCCAGTCCGGCCCGCTGGCGGGCCGGTGGACCGTCACGGCCCTACCAGGCAGCCCCGCGGCTGGCAGCACGCTCGCCGCGACGACCTACCTGTTGCCGTCGCAGATCCCCGCCCAGCCCGGTGACTTCCCCAATCCGCCCGGGTCCTTGACGGACTCAAACGCCGTCAATCCGTTCGGTACGGAGGTGTTCTTCATGACCTCCTCCGGCGCGCCCGCCGTCAGTTACGACGGCGGGACGGGCTGGAAGACGGCGGCGCTGCCGACGGTCCACGGGGCGAGCATCGCCGGGGCGAGTGCCTTCGCGGTGCAGGAGGAGCCGTCGGAGCTGTTCTTGTCCGGGGCCGGCGGGCTGGCCGAGGAGACCACGGGGGCGCGCAGCGGTGACCCGTCGGGAACCTGGACATCGACGGCGCTGCCGACGGCCTCGGCGACGTGGGCGAACCGGGTGGTCCTGTACGCGGCGGATCCGGCCAGCGCCTCGGCCGCCCAGGCCGCGGCGAAGGAGGCGGGCCTGCCGGCCAGCTCGGTCGTGAGGTCGTTCTCGACGGCGTGGGCCGACGCGCTGAACGGCGACAGCTACCTGGTGCTCGCGGTCGGCGGCCCGGCCGTCGGGGGGCTGTACCACAACGCCTGCGGCTGGGCCAACCCGTCGGGGCTGCCCGCGGGCATGACGCCGTTCTCCTACGTCACCGGTAAGTGGAAGGTGCCGCCCGGCGTGGACCTCTTCGCGGACGCGGCGAGCGACACCGCCGCGCATACGCAGTCGCTGGCCACGGACCTGGCCTACTACGCCCTGCACGGCTCGCTGCCCCCCGGGGTCACGTCACTCCCCGCGGCATCCGCCCCGCCCAGCGGCTGCGCCGGCTCCCCCTCCTGACCCCTGCCTCCGCAGATTCTCCCGCGAACGCGACCACCCCCCTGGGGTGGACGATGGCTTTGTACGGCGAACGGTTGGATTGGAACGTTACAGGAGGTGATTTAGCAACCATCTCGCATACAAAGCTAATTGGTCAGAATAATGGGATATAGCTTTTGCCGGGATTTGTAGCGTTTTGGGTGGCGGCCGGTCTGCGCGGGAACGGCGGCTCTGCGCGGGAACGGCGGCTCTGCGCGGGAACGGCGGCGAGCGTCGGTCTGCCCGGGGACGGCGGCAGGCATGGCGGGCGGCAGGCTTACCGTGGTCACGGCTGGGTCGGGGAAGTCGACGCTGGCGCGGGACCTGCCCGACGCGGCCACTTTTTGCGGGGATGTGCGGGTAAGGCCGGGAGGAGCGCCTGGGCGGCGGCGGTGTGCAGGGCGTGGCGGAAAGCCCTGATGGCGGCGGGGTCGCGGCTGGCGTGCACCCGGTTGGTCGCCACGACCAGCCACGCCCCGGACGCGGAGTCGAGGGCGACGCTCGCGCCGGTGAAGCCGGTGTGCGACACCGCCGATGACGGCCATGCCCCGGCCAGGATGTCGAAGCGGTCCCCGGGCTTGACCCACCCCAGGCCGCGGCGGCCCCGCATTCCGCCGTCGCCCTCCAGGCCGGGCGTCTGGCACGACTCCGCCTCCCGTCGCGAAGCGACGGGAACGACGTCGACGTCGACGTCGCCGGAGCTCACCCACCATGCGGCGAACCGCGCCAGGTCCGCCGCGGTGCTGAACAGCCCGGCATGCCCGGCGACGCCGTCCATCACCCGGGCGTTCTCGTCGTGGACGACGCCGGTCCACGGCGTCCCGTCGTCCCGGAACTCGGTGGCGGCGAACCGCGACGGCGGGCCGGCCGGCAGGAAACCCGTTTCCGCCAGGCCAAGCGGCTCGCTTACCACCCGGCGGAACACGGCGTCGAGGGGCTCGCCCGCCACGGACGAGACCATCTCGCCCAGCGCCATGAAGCCCAGGTCGGAGTAGGCGACCCGGGTGCCTGGCGGCACCTGCAGCGGGGTCACGAACAGCCTGTCCAGCAGCTCCTTCCTGGACGCGCACCGCTCGTAGAACTTCACGGTGCTCGGCAGCCCCGACGTGTGGGCGAGCAGCTGCCGGATGGTCACCCCAGCCTCGCGCAGGGCGGTGAAGGAGGGCAGGTAACGGCCGGCCGGGTCGTCGAGCCGAAACTCGCCCGCGGCGGCCAGGGCCAGCACCACCGTGGTCGTGGACACCACCTTCGTCAGCGACGCCAGGTCGAAAACGGTCCCGGTGGCCATCGCCCGTTCCGCGCCCGGCGTCGTGTCCGCGAGGCCCGCCGCCCACGTCCCTAGCGTCGATGAGCCGCGCCCGGCCGCCGCCACCACGCCGGGGATGCCGTCGCCCTCGACCGCGGCGGCGATGATCCTCCCGATCTCGTCCAGGCCACGGTCGCCAGGCTCAGGCGGATCCGGCTCAGCCACGCTCTTCTTCCTCCCCGGGCACGCGGCCCTGGAGGACCTCGGCCGCGAGCAGTGCCGCTCCGACCTCGGGCGGGACCAGCGGTGCCGAGGCCTCGGTCAGCGAAGCGAACCGCTCCCAGATCACCGGAGCCGATAGCACCCCGCCGGCGCCGCACACCGGCAATTCCCGCCCGAGCCGGTTGCGTAGCGCCTCCGCCAGCGAGGCCAGGTACGTGGCCGCCTCGTGCGTCAGGGACAGGGCAACGGAGTCCCTCGCCGCGAGGTCGGAGATGACCGGGGCGAAGGGAGTCAGGATGGCCCGTTCGGAAGGATTCTGGTAGATCTTCCTGGCGAGATCGGGCAGCGGGCAACCCGCGGTCGCGGTGACCGCCCGGTGGACGGCAGCCGACCCGCCCGTGCCGTCCTCCCAGTGCATGGCGGCGCTGACCGCCGCGCGCCCGAGCCAGTAGGCGCTGCCCTCGTCGCCGAGCAGGTAGCCCCGGCCGCCGGCCCGCGCCCAGCGGGTGCCGTCCCAGCCGCACGCGCCGCTGCCGGTGCCGGCGTGTACCACGATTCCGGGTCGCCCGCCGAACGCACCGAACGTAGCGGTGATACCATCATCCGTCACGTGTACCGGGATACCTGACAGCTTTGTCAGGATTTGCGTGAGCTCGCCGGCCGTGCCGGCGGTCCGGACGCCGGGGAGGCCGATGCCGACGGCGTCCGGCTCGGCTGTGCCGATCATGTCGAGGAGCCGGTCCGCGATGCCGGGGGTGATTGTGGCGTTCATCGGGGGAGCAGATGGCAGCGTGCTGAGCTTTCCTCCAGCGAGGACCACTACCCTGGTGGCGCTGCCGCCGGCGTCTATGCCAAGCAGGCGGCCGGGGACGTCGGCCAGTCGCTTGGAGAGCGAGCCGGGAAGGTCCAGAATGTCCGGAAAATCCGGAGCGTCTGCGAGGCCCGGCGAAAGGTGCTTGTAATTCATGTACAGAACCTTCCTAGAGCGTGCAATATCGTAACAGTTATGACCGTCTCTCCTGACAAGCCGGACGCGGCCGCCACGCGCGCCGCAGTCGGCGCCGCGCCCGTCTCCGCCGTCGACGGCGCTGACGGTGCTCCCGCCGCGCCCGCTTCCGGCCATCTTCCTGTCTCTGCCGATCATTCCGCGCTCCCGCCCACGGAGAGACGGAATCCCAGAACCACAGACATCGACGTGCTGCCGACCGTCGACGTCCTGCGGTTGATGAACGACGAGGACGGGCTCGTCCCCGGCGCGGTCCGGTCCGTGCTCGGCGCCCTCGCGGACGTGGTGGACGCGGCCGCGGACCGAGTGCGCCGCGGCGGGCGGGTGCACTATTACGGGGCCGGGTCCTCAGGGCGGATCGCGGTACTGGACGCGTCGGAGCTCGCGCCGACGTTCGGGCTACGGCCGGGAGTGGTGATCCCGCACCTGGCCGGCGGGCCCGGCGCGATGACCCGCGCGGTGGAGGGCGCCGAGGACGACGAGGCGCGCGGTGCCGAGGAAGCCGGGGCCGACCTCGGCGAGCTGGACGTCGTCATCGGGCTGTCCGCTAGCGGCCGGACCCCGTACGTCGCGGGGGCGCTGGCCGAGGCCAGGGCGCGCGGCGCGTACACGGCCGTGATCACGTCCGACCCCGGATCGCGGCTGCTGCCCCTGGCCGACGTGGGGCTGGTGCCCGAGACCGGGCCGGAGGCGATCGCGGGATCCACCCGGCTGAAGGCGACGACGGCGATGAAGTTGATCCTGAACAGCTTCTCCAGCGCGCTGATGATCCGGCTCGGGAAGACCTACTCGAATCTGATGGTCGAGGTCAGCGCGTCCAACAGCAAGCTGCGCGGCCGGAAGGTGCGGATCCTGGGCGAGGCGACCGGCGAGCCGGGGGCCGCGTGCGAGTCCTCACTCGCCGAGGCCGAGGGGGACCTGCGGGTCGCCATGGTCATGCTGCTCGGCGGCGCCTCCGCCGCCGCGGCGCGAGAGGCGCTCAGTGCCGCCGCGAAGGCCGACAACGGTGGCGTCCGCGCGGCCCTTGACCGGCTGTTACATTTTCGTAAAGAGGTGCCGCGTAGTTAGCGCTAATTCGTAATATCTTTACACGAGTATGGTGGGCTGTGCCCCAGTCCTAGAGAGCCTAGGGGGCGGCCATCGTAAGGAGCAGCCATGGCCTTGAACAAACTCCGGCTCAGCGGGTTCGCGAGACCTTCGAGGGTCGCGAGGATCAGGAAGTTCTCCAGGACGACCCGCTCGCTGGCGATCGGCTCGCTCACCACGGCGCTCGCGGTCAGTGCCGCCGCGTGCGCCGGTGGTGGTTCCGGCAGCGGAGGCGGGAACACCCTCACCATGACCACCTGGGTCAACCCGCCCGCGGTTAAAGCGCTCAAGAAGATCAACGCCGAGTTCGAGAAGAAGTACGGAGTCAAGGTCAACCTGCAGACCGCTGCGAGCGTGACCGGCCCGTACGAGACGCTCCTGCAGCAGACGGTCAACTCCAACAGCGCCGACATCGTCACGGACAACCTTCCGCTCCTGCCGCTGCCGAAGCACCTGAACAACACGAACGCCACCCCCATCCAGCTCTGGGAGACGAACGGGCAGTTCGCTCCGCTGAACGGGCAGAGCTTCACCAAGGACTACACGCCGTCCGCGCTGGCGGCGCAGACGTACCAGGGGAAGACCTACGGCCTGACCTCCGGTGAGTACCAGGAAGGCGTCTTCTACAACAAGGCGATCTTCGCCAAGTACCACCTGAGCGTGCCCAAGACCTACAGCCAGTTCATCAGCGTCTGCAAGACCCTCAAATCCCACGGGGTGCAACCGCTGTACACCGCGCTCGGCGGGGTCGGGTCGGTATACACGCAGTTCCTCTACTACGAGGCGATGGCCGACCTGTGGTACCCGAAAGCGCCCGGCGGGAACCTGGCCACCGCCATCATGAACGACAAGGTCAAGTGGACCGACCCGGCCTTCGTCAAGGGCATGGCCGAGGAGAAGCAGATCGCCCAGTACCTGGAGCCGGGCTACACCGGCATCAACTGGCAGACCATGGCGGGCGGCCCCTTCGCCTCGGGCAAGGCCGCGATGGAACTGGACGGGTCCTGGGACCTGCCGTCCCTTCACCAGGCCAACCCGAAGCTCCAGGCCGGCTACTTCCCGGTGCCGTTCAGCTCCAAGGCCTCGGACAACCAGGCCTACTCCCAGAACGACCTCACGTTCTACGTGCTCAGCCACGCGCAGAACAAGACCATGGCCATGAAGTGGCTGCAGTTCTTCTCCTCGCCGAAGATCTACGCCCAGTACGTGAACATGACCGGGATCTCCTCCAGCCAGAAGACCGGCACGTTCTCCGGCTTCGGGGCGCAGGTGATGGGCAAGTGGTTCGGCAAGGGCGTCAACCAGACCAAGATGTACCCGGCGCTGTCCCCCAACAACGGCTACTACGACCAGCAGGCCAACTGGGCCGACCTGCAGCTCGAGGTGATGCAGGGAAAGATGAGCCCGCAGCAGGCCGCGTCCACGTACCAGAAGGACTGGAAGGGTTAGTGACGACAGAGGCCACAGTCGGCCGACGCCGGACCTGGGTCCGGACCCGGAAAAACCGGGTCCGGACCCAGCCGGCGCGCCTGCTCAGCCGCGGCTCCCGGATCGCGATGTGGGGCGGTCTGTGGCTCGCCGTCGCGGCGTACGTCTTGTTCGGGATCGTTCCCATGATCGGGAACATCATCATCTCGTTTACCGACTACACGGAGCTGCAGGGCGTAGCCGTCCACAACGTGGGGTTCTACAACTACGCCCAGATGTTCTCCACCCAGGCCCCCGGGCTGGAGCAGGGACTCGTCGCCAGCGTGATCTTCGTCGTGGGAGTGACCCTCGGGCAGAACCTCCTGGCCCTGCTCCTCGCCCATAAGCTCGTCGGCGCCGGCCGGCTCGCCGCCGTCGGCCGGGTGCTGGTCTTCCTGCCGATCGCGCTGGGGGTCACGATCGTGGGGCTGCTCTGGACCCTGATCTTCAACCCGGGGACGGGTCCGATGGCGTCGCTCTTCGGGGCGTTCGGAGTGCACAGCGCGTTCTTCGGTGGCGACACCGCGGCCATGCCGCTGGTGATCTTCGTCCAGATTTGGATGAACACCGGGTTCTCCACCCTCGTCTTCATCGGCGGCCTGCGCTCCATCGACCCGGCCCTGTACGAGGCGGCGGCGGTGGACGGCATCGGCGGCTGGCAGCGGCTGCGCCGGATCACGTACCCGCTGCTGGCCCCGTCGGTGACGGCCAACGTGATGCTGGCGCTGGTCGGCTCGTTCACCATGTACAACCTGATCTATGTGCTGACCGCGGGCAAGTTCGGGACGCAGACCCTCGGGATGCTGTCGTTCAACGTGGCGTTCGGGTCGTATGAGGCTGACCTCGGCTACGGTGCCGCGGTCAGCGTGCTCCTGTTCCTCTTGACCCTGATCGTCGCGCTGCCGTTGCTGATCATGCTGCGTCGCCGGGAAAGGAAGCTCCTGACGTGACCCGCCTGGCCCGTCCCCGGCTAATCTCCAACGTCGCCGTCGGCGTGCTCATCGTGCTGCTGTTCCTGCTACCGGTGCTGTACGTGCTGATGATGGCGTTCGAGTCGCCGTCACACTTCCTGGTCTCGCCGATGACGCCGGGTTCGCCGGACGTGAGCAACTTCGGCACCGCGTGGAGTTCGGCCAACCTCGGCGGCGAACTGGTCAACACCGTCATCTACTCGGTGATAGCCGGGGTGCTGTCGGTGGCGCTCGGCCTGCTGATCGCGTTCCCGGTCGCGCGGAGGCTGCTGCGCGGCCATTCGGTGCTGTACACGTTCCTGTTCGTCGGGATGTTCCTGCCGATGTCGATCATCCCGATGTACGCCGAGGCGCGCATGCTCGGCCTGTGGGACAGCGCCGTCGGCTACATCCTCATCCACATCGCGATGCCGGGACTGCCGGGCATGGCGCTGGCGGTGGTCCTGCTGACCGCGTCGATCGGCTCTCTGCCCATGGAACTGGACGAGGCGGCGTGGATGGAGGGTTCGTCCTACCTGGCCTACCTGTGGCGGGTGATCGTCCCGCTCTCGCGCCCGGCGCTGCTGATCGCGTTCCTGTACGCGATGCTGAACGACTGGAATGACATCATCGGCCCGGTGGTCCTGCTGAACAACCCGGCGCTGGCGACGGTGACGAAGGGGATCGACACCTGGGCCGGCAGCAACAGCTCGCAGTACACGCTCATCGCCGCGGCGGTCGTGATCGCGTCGCTGCCGGTCGTGCTCCTGTTCATCGCCTGCCAGCGCCAGATCAACCAGGCCTCCCTGGCCGGCTCCCTGAAGGGTTAGCGGCTCCGGGGGCGGCGGATGCGGGTGGCCTGGGCAGCCTCGAAGGTCCGCTCCAGGGCCTGCATCGTGCCGGGCAGGTCGCGCTGCGCCAGCGTGACGAACAGGCAGTCGATGACGGTCAGCTGCGCGATCCGGCTGGTCATCGCGCCGGAACGGAACGCCGTCTCGCGCGCCGCCGTCAGCAGCACGTGATCGGAGACCTCGGTGATGGGCGACCACGGGAAGTTCGTGATCGCCACCGTCGCCGCGCCGTGCGAGCGTGCCTCGGTCAGCACGTCGATCGTGTCCACGGTCGTCCCGGTGTGCGAGATGCCGATCGCGACGTCTCCGGCGACGCGCAGCGCGGCGGACGTCATGGCCAGGTGCGGGTCGGAGAAGGCGATGGCCGTCTTGCCGATGCGCTGCAGCTTCATCTGCAGGTCGGCGGCCACGTGGCCGCTCGCCCCGACGCCGTAGATGTCGATCCGGCCCGCGGCGGCGAGCGCGTCCACCACCCGGACCAGCGTGTCGGTGTCCAGGCGGCTGGCCGTGTCGGTGACCGCGGCCGCGTCCGAGGTAGCGATCTTCTTCGTGATCGTCTCCGGGCCGTCGCCCGGCTCGATGTCGCTGGACGCCGCGACGACCGCGGCCGCGTCGTCGTGCGCGACCGCGCCGGCCAGCGCCAGTCGCAGCTCCGGATAGCCCTTGAGCCCGATCGCGCGGCAGAACCGGACCACGCTCGTCGCGCTGGTGCCGCAGGACTGCGCCAGCTCGGAGATGGATCGCCAGGCTACCCCGCCCGGGTCGTCCAGCACCGCCTGCGCGACCCGCTGCTCGACCGGCGCCAGGTTCGGCAGCAGGGATCTGATGGTGATGAGGATCCCGACGTCGGGGTTTTGCTCACGATGCCTGCGTGGCTCTTCCGCGGGCTCGATGTCACCTGTCATGGTCGGGGCACCCTCCGCGCACCGCCACGCATCCTCTGCGCGGCCTCTGGGGTCTGTTTGCGGCCCTTCCTCGCTATGTTACCTGTTTACGGGTGGGTTCTCATTCCGCGGATGAATGCCACATTCGGTGGCCCGCGCCTATCGTGAGGTTGTGAGCGTTCATAAGAACCCCCGGGACCTGCGCAGTCGCCGCTGGTTCGGGGACGCCCGCACCGACGGCGTCCGCCAGTTCAGCCACCGCAGCCGCGCCCGCCAGCTCGGCATCGCCGACGGCGAGATCGACGGCAAGCCGCTGATCGCGATCCTCAACACCTGGTCCGGCATCAACCCCTGCCACATGCACCTCCGCGAGCGCGCCGAGAGCGTCAAGCGCGGCGTCCTTGAAGCGGGCGGCTTCCCCGTCGAGATGCCGGTCGCCACGCTGAGCGAGACGTTCCAGAAGCCGACCCCGATGATGTACCGCAACATGCTCTCGATGGAGGCCGAGGAGCTTCTCCGCTCCTACCCCTTCGACGGCGCGGTGCTCATGGGAGGCTGCGACAAGACGACTCCAGCGCTGATCATGGGCGCGGCCAGCGCGGGCATCCCGGCGATCTTCGTCCCGGCGGGCCCTATGCTGGCCGGTCGTTACAAGGGCGGCCCCGTGGGCAGCGGCACCGACATGTGGCGGGTCTGGGACGACTTCAAGGCGGGCAGCACTGTCACCGACTGCGACCTGAGGGAGCTGGAGGAGGGCATCGCCCGCTCGCCGGGGCACTGCATGACGATGGGCACCGCGTCCACGATGACCAGCGCGGCCGAGGTGCTCGGCATGACATTGCCCGGTGCCGCGTCGATCCCCGCGGTCGATTCCGCGCACCACCGGATGGCGGTGGAGTCCGGCAGGCGCGTCGTCGAGATGGTCTGGGAGGACAAGACCCCGAAGGCGGTCCTGACCCGCGAGGCGTTCGAGGACGCCGTCGCGGCCACGGTCGCCCTCGGCGGCTCGACGAACGCCCTGATCCACCTGATCGCGATGGCGGGCCGCGCGGGCGTGCCCCTGAGCCTGGACGACTTCGACGCGATCTCCCGCCGTGTCCCGTGGCTGGCCAACATCCGACCGTCCGGCGAGTACCTGATGGAGGACTTCTACTACGCGGGCGGCCTCCCGGCGCTGCTCGGCCAGCTGTCCAAGGTTCCCGGAGCGCTCCACCGGGCCTACCCCGAAAGCCCCGTCTACGACGGCGACGTCATCCGCTCCCCCGGGAATGCCCTGAGCGATGAGGGCGGTGTCGCCGTGCTGCGCGGCAACCTGGCCCCGGACGGCGCGGTGATCAAGCACATCGCCGCCGACCAGCGCCTGCTCAGCCACGCCGGCCCCGCGGTCGTCTTCGACGACTACACGGACCTGAAGAACCGCATCGACGACCCGGCGCTGGACATCACGCCGGACTCGGTCCTGGTCCTGCGCAACGCGGGTCCCCGCGCGGCGGGCATGCCCGAGTACGGCCAGCTCCCGATCCCGGGCTACCTGCTCGCCCGTGGCGTCCGCGACATGGTCCGGATCAGCGACGCGCGGATGAGCGGCACCAGCTATGGCGCGTGCGTGCTGCACGTCGCGCCGGAGGCGGCCGTCGGCGGCCCCCTGGCGCTCATCCAGACCGGGGACCGGGTCATCCTCGATGTTCCGGCCCGCTCCCTGACAATCGATATTCCCGAACGGATCATGGCGTCTCGCCGCGCCCAATGGCATCCGCCCCGGCCGAAGTACGAGCGCGGGTACGGCACCCTGTACAGCGAGCACGTGACCCAGGCGAACGAGGGCTGCGACTTCGGGTTCCTCGCCCGCCCCGGCGCCACCCCGGAACCAGACCCCAGCTAGCGAGGTCGTGGCCTGTATCGCCGAAGTACAGTTCGGTCAACTATGCTTCGGTCAACTATACTTCGGCTATGAGCGTTTCAGAGGAACCAGTTCTCGGTAAGCCGGACTACCTGTTCGACCGGGAGGCCGAGTGGGCCGGGCTGGCCTCGTTCGTGAACGATAACCAGCCTGGCGCGATGCTGGGCGTAGTCAGCGGCCGTCGGCGGCAGGGCAAGAGCTACCTGCTGCAGGCGCTGGCCGCGGCCACCGGGGGTATCTATTTTCCCGCGCTGGAAGTCACCGAGACGGTGGCGCTCCGGCAGTTCGCCGACGAGCTGATCCGGTTCACCGGCGCGCCGGTCCGCCCGTTCCGGGATTGGCTGGACGCCATTCCCGCGCTGTTCCGGGCCGTGAACGACCGGCCGGTGCCCGTGGTGATCGACGAGTTCCCGTTCCTGGTGAAGGCGTCACCCGAGCTTCCGTCGATCATCCAGCGGGAACTGGGCCCCGGAGGCAGCGGAACCGCGAGCCAGGCCCGGCTGCTGCTGTGCGGCTCGGCCATGTCCATCATGGGGGGCCTGCTGTCCGGGGGCGCCCCGCTGCGCGGCCGGGCCGGGCTCGAGCTGATCATCCAGCCCTTCGCCTACCGGGATGCCGCGCGGTTCTGGGGCGTCACCGACCCGCGCCTGGCCGTCCTGCTCCACGCCATTGTCGGCGGCACCCCCGCCTACCGACGCGAACTGGCCCGCGACGACGCTCCAGCCGGCCGCGATGACTTCGACGACTGGGTAATCCGGACGGTCCTCAACCCTCAGACGCCCCTGTTCCGCGAGGCGCGCTATCTCCTCGCCGAGGAGACCGACATCCGGGACCCGTCGTTGTACCACTCGGTCCTCGCGGCGGTCGCCGAGGGAAACGCATCGCCCGGCGGGATCGCCAGCTACATCGGCCGCAAGTCCAACGAAGTCGCGCACCCGCTCCGGGTCCTCGAAGACTGCCGCCTGCTGCTCCGGGAACCTGACCTGTTCCGCCCGGGAAAGCCGCAGTACCGGATCTCCGAGCCGCTCGTCACCTTCTACCAGGCCGTGATGAGCCGGGAGTGGGCCCGGCTCGAGTTCGGCGACGCTCCCGCCGTCTGGCGCGGTGCCCGCGGGCGCTTCCTGTCCCAGGTGGTCGGTCCGCACTTCGAGTCCCTCTGCCGGGACTACGCGATCGCCGCCGAGCCGGAAGTATTCGGTGGCCTGCCCGGCCAAGTGGGCGCCGGAGTCGTCCCCGACCCAGCCAACCGGACCCAGATCCAGATCGATGTCGCCGTGCTCGCCCCGGCCGAGCACGGGCGCCCGCGCGCGGTCATGTCTGTCGGCGAGGCGAAATGGGATGAGATCATGGGCGCGGGCCACCTCGCCCGTCTCAAGCGCGCCCGGGACCTGCTCGCCGTCAAGGGGTACGACACCAGCCGCACGATCCTGGCCTGCTATTCCGGAAACGGGTTCACCGACGACCTCAAAACCGCGGCCGCCGCCGACGCCGGTATCCGTCTCATCGGCCTTGGCCAGCTCTACGCCAGCCCATAGCAGCCGGTGCCGGTGACGCGGAGCCATGCCACGAGCGACCTCGCGTTGTCCCGCCCGCCCGGGGCCGGCCACACTGGAGGCATACCGGCACCGCCAGGCGACAGGAGGACAAAGACCGATGATCCAGGCGCATGACCCTCGCACCGGCCGGCCGGCGGGCGACCCGGTCCCGGAGGCCACCGAGGCAGAGGTCGACGCGCTCGTCAGCAGGACCGCCGAGGCGTCCGGTGAATGGGCGGCATCGGCGGACAACCGCGCGCGGGCCCTCGACGCCATCGCCGACGCCCTTGACGCGCGCACCGCCGACCTGGTCGCGATCGCTGACACCGAGACCGCCCTCGGCGCCGGCCGGCTGACCGGCGAGGTGGCTCGCACGACAGGGCAGCTCCGGTTGTTCGCCGGGGTGCTGCGCGACGGGTCGTACGCCGAGCCGGTACACAGCCCCGCGTCCGGCACCTCGCCTGACCTGCGGCGCGTGCTTCGCCCGCGGGGCCCGGTGGCGGTGTTCGCCGCGTCCAACTTCCCGTTCGCGTTCTCGGTGGCGGGCGGCGATACCGCGTCGGCCCTGGCGGCGGGCTGCCCGGTGATCGTCAAGGCCCACGAGGGGCATCCGGGGACCTCCAACCTGACCGCTGCCATCATCGCCGAGGCGCTGGAGGGGGCGGGAGTCGGCGTAAATCCGTTCGGGATGATCCATGGGTTTGAGGGCGGACTGGCCCTGCTGCGGCACCCGCTGATCACGGCCGCCGGGTTCACCGGCTCGACCGCGGGCGGGCTCGCGCTGGGCCGGGTGTGCGCGGAGCGGCCGGTGCCGATCCCGTTCTTCGGAGAGATGGGCGCGGTCAACCCGGTCGTGGTGCTGCCCGGCGCGGCGGCCGCCCGCGCGGAGGAGATCGCGTCCGGGTACGCGGGGTCGCTGACGCTGGGGGCCGGCCAGTTCTGCACGAACCCCGGCCTGCTGTTCGTTCCCGAAGACCCGGGGCTGCGCTCGGCGATCGCCGGCGCGGTGGGCGCCTCGTCCGGCGGGCCGATGCTGTCGGAGCGGATCTTCCGCGGGTACCAGGCCGCGGTCGCGGAGGCCTCCGCGCATCCCGGCGTGACCGAGCTGGCGTCCGGCC
>JAFMRC010000540.1 GCA_017354375.1 Nocardiopsaceae bacterium | reverse complement strand
GCGCAGTACCCGCCGGACGGAACGGCCCGCGGGCGGACAACCGCGAGGAAGTGGCGCATGCACCGAAAGAGATCATTGAAGGCGGCAACCGGAGCGGTGCTGCTGGCCGGGGCCGCGGTCACCGCGGCCGCCGGGGGCGGCGCTTCCGCCCAGGCCGCCGCGGCCGTGACCGGCGATTTCACCGGGACCCTGGCCAACGGCACGACCTGGGTCGCGGACGTCCCGGCGAACTGGAACGGGACCCTGCTGCTGTACAGCCACGGCTTCGGCCCGCTCACCGCGGCCGACGCCCCCGACCCCACGACGCGGGCGGCGCTGCTGGCCCGCGGCTACGCCCTGGCCGGGTCCTCCTATGACCCGAACGGCTCGGAGTGGGCGCTGGACACCGCCGTGAGCGACCAGTTCGGCACCCTCAAGGCCGTCGAGGACACCGTGCTGCCCTCCCGGCCCCGCCAGGTGCTCGCGGTCGGCTCCTCCATGGGCGGCCTGGTCAGCGCGCTGGAGGACCAAGACAGCGACGGCCGGGTCAACGGGGTCCTGACCACCTGCGGCATCGTCGCGGGCGGAATCAACCTCAACGAGTTCCAGCTCGACGGCGAGTACGCCATCGCCCAGCTTCTGCTGCCCGGCCAGCAGGTCCAGCTCACCGGCTTCGGTGGCCCCGAGGGTGCCAGCGAGGCGGCCAGCACGGCGGCCACCCTGACCGCCGCGGCCGCGCGAGCCCAGCAGACCCCCGCGGGCCGGGCCCGGCTCGCCCTCGCCCTCGCCTTCCTCAACGCCATCCCCTGGGATCCCGGCGCGACGACCCCCGCGCCCGCCAGCGATCCCGCGGCCCAGGAGGCCGCGCAGTACGATGTGCAGTTCTCCGGGTCGTCCAGCATCATGGACTTCATCGAACTCGGCCGCGCCTCCATCGACCAGGCCGACGGCGGCAGCGCCAACTGGAACGCGGGCATCGATTACGCCCGGGTCCTGGCGAAATCGCCGTACCGTCACGAGGTGGCGGCCCTGTACCAGGCGGCCGGCCTCAGCCTCGGCGCCGACCTGGACACCCTGACCCGGAACGCGACCATCACGGCCGATCCGGGCGCGGTCGCGTCCCTGGAGCGCACCTCGGTCCCGACCGGGCACCTGCAGGTTCCCGAGCTGGACCTGCACACGATCGGCGACAACCTCGTCCCGGTGGAGATGGAGAACTTCTACGCCAAGAAGGTCGCCGTCGTGGGCGACAGCGGGCTGCTCCGGCAGGCGTTCACCGAGAGCTTCGGGCACTGCAACTTCAGCTCCGCCGAACTGGTCGCCGGCGTCCTCGCCCTTCAGCACCGGGTCACCACCGGGCACTGGGACCAGGCCGCCGACCCCGCCAGCCTCAACCAGGTCGCCACCAGCCTGGGCCTCGGGCCAGCCCGGTTCGCCGAGAACTACTACCCCGGGCCGCTGACCGGCGCCACCGGCCTGCGCGAAAGCGCGCCCTGGCCTACGCGGGCTGGCTGACCAGGGCAGCGATGCGAGCGGACAGGCCGGGGACGTCACCCTGCTCCCGGTTGAGGAGCCACGTGGCGAGCTGGTTGGAGGCGTCGACGACCGTTCTCGCACGGTCGAACCGGCGCCGGTGGAACGCCGACCACAGGTTCTCGTCGACCGCCGCCGCGTTCAGCAGCAGTTCCGCGAGGACGCCGGCGTCTTCGAGGGCCTGGGCGCCGCCTTGGGCGAGGGTGGGCGGACAGGAGTGCGCGGCGTCGCCGATCAGCACGACCCGCCCGCGGTTCCACGGCGCGGGGACCACATGCGTCTCGAACCAGGTGTAGTTGACTCCGGACGGGTCAGTCAGGCCGGGGCGGATCTCGTCCCACGGGCCGTGGTAGGCGGCGGCGATGCCGAGCATGGTCGCGAGTCCCTCCTGCGGGGACAGGCCGCTGCGGTCCCGCGCGTCCTCGACGATGTAGGCGTACAGCGTGTCAGCGCCGGTGGGGCAGAACCCGGCGATGTAGGCGGGGCCACCGTAGATGAGGTCGGTGCGCGTGACACTGGCCGGCCGCGGCCCGAACGCGCGCCAGATGCCCATCCCGACGGGCCGCGGCTCGGTGGCGATGCCCAGCATGCGGCGGGCCGGGGACCGGACACCGTCGGCCGCCACGACGAGGTCGTAGCGGCCGGACGAGCCGTCGGCGAACGTCACGTCGACCCCGTCGGCGTCCTGGCGCAGGCCGGCGCAGGAGATGCCGAGCCTG
>JAFMRC010000002.1 GCA_017354375.1 Nocardiopsaceae bacterium | reverse complement strand
GCCCCGGCGGCCGCCGCGGCCCGCGCGCCCGCCCAGTCGGCCAGTCCCCAGGCAGCCGGCCAGGCGGACCTGACGAGTGAGGTCAACCCGTTCATCGGCACCGAGAATCAGGGGAACACGTTCCCAGGCGCCTCGGCTCCGTTCGGTATGGCTCAGGTCAGTCCGGACAACGGCGGGGCGGCGACCGGCTACGGTTACGACACCCACTCGATCTATGGTTTCAGCCAGACCCACCTGTCCGGGGCGGGGTGCGGGGTGGACGGCGAGATCCCGTTCATGCCGACGACCGGAGCGGTTTCCACCGTCGACCCGGCCAAGTACGCGTCGTCGTTCAGCCACGGCCAGGAGCAGGCGCGGCCCGGCTACTACCAGGTGCGGCTCGCCCGTTACGGGATCAACGCCGAGCTGACCGCCACCACCCGCACCGGCTGGCAGCGCTACACGTTCCCGTCCGGCGGTTCTTCCGGATCCTCCTCCGGCTCGGCCGCCGAGCAGGACAACGTGCTGATCAACACCGGCAAGTCGAACATGACCGTGCTGGACTCGGGGATCCACATCGTCGGCGACGACACCGTCGAGGGCTGGGTGCGCGACGGCCACTTCTGCTCGGGCACCGACCAGCACACGGTGTACTTCACCGCGCGGTTCTCCCGGCCGTTCCGCTCGTTCGGCACCTGGCGGGGCTCGGCGCGCATCCCGGGGTCGCGGTCCGCGTCCGGCAACGGCGGCAACGGCGGCTGGGTGTCGTTCGGCGCTTCCGCGCGGCCCCTGGTGGCGAAGGTCGGCCTGTCCTACACCAGCGTCGCGGGCGCCCGCGAGAACCTCGCGGCCGAGACCGGGAATTCCTTCGACTTCGACGCGACCCGGCAGCGGCTGGCCGGCCGCTGGAACCAGATGCTGCACTCGATCGAGGTCTCCGGCGGCAGCGACGCGTCGCGAACGGCCTTCTACACCGCCCTCTACCACTCCCTGCTGCAGCCGAACGTGTCCAGCGACGTCGACGGCGACTTCATGGGATTCGACGGGAAGGTGCACCGCGCGATCGGCCACACCGAGTACCAGGACTTCTCGCTGTGGGATACCTACCGCACCCAGAACCAGCTGCTCGAGCTGCTGGCGCCGGGGGTGGCGCGGGACGTGGACCTGTCTCTGCTGGACGTCTACCGCTACGGCGGCTGGCTGCCGCGCTGGGAACTGGACAACTCCGAGACGAACGTGATGACCGGGGACCCGGTCACCCCGTTCCTGGTCGATGGCTGGTCGAAGGGGCTGCTGGCCGGGCACGAGCAGGAGGCCTACCGGGCGCTGCTCGCGAACGTCACCTCCGACCCCCCGGCGTCCTCGCCGTTCAACGGGCGAAACGGCAACCCGTGGTACAACAAGCTCGGGTACATCCCGGTCGGCGAGAACTGCGCCTACAAGGGCGGCGACAACGACTGCCAGTACCCCGCGTCGGCCACCCTGGAGTACTCGGCCGCCGACGCCGCGCTGTCGATCATGGCGCGCGGGCTCGGCCACGACGCCGAGGCGAAGCTGCTCGCCAAGCGCGGGGAGGACTACCGCACGCTGTGGGATCCCTCCATCGGGTTCTTCCGCCCGCGCGACGCCGACGGGAGCTGGCTGTCCCCGTATGACCCGGGGACCGGCAGCAACCAGTTCCACGAGAGCGGCGCCTACCAGTACCAGTGGCTGGTGCCGCAGGACGAGCCCGGCGATATCGGCCTGCTCGGCGGCGACGCGGCGGCCAGCAAGCGGCTGGACTCGTTCTTCGACTACAGCGGCCTGCTGACCGACCCGTCGCAGACCGTCAAGACCGGCTGGGTCAACACCGCCTACGGCTACTACGGCAACAAGACCTACAACCCGAACAACGAGCCGGACCTGCAGTCTCCGTACACCTACGCCTGGACCGGCGAGCCGGACCACACCGCGACCGTGGTGCGCGCCCAGGAGACGCTGTTCGCCGACGCGCCCAACGGCATGACCGGCAACGACGACCTCGGGGAGATGTCGTCGTGGCTGGTGATGTCGTCCATCGGCCTGTACCCGGTGATGAGCGGCGCGGACTACTACGCGGTCACCTCCCCGCAGTTCCCGCGGGCGGTCGTGCACGTCGGCTCCTATGGCCTGAGCCAGGGCGGGACGATCACGATCGACGCGCCGGGCACCAGCTGGGCGAACCGCTACATCACCGGCATGACCCTGAACGGCAGGCAGCACCAGCAGACCTGGGTCAGCCAGGCCGACATCGCCCACGGCGCCCGCATCGGCTACAAGCTGGCCGCCTCGCCCGGCACCTGGGGCACCGCCCCCTCCGACGCCCCGCCGTCCGTCACCAGCGCGGGCTGAGGTCCGCGTTCCCTTCCCCCGGAACCCGGGTTTTCGCCGCCGGGCGCAGGAGGAAATGGCATTATTTCCCGGTAATTTAGCCTGCCAGGGACTATGAATTTCACGATGACGATGACGACGGCGACCAGGCGAACCTTCCCCCAGGAGACGCAGCGGCTGGCGCTGCGCGCTCGCCACGCCCTGCGGGGCTTCGGCGTGCGGCGGAAGGCCGCGGCGCGCGAGGTCCCCCCGCCCGAGATCCGGGCGGCCTACCGCATCCTGAACTTCGCCCTGCGGGCCGGATCGGCGATGCTGAGCTACGGTGGCAGCACGAACGAGGTGGAGGCGACCATCCTCGAGCTGACCGCCGCCTGCGGGCTTGACCACTGCGAGGCCGACGTGACCTTCACGTCGATGACCGCCTCCTACATCCGGGGCGACGACGTCGAGCCGGTCACGGCCGTGTGGGTGGTCCGCCATCGTTCCGTGGACTACGGGCGCATGGCCGGGATCTACGCCCTCCGGGCCGACCTGGCGGCCGGCCGGATCACCCCCGAGCGGGCCATCGCCCGGCTGGACGAGGTGCTGTCCGCGCGCCCGCGCGGCCCGCGGACAGTGCTCGTGAGCTGGGCTGGCATGGCCGCCGCGTTCACCGTGCTGCTCGGCGGCCGGTGGATAGCCGGCGTGACCGCCTTCATCTCGGCGACCATCGTGACCCTGCTGATGCGGGCGGTGGCCCGGTACGGCATCCCGGCATTCTTCCAGTCCGTCCTGGGCGCGGCGGTGGCGACCGGGTTCGCCATGGCCGTGGTCGCGGTGCACATACCGGTTCAGCCGTCCATGGTGGTGGCGGGCGGCATCATCATCCTGGTCCCGGGCTACGCCCTGGTGGCCAGCGTGCGGGACGCCATCACCGGCTTCCCGATCAGCGGCTCCGCCCGCGGGCTGGAGGTGCTGCTCACCGCCGTGGGCATCATGACCGGCGTGGCCGCCGTCCTCTACCTGGCGGTGTCTACCGGCGTCACGGTGCGCTTCGCCTCGATCGTGACGGCCCCGTTCACGCAGGTCATCGTCCAGGTGATCGCCGCCGGGGTCGCCGCCTGCCTGTACGGCGCGGCCGCTCAGGTGCCGCGCCGCTCCCTCGCCTACGCCGGGCTCGTGGGCGCCGGGGGGTGGGCGGTCCTGCTCGCGCTCCGCAACGCGGGGATGGCGCTCATTCCCGCCACGGCCATCGCCGCGGTCCTCATCGGCGCCGCGGGCACCCTCCTCGCCACCCGCCAGCGGAGTCACGCCTTCGTCTACGCGGTGCCGGGGATGATGCCGCTGGTGCCGGGGCTCACCCTCTACCAGGGCATGCTGTACGTGTTCAGCGGCAACAACGCGGCGGTCGGCACGCTGCTACGCGCCCTCGCGCTGGGCCTCACGATCGCGGCCTGCGTCATCCTGGGCGAGATGATCATCCGCCCCCTCCGGCCGCCGCGCCCGGACAGCACCGAGCTGGATTCCGCCGCCAGGACGGCGCCCTGAGCGTCGCGATCCCAGAGCCATTATCCCGAACGGATGGTCGCGCCTCCCCAGCCGCACCTGACCCCGACGCCTAGGTCTTTGCCTTTACCTGAGTCCGTGACTTTACCCGAGTCCGTGACGCTAAATCGGCGATGCAAACGATTGCTGGCGTCACGCGTTCAGGTAAAGACAGAAGTTCAGGCAAAGCTCCCATTGTGAGACCTCATCAGCCAGCCCCCGCAAGGGCCAGTTCGGGCTAGCGGAACGTCCCGGCGGCAGCGCCGGCCGGGCGGCCACGCTAGACCAGGGAGCCGGCCAGCTCGGTTAGCAGCCGCGCCACGGCTCCGGGGTCGACGACCTGGTGCAGGTGCTCGCCGGGCAGGCGGGCGACGCGCCAGCCCCGCTGCCGCGCCTCCTCGGCGTCCTCGTCGTACGGCGGGCCGAACAGCAGGTAGGCGCAGGGATGGTCGTCCCACCCCTCGGGGACCGGGATGGATTGCTCGTAGTAGGACAGCGGCAGGGCAGGCTGTTCGTTGGTGATGGTGCGCCTGGTTGCCTGGTCGGGGAACATCGGCGCGACATCCGCCTCGTCCCACCAGTCGGTCCATCGGGGCAACACGCCGCCGTCGCGGGCCTTGGGGCGCAGGAACTCCAGCAGCTCGCCCGGGGCGACCGGCGTCGCCCCCGTCGCGGCCGGCAGCGCGGCATCGACGAAGATCGAGCCCGCGACCGGGTGGCCGAGCCCCGCGCGGATCACGGGCACGAACAGCCCCGCGTTGCTGTGGGCGACCAGGATGACGGGGGTATCGGCCGGAACCCCGCCGAGGTCGTCGCGGACGGCGCTCACGGCCCGGGGCCAGAACGGCGGCTCGCCGTCCCCGACGCCCAGCAGCGAGGGCAGCCGGGCCCGATGGCCCGCGGCCGTCAGCCGTTCGGCGACGGGCCGCCAGGTGGAGGGTCCGACGGATGGGCTGTGCACGAGGACGAAGACCGGTCGCATGCCAGGATCATGCCAGCTCGCGTCTTAGGATCGCCCTGGGTGGTAGATATCGGATCGGTCGGCGACGTCGATAATGGTGATGAGGCGCTTGTCGTCATCGATCCGGTAGCGGACCCGGTAATGGCCACGCCGGGCTGACCAGTCGCCTTGGAACGGCGCGACGAGGGGTTTCCCTACCCGCTTGGGATTGTCGCGGAGCGGGCCGTTAATGAACTCCCATGCGGCGAACGCCGCCGATGGCGCAAGAGCGCGTTCCAGTGCCCGGCGGGCCTGAGCCTTGACCGAGAGCTGGTAGGGCTCGGTCACGCCGTCCCGCTCTCCTGGCGGCGCTGCTCCATGATCGCGGCCATCTCGTCACCGCTGGTGTCGGGGCCGTCGTGGACGGGCGCGCCGACGCGGAGCCTGGCGATCTCCCGCTCAAGCCAGAAGATCGTTTCTTCCAGGGCCTCGAGATCGTCGGTCGGCAGGACGATGGCTACCGGGTTGCCGTTCCGCGTGATCGTATAGTGCTCGTGGGTCGAGGCGACGTCATTGATCACGGCTGAGAGCTTGTCCTTGGCCTCGGCGATCGAGAGGATTACCATGGCCATAGTATAGGCCAGTTCCCTGGCCAGATGGGATCCTTGATCCGTGACGGGCTGTTTTGATGGTTGTGGTGGTTACGACGGGGCAGGAGGGGCCGCGTGAACGGAAACGGCGAATCGATGGACACCGTGGCGGTCCATGGCGGGGAACGCCGGCCCGGGCCCGACGGCTCCGTGGTCTTCCCGATCTACCAGGGGACGGTGTACGAGGTCGAGCCGGGGACGGGCTACCACGACCTGAAGTACATCCGGCTCAACTCGACGCCGTCCCAGGACTACCTGCACGACAAGCTCGCGGCCCTGGAGGGCGCCGAGGCCGCGGTCGCCACGTCGTCCGGGATGGCGGCGGTGACGACGATCCTGCTCAGCCTGATGCGCGCCGGGGATCACCTGCTGGCCAGCGACTGCCTCTACGGCGGGACGCATGACTTCCTGACCGGTCACGCGGCGGACCTGGGCTGGTCTTACACCTTCGTGGACGCCGGGCGGCCGGAGACCTGGGAGGCCGCGCGCACTTCGCGGACCAGGGCCTTCCTCGTCGAGACGATCACCAACCCGCTGATGCGGGTCGGGGCGCTGGACCAGGTGGCGGACTTCGGGCGGCGCGAGGGGATCGTCACGGTCATCGACAACACGTTCGCGTCCCCGGTGAACTTCCGCCCGCTGTCGGCCGGCTTCGACGTGGCCTTCCACAGCGCGACCAAGTACCTGGGTGGCCACTCGGACCTGGTCGCCGGCGCGGTGATGGGCAGCGCGGACCTGGTCGAGCGGGTGCGCAAGACGCTCAACCACTTCGGCGGCGCCCTCGATCCGCACGCGGGCTTCCTGCTGGCCCGGGGCATCAAGACCCTCGCCCTGCGGGTGCAGGCCCAGAACGCCAACGCCCTGGCCCTGGCCCGGTTCCTGGAGGACCATCCGGCGGTCGCCGCGGTGAACTATCCCGGCCTGGCGTCCCATCCCGATCACGCCCACGCGGCGAAGCTGCTGTCCGGCTTCGGCGGCATGCTGAGCCTGCGGCCGCGCGGCGGCGAGCGGGCCGCGCAGGCCCTGCTGGACGCGATGACCCTGGCGTACGCGGCGCCGAGCCTCGGGGGAGTGGAAACGCTCATCACCCGGCCGGCCGCCACCTCGCACGCGGGCATGAGCGCTGAGGACCGGGACCGCCTCGGCATCACCGCGGACCTGGTCCGGGTCAGCTGCGGCATCGAGGGAGCCCAGGACCTGGTCGGCGACTTCGCCCAGGCGCTGGAGAAGGCCAGCACCTGACCGCCCACGCGCCGGGCGCGAGTTCGCCGAGAAGCCGCGAAACTCCGGTAATGACCCGGCAAAGGGTCTAGTCTTCTTCATGTCGTTCTTCGTTCCGTAGTTGCATATATACGGGGTGTATCGGATGAAAACGGCGAGAAGCGTACTTATGACCCTGGCCTGCGCGCTAGCCTGCCCCCTGGCCTGCGCGCTGGCCGCCGGCTGCGGCGGGGGCAGCGGTTCCGGTCCACCGGCCGCCTCGCACGGATCCGGGCCAGCTAAGCCAGCGCTGAAGGCGCGGCGCGGGCCGCCTACGGCCTTCAGCCGGGCAGGGATCCCGTTGCCCGATGTCGCCAGCGCGAATACGAGCCTGGGCGGAGAACAGCAAGGCCCGCCCCCGGTGGCGCTGGACGGGTACACGTTGTTCCTCGCGACCGGGACAGCGGTACGGGTGATGAACCTGGGCACGGGCCAGACGGCCGGATCGGCACGGTCGGCCTACGCGGTTCCGGATCCTCCGGCCGGCGCGGACAGCGGCGTGGTCGGTGCCGCGCCCGCGCCTCCCCTGGTGGTGAGCATCGGCGGCCAGCAGGTCGCGCTGGTCGGCTACGTCGTCCGCGTTCCCGGGAAGGGCACGGTCCCGCCGTCGGCCGCCGTGGAACTCGATGCTGTTGACGCGCACGCGCACCGCCTCTGGCGGATCCTTGCCCCGCTGCCCGTCCAGCCGTCGGATATCAGCGGCCAGCCGACCGTCACGCTCGCTGGCGTCGCGGGCCGCTACGTTGTCGCCGTGGTCGGCGACAACGACGACAACTACCGGACGGTGGCCTTCGACCTGACGGCCCGGAAGGCGATCTGGCAGGACGCCTCCTTTGTCGCGGGGGCGGTTGCCGGGGACACTGCGGTGGGCACGATCGATCCCTCCGGGCAGCGGTACGGCCTGGGCAGCCATTCCGAGGGTGACACGCTGCGGGTGGCCGGGATCGACATCCAGAACGGGAAGGCGGAGTGGAAGCGGTCCGAGGCGGTCTCGGCGGCGAATGTCCAGCAGGGAGGGCAGGGCACGATCCTCGTCGAGGCCGCCGATGAGAACAGCGGGAACGACATCATCTCGCTGCTCGGCGCGGGCAACGGGAAGGGATCGGTCATCGCTAACCAGCCGGCCTCGCCTGTCGGCCTGAGCCTGCCGTGGACATGCCAGTTCGACGGCCAGAGAACCGTGGTCTGCGGGTCCGCGGATGGCGGGCAGGGCCAGGCGGCGTTCGCGGTCGACGGGACGACGGGACGGGTGCTCTGGCGGCTTCCGGACAAGAAGGCGAACCGGGTCGCGCCGGACATTACCGAGGCCTACGACGGCATGGTGTACGGGACCACGGCAAACGGCCCGGTCATCGTGAACGCCCGCACCGGCAAGGACGTGAACGACTCTCCCGGTATCGCGCCGGTCGTGGCCGACCCGGACGTCGGCATCGCGGACAGCCAGAACGACGGGCTGGAAGCCTATCGGGCCAGTTCGTTACCGATTCAGCAGCTCAGGGCGATCGAGCCCTTCCCGCAGCGCTGGCTCGGCGGCATCCCCGAGCCGGGATATGACCTGGAGCGCCGTGGTCCGGGTCCTTGCGCTCCCGTTGGTGCCATCGCTCGCGGCGAGGGCGAGCAGTTCCCGTGCGGCGTCTTCGGGACTACTTTCGGCTATCCAGGATGCGAAGTCCTCCGCGAAGTCCTCCTCGGTCCCGAACATGCTCAGTAGCACCACGTCGTCCGCGGTCATCTCGGTCGGCGGCGGGAGATCCGGCACGCCCACGTCGCAGGCGCGCAGCTTGGTGGCGACCGTGTGCAGGGCGAGCGGTTCCAGGCGTGCCGTTCCGTCGTTGACGGTGACCGCGGAGAGTTTCGCGAGCTGCCCGAGCAGGACCTCAGCGGGGTCGCCGTGGGCCTCGGTCCACTCCTTCCACTGACGCTCGGCGGCCTCCGGCGGGACTTCGGCGACCACCGCGCTCTTCACGCTCTCGGATAGAGCGGTGACGGGGACTCCCGCCCGGCCACCGAGGAACAGTTCCACGGCCAGGGCGATCCCGTGGCCCTTCAAGTCCAGGTCCCTGCCGACCCGCGGCCCCGTGTTACCCGCCGCCTCGATCGTGGTATCCAGGACCTTCCCGAACGCGTAGTCCCACGCCTCCAGGGCACCGCCTTCGGCGAGATCATCCAGCCATCCGGCGTCCTCGCCTGGGACAAGCGTGCCGTCCTTGCGCTCCGCGAGTTCGCATTCCACCGCGAGGGCGAGGAGAAGCGGGTCCACGTCGGCGGCGCGCCGTCAGCGTCTCCTCGAATACGTCACCCGTCATGTCGGCCACCCTAGTGTCGGCGCTGTTCTCACGGTGGACAATTAATCCCGGTCGCGTGTTTGTTCGCAGAATGGAGCCATGGCTAGGGCACAATGAGGACAGATCGAGATGACGGCCCTTGAGCGGGCGGGAGGTGAAGGGCTTGCGCGTAGACCGGTTCGCGACGTTGCTATACGGCATCGGGGAAGCGGCGAATTACATCGCCGTCCCGCCGTCCACGCTGACGACCTGGGCGTACGGCTACGAGCGGCGGCGCGGGGCGGGTGCTCGCGCTGTCCGGGCGGAGCCGGTCATCACCGCGGCGCGGCCCGCGCGCCGGAATGATCCAGCGGTCCCGTTCATCGGGCTCGCCGAGGCGTACGTGCTGGCGGCGTTCCGGAACGCTGGTGTTCCGATGCAGCGGATCCGTCCCGCCGTCGCTGTGCTGGCGCGGGAACTGGGGCTTGAGCACGCCCTGGCGAGCAAGCGGCTGTACACCGACGGGGCGGAAGTCCTGTACGACTACGCGCGGCACGCGGCGAGCACGCCGGATGGTGATTACGCACGCGAACTCGTCGTGGTAAGGAACGACCAGCGAGTATTCAGCGAGGTCGTGGACCTGTACCTGCGGCGGGTCGATTTCGCCCCGGACGGCTATGCCCAGATGATCCGGCTTCCTCAGTACGAGGTCGCCAAGGTGACGATCGACCCGGACCACGCTTTCGGCCGTCCGAGGTTCGCTAGTGGAGGGGCCAGTGTCGATGACGTGATCGACCTGTTCCGGGCAGGCGAGCCGGTCGATGCCGTAGCCGGGGAGTTCGGCCTGTCCCGCGACGAGGTCGAGGACGCGATCCGTGTCGTCACCAGGTCAGCCGCCGCCTAGGTTCTTCCTCGACCGCAGCCTGGGCCGGAAGGCCGTCCCGGGGGCTCTCCGCGCGGCCGGATGGTCACCGGGTTAGGGGAGCGAGATGGCGGGCGGGGCGAGAGTCGCGACTATCCGTTCGGGGGAAAAGGTTCTGGGTTGTGATCGGGTTATGGGGTGCCGTCGCGGAAATCCAGGATCCCCTGGCGCACTACCTCCAGCACCTGGTCGCGCAAGGGCGCGGCCACGCGTCCGATCGGGGGCGGCGACCACGTCCCGTCCATGGTCATCCGCGCTGGCCTCCTTCCGGCTGGTCTTCTTCCGGCTCTCCTTCCAGCTGTCCGGCGAGGATCGGGGCCGCGGCGTTGAC
Organism: Nocardiopsaceae bacterium; assembly: GCA_017354375.1. Lineage (GTDB taxonomy): Bacteria > Actinomycetota > Actinomycetes > Streptosporangiales > Streptosporangiaceae > Trebonia. The sequence continues at coordinate 48,698 of JAFMRC010000002.1, read as the reverse complement.
GGCGTGCATGCCCAGCACCGACGCGATCTCCATCACCTCGAGGATCTCCCCGGCGGTCGCGCCGTACCCGATGGCGTTCCGGATGTGGGCCTTGAGGCCCTTCGTGTACAGGTGGGTCGCGGCGGTGTCGAAGGCGATGTAGACGAGCTCCTTGACCTTCGGCTCCAGCGTCCCCGTGCGCCACGGGACCGAGGAGAACTCCGTGTAGGCGGCGAACAGTTCGGGATCGAGTTCCAGCATCTCGTCCCAGAACTCATGCCAGTAGCCGCGATTCTCGGTGAAGGCGGCCTTGATTTCCTCCTGCCGCGCGCTGAGCGGAGCGGGTTCGGTGCGCAGGCCTTCCTCCCTGAGGACCTCGGTGAGGATGGGCACGCCGATGTTCATCGCGTGGATGCCGAGCGTCGCCGACAGCTCGAGCACTTCCATGACCTCGGCGGCGGTGGCGCCGGCGTCGAGCGCCGCACTGACGTGCTGCCGGACCCCGGGCAGGTACATGTGGGTGGCGTTCGCGTCGACCGCGATGCAGATGAGTTCCTTGACCTTGTCCGGCAGGTGATTCTGCCGCCATGGGATCGCCGAGAAGCCGAGGTAGGCGTGCAGGAAATCGGGGTCGAGGCGCAGGATCGCCTCCCAGTCCTCGCCCCACGTCTTGCGGCTGTCGATGAACTCGGCCTTGATTTCCTCCTGGCGCGGGGTGAGTTTCTCCACGGCCGGTGCCTCCTTTGGTGATGCGGGGGCGGCGCGGGCCCAGCGGGCGATCTCGGTGTGATCGGCGGTCGCGGGCAGCGCCCGCTCGGCCTCCGCCCACAGCGCCAGGGCCTGCTCGCCGAGGCGGCTCGGCATCCCCACCTGCCCGGCGAGCCCGACGGCGATCCGCATGTCCTTGAGCATCAGGCGCAGGCTGAACCCCGAACCGTAGGTCTCGGGCAGGATGTAGTTGGGCCACTTGTTCTCGGTCGATCCGCTCCGGCCGCTGGACGCGTTGACGATCGCGAGCATCGCTTCCGGGTCCACGCCGAACCGCTGGCCGGCAACGATCGCCTCGCTCGACACGAGAAGATGCGTCGCCGACATCAGGTTGTTCAGGGCCTTCACCGCGTGGCCGGCGCCCACGGGCCCGGCCCGGTAGACCGTGCCGAAGCAGGCCAGCATGTTCTCGACGCGGCGCACGTCGGCGTCGGCCCCGCCGGCCATGACCGCGAGCTTCCCCGCGACCGCTCCCTTGACACCGCCGGATACCGGGGCATCGACGAACGCCACGCCGTGCTCCCCGAGCGACCGCGCGAGGCCGCGCGTGCGCTCCGGCTCGGATGAGCTCATGTCGATCACGGTGGTGCCGGGGGCGAGCGCCGCGGTGAATCCGGGATCGCCCGCGACCGCCTCGACGGCGTCCGAGTCGGGAAGCATGAGGATCACCACGCCGGCGCCGGCCGCGGCCTCCGCGGCGGACGTCACGGCCACCGCGGCCCCCGGGGCTCCCGGGGCTCCCGGGGTCCTCGGGGCTCCCAGGGCTCCCGGGGTGGCGGCGGTTGCCGCGAACCTGGCCAGGGCGGCCTCGCTCACGTCGAAACCGCGGACCTGGTATCCCGCCTCGATCAGGCGCCGGGCCATCGGCGCGCCCATGTTGCCCAGGCCCACGAAGCCGACGACGGGCGGCGGGGCGGGTGACGGAGCGTCGGGCACGGGCGGCGGGGTGTCAGGCATCCCGCTCACCTCCCTCATCGCCGGGGGACGGGAGATCGTCGTCCGCCGGGTGCAGGCGGACCCCTCCCGAAACGTCGCCGATCGCGTCGACCACCGTGTTGCTGATCTCGTCGGCATAGCCCAGCCCAATCGCCAGCCCGAACGCCGCCAGCGGACCGCTCGCGTTCACGCTGCTCACCCCGAGGCTCGCCACCAGGTCCGCGTACAGCGTGACGTCCTTCATCATCAGCGAGTTGGTCAGGCCGCCCCTGAGGTAGTCCCCGTGGACGATCTTCGGGAAGCGGTTGAGGGACGCGAAGTTGACCCCGGAGCTCGCGTTGATGATCGCCAGCAGCGTGTCGAGGTCCAGGCCCGCCTTCTTGCCCGCCACCATGACCTCCGCGGTGGCCGAAAGCGACACCGCGTTGAGGAAGTTGTTCAGGAGCTTGGCGGTGTGCCCGGATCCGCTGGCCCCGCAGTAGAAGATCCGCGCGGAAAAGCCCTCGAGCACCGGGCGCGCCCGCTCCAGGGCATCCTCGGCGCCGCCGACCATCAGGGTCAGCGCGCCCTTGTCGGCCGCCGCCGCCCCGCCGGAGATCCCGGCGTCCAGGTAGGCGACGCCCCGCGCGGCCAGCTCACCGTGGATCGCGCGCGTCGATTCCGGCGCGGAGGTCGACAGGTCCACCACGACCTGGCCCTCGCGGGCGTGCGCGATCAGCCCGCCGGCTCCGCCGGCTACCGCCTCGACGACGTGGCTGTCGGGCAGGGACAGCAGCACGATCCCGGCCGCCTCGGCCACCTCCGCGACCGATGACGCCGGGCGGGCGCCCAGCTCGCCCGCCAGCCCCGGCCGCAGGTCATAGCCGATGACGGCGTGCCCCTTCTCGATCAGCCGGGCCGTCATCCGGCCGCCCATGTTGCCCAGGCCGATGAAACCGATCTCGCCGCTCATGCCGTGCCCTCCAGTTCCGGCTTCCCGGCCCGAAGAGACCGGCGGCTTCCGCCACCGCCAATTCCCGCCCGCCTTACAGCGATTTGTCGGACAATCAGACGATAAGCCAGGCCTGCAATCCCGGACCCTACGATCGCGTGCGCGGCCGGTCAAGACCGCCCCTTACCCCATACAGGCACAAAACCCTTTATCCCCGAACGGGTAGTCGCGCCTCCCCAGTCGCTAGCTTCCTCCCCAGCGCGTGAGGGCGGTGCCCGCCTATCCCAGCGCGGTGGGCGATGACGCCGCCTCTGCCGACAAATCGGGCGAAACTGACCCCGTGTCCCTGCCGACCCGGCATCGACGGCGCGTTGCTACGGTTCTGGCCGTAGCGACGGCACTTTCACCCGGCCGCGAGGCCGCCGGGGGTCGGCGGTCGGGCGATTTGACACGGTCGTCACGGAACGGCTTACATGCAGGCAGCGCCGCGTGCCGGTGGCGGACCGCGCCAGGCATGGAGGCGCCGTAACGGAAGGTCATCATTCCCGTTGGCTACGCCCGATCGCGTGGCTGCGCTCAGCGACCAGCTGATTCACGTTCACCAGGCCCTGCGGGAGCGGCTCGCCGCACTGCGCCAGGAGGCCGTCGGCGACGTCGGCCCTGCCGCCGCGACCGCCGCTCTCCCGGAGGACCTGCTCAGCCACTGCCTCAGCTTTTGCGCCGCCATCCACGCCCACCACAGCGGTGAGGACGGCCAGCTCCTGCCCGCCCTGCGCGCCGCCGCACCCGAACTCGCCCCGGTGATCGACAACCTCATCGAAGACCACGACCTGGTCGCCGGAATCCTCCGCCGGATCCGCGAACTCCTGGCCCCGGGCCAGGCCCCCTCCGCCCCAGGCTCGCTCGTGCGAGAACTCGACGGCCTCACCGCCATCCTCGAATCCCACTTCAGCTACGAAGAACGCCGCATAGCCCAGGCACTCGACCTCCTCGGCCCCCAGGCCTGGACCGCCGACGTCTTCGCCCCCGGCCAGCCACCTTCCGTCTAGGCTCGCCCGCCGAACTGCCAGCTGTGTACCTCGATCCCGGCGTAACTATCCGGGGTTAGGATGGCGCGTGCCCCGTCCGGGTCCGGCGCCTCGATCAGCGCGGCCGTACCCAGCCAGGTGGTGCCGCTATCAGATAGCAGTGGTCCGTACGCGATCAGCTGGTCTTGGCCGGGCGGTACGGCGAGGTCGGTGGCCTGCCCGGCGCCGAGGCCGAGCACGAGGTAGCGATTACCGCCGTTCCGGCCGCCGGGGAAGTCCCACATGGTCCGCCCCAGCAGGTTGCGCCACCGGCGGAGCAGCACATCCCGGTACACGCCGGCCCGGTAATTGGGCTCGTCGAACGCGAACGCGCGAGCGGCGGAGGGATCGGGCAGGTCGATGATGTGCACGCTGCCGGTGGCCGTGTCGCCGTCGTCGGCCAGGGTCGGGCCTCGGGCGATCATTCGCGCCTGGTACCGGTCCATGTAGGACCAGTGCTCTTCCGCCAGTTCGTCGCGCAAGGTCACAGAGCCGGGCCGGTCTCGGTGGTAACAGAAGAACTCCACGCTCACAGTCTGAACCATGCGAAAACGCCTGGCCCATTGATTGCAGGTAGCCGACCTCGGTACGGATCTGCCGGGCGTGGACCCTGAACCACGCCCTTATGCGACCATTACTGGTCGAAGTCGCTCACTGTGGAGGACCCGTCAGCGCCCGCAGTCTGAGGAACTGTTTACCTGGCACGATGCCGAGTGACGCCGGTGCTGGCGTCGTGGTAACCAATCGGCTTTAGACGTACCACAGCGCCGCCGGGGCGGTTGAGCCGATCTGGTCGGCCGTCTCCTGGCCGATGCTGGCGAGCTGCACGTTCAGGTCGGCCAGCTGGGCGTCTGATAGGTATTCAATGCCTTCCTCTGGGTCGCTGCCGAGGATCTCGCGGATCCAGGACAACACCTCGCGCCAAGCGTACAGGTTCATGGTCTTGCCGCCGGAACTGCCGCCGACAACCTGCCGGGGAGACGGGAAGGGGCGGACGGAGCCCCGGCGTTTGCCGTTCGACCACATACGAACTGCTTCGGCCGCTACTGAGGTCCGCGACGCGATGTCGGAGATGCTGACGAGCTCGTCGTGAACCTCGGCGACGCTGACGCCCGGCATGAGCTGGGAGATACGCCGAGCCCACTTAACCGCGTCCGACGCGGCGGAAGGTGCCGGCTCGTCGCTGAAGAGGACGGCGAGGCTGATCGGGCCGTTGGACATCCAGAACAGCTCGCTGAGGTCGGGATGGACGCTCTCATATGCGTCGTTACGACGAAGGTCGAGCCCGTGCAACCGCATGGGGATCTCGATAGTCATTCGTGCCTCCTTCCTCCCTGCGCATGACTAGCATACCCCAACGTTGGGAAGTCCCAACACTGTTTGCTCAGCTAGTTTCGGGTGCGCTCGCGCAGTGCCGCCAAGCGGCGCTTGAGCGTGTTGATTTGCCGGAGGTAGCCGCGTGCCCGCGAAACGAGTTCAATGAGCTTGAGGCTGGCGGCTTCTGACTTACCGCGTGCCGTCGCCTCGGTCGCGTCGTCCAGCGTGGTCGCGATCTCACTGGTGGTGGGGGCCTCGTCCGAGGCTATGGCGAAGTTCCAGGCTGCGTGTAGTTCGGTTCGCAGCACTTTCGCCGTGGTCTCGCTTGCGGTCCGCAACTGGATCTCGAGACGCTCGAGGTCGTCCCAGGCGTCCTGGTGCGTCTCGGCCATAGCCAGGCCTGTGCCCGCGGAAGCGATCAGTTGCCCGGCTTCGTCGAGGAGTCGCGTGCACTCCTCTTGCCGTGCCCGAGTAGCCGCGTTGGCGGCTGGTCGGTGAGCGCACCTCCTGACTAGCCTCCTGGCCAAGATTGACGCTGATTCTCCACCGCGGGCTGTCTTGTCCACCATGAACGTGTGCTCACCATCGGGGCACGCTACCTTTCCGAACGTGTGTGGCGAGTCGAGGTACTCCAGCGTCCATCCAGCTAGCCGGGCTTCGGCCATGACGTGGTTCCAGTACGGCTTCTGGTGCCGTGGCCAGGTGTCACCGGGGCCATAGCGTGCCACCATCGTCTGGCTCCCTCCAAGAATCTAGGTTATGGCTAGCACGTGCTCAGTTTTTCTGGATCCATGGTTCCCTGTCCCGGTCGCGCGGTTCTTGACGAGAAACCAGTGCACTTCCGTTCAGGACTGCGTCGCTCTGCCTTGGCGACCATCGCTCCTCGAAAGGTATGCTAGCACGTGATGATCATTTTATGTGTGCTTGCCGGACCGGCGAGCACGATTCGGTCTGAGTGGAGAGAATGCCTAGGTGATCACCGACCCGAAGTCACTGGTCGCGGTCTTGAGGACGCAGATGGCGGCGCTGGAATCCGACCTGAGCGCATCTGCGGCCCGGTCGTCGGCCGAGGATGCCCTGCGAGCGGAGTGGGACACGGCACGGCAGGCCAGGCGAACATCCGCCACCTACGAGTCATGGCGGGCCGAGTGCGTGTCCCAGGCGGCGGCGGGATGGCTGCTGGAGACACTGTTCCTCCGGATCGCGGAGGATAACGATCTGCTGCCCGGGTTCTACCTGGACGATGTGGGCGACTCGGGACCCGACTGGATACGTGAAGGCCTCAGGGAACTGCGCGTCGCGCAGTACGTGCCAGAGGCCGCGGATCCGGCCCGCGGTCCCATGAACCTGCTTGCCCTGTCGGCTGACGCCGCCCAGTCCCTCGCTGGTTTCTGGTGGGCGAGGACCGCGGACGGCAGCCTGGTTTATGACTTCACGGATCCGGAGCTCGATACCGGATTCCTCGCCGAGATCTATCAGGGGCTGTCGGAGAAACAGCGGGCTAAGTACGCGCTTCTGGGAACACCGGGGTTTGTAACGGACTTCATCTTGAAGCGAACGCTCCAGCCTGCGATTCAAGAGTTCGGGCTGGAGGATCTTAGGATCATCGATCCCGTATGCGGATCCGGCACGTTCCTTATTGCGGCGTTCCAGCTGGTACTTGCTGAGTGGGGCAGGATGACAGGGCATTCGACCCCAGAACTAGTCGGCAGGGCCCTGAGATCGGTGTATGGCATTGATAAGAATCCCATAGCTGCCGCTATTGCGAGGTTTCGGCTCAGCATTGAAGCCGACAAGGCCCTAGGCTCGTCGTGGTTCTCTGGAGAGTCTCCTTCCTTGCGTCCCAACGTAAAGATAGGTGATTCGTTGCTGGAAGACCCATTCCATCAAAGCTATCATGTCGTTGTCGGGAATCCGCCTTACATAACCCCCAAAGATAAAGCTGAGTCCGCCCTGTATCGCGAAAGGTATCCGGATTGCGTAGGGCTATATGCACTCACGATTCCTTTCATGGAGCGGTTCTTTGAACTTGGGATCCGGAGTCCCGGGCCTGTAGGAGCTGGCTACGTGGGGATGCTTGTATCGAACAGCTTCATGAAGCGGGAGTTCGGGAGAAGTATCGTTGAGAAGTTTTTCCCGACAGTGAACCTTACTGATGTGATCGATACATCCGGTGTGTATATTCCGGGGCATGGTATGCCTACGGCTATCCTTCTCGGAAGGTCCAGTGGGCCGCAGGGTGATTTCATCAAGGCTGTCGTAGGGCTGCATGGGGAACCGCGGGTTCCCGAAGATCCTGCGAGAGGCGTTGTTTGGAGGTCGATACTCAAGGGAGCAGTTGATATCCAGTGGCACGATGACTGGGCGCAGGGCGTGCTCGTCGAGCGCAAAGAGCTTAGGGAATTCCCCTGGTCTTTCAATGACAAGAGCACGACCGAGATGATCCGTGCGATGGAGGTTGGCGGAAACAGGCTGGGAGGTAGAGGGGCCAGGATCGGATACTTCGCGAGCACTGGCGCGGATGAGATCTTCACCGCGTCGACTGCGTCGTTCCATCGGATGGGAGTAGAGTCCGGTCCGCTTGTAAAAGCAATCACGGGATCGGAGGTCCGCGACTGGCAGGTGTCATCCGAGGCGGAAGCTGCCATGTTCGCTCCTGCGGATAAGGGCTCGTTGTCCGATAGATTTCCCAGGCACTTCCGCCGTCTGTGGCCTTACCGGACGACGCTCGAACAGCGACGTAATTATTCGGGCCACTCATACTTTGAAGATGGGCGCCTGTGGTATGGCTGGCATCACATCACGGAAGTACCAGATGCCCATCCCTGGTCCGTCGTGTTCTCGTGGGTAAGCACGCACAACCACTTCGCCGTCCTCCGAGACCGTGCCGCACCATTGAACTCCGCCCCGGTCATACGGCTTCCGCGCACGGCATCGGGCGCCGATGTTATCCAGCTCGCGGCCCTGCTCAACAGTTCGCTCGCTTGCTTCTGGCTCAAGCACTACAGCAACAGCAAAGGCCAGCCCGGCGTCGGTCAGACGGGGACGGGTGAACCATGGACCGTCTTTTACGAGTTCACCGGTACGAGGCTGGCCGACTTCCCGCTTCCGCCCGATCGCTGGACTGAGGACCGCTGGTCGTTGCATGCTGAGCACTTGGACAGCCTTGTCCAGAGCCTAGATGAGGTGGCGCCTGGCACCGTTCTCAAACGCGGTTCGGCCGCGCGTCCAGCGGAGCTAAACGATGCCCGTGTTCGCTGGGAGAAAGCGCGGGCCAGCCTCGTCGGGCGGCAGGAGGAGCTGGACTGGGAGATCTACCTGCGGTATGGCCTGATCGATAAGGCGGATGATTTCCTAGCTCCGGTGGATGCCGTCCCAGAGCTGATACCGGGAGAGCGCGCGTTCGAGATTGTCCTGGCCCGCCGTATTGACCGCGGAGAGGCTGATACCACGTGGTTCGAACGGAACGGCATTCAACCGGTCACCGAGATACCGAGTCGCTGGCCCGCCAGCTACAAGGAAATTGTCGAGAACCGGATCCGGGTCATCGAGCACGATCCTCATATCTGGCTGGTCGAGCGACCGGAGTTCAAACGGCGATGGGCATCTCCATCGTGGGAGCTTCAGGAGAAGGGAGCCATCCGCAACTGGCTGCTTGACCGCTGTGAAGATCGTCGCCTCTGGTACGATCCTGATTCGGGCCGCCCGCGTCCGCTGACGGCGCGAGAGCTTGCCCGGCAGTTGAGCAGCGAACAAGACTTTATCGAGATGGCTAGGCGTTATGCGGGAGAGGCGGCCGAACCTGTCGATGTAGTCGCCGACCTTACGCAGGCTGAGCATGTACCGTACCTGGCCGCGTTGCGGTACTCAGAGTCGGGTCTGCCGAAGCATGATGCATGGACTGAGACGTGGCACCTGCAACGTGAATTGGCGAAGAACAGCCGACATGCCGAAATTTTGCCTCCGCCGAGGTATTCATCCATGGACTTCCTCAAACCTGCATACTGGCGGTTGAGAGGAAAATTCGACGTCCCGAACGAGCGGTTCATCTCCTACCCCTCCACCTCGCCGGATGAGGAGCAGTTGCTGGGCTGGGCCGGGTGGAGCCATGCGGAGCGTGCGCGGGTTCTCGCTGACATCATCGAAACTCGTAAGAACTCGGGGGGCGGAGATGCCGAACGGCTGAGGCCTCTTCTTGCGGGTCTACGGGAGCTGTTGTTCTGGCTTGAGCTGTGGCACCCGTCTCCTGAGCCACCGCTTTGGGATGGAGAACCGGGGAGTGACGTGCGTAGATTCCTGGCTCGAGAGCAGCAGGCCCTAGAACTATCCGACGCGGATCTTGACGGGTGGCGGCCGCCGAAACCGAGACGAGGACGGCCTCGAAAGAACCTGCCCCGCCTGCCTCGCTGACGCGGACAGGGCGATCGGTCCCTCGTAGCTGAGACTGGCGAAATCTGGAGCTGCGGCGGATGCCTGCCTTGTAGCGAGTTCTCGCGGCAGCTCGTCGAGAAGGCCAGGGCGACTTTCTTCTCACTCCGCCCGGCGGAACGGCTCGTCGTCCTCGTACCGCCCCACGACGGCGTACGGTCCCTTCTCCGCGGCCAGATCCGACACAGCCCGCGCGACGGCGAACGATCGCTCCGCCGCCTCGCCGCTGATCTCGCTCCGCTCCGCGCACCACCGCACCCAGTCCGGCAGGACCCGGAACGCGCGGGCAGCGTAATCGTCGAAGAATCCGTCGCCGATCAGGACGGCGGCCTTCTCGATCCGGTGCGGGGAGCAGGCGAAGAACGAGCGCTCATCGAACGGGTCATGCGGACCCCACTTGTCGATGATGGTCTCCGCGGTCTGGGAGACCTCGGCGACGCGCCTGCCGTAGCGCCCGGCGTGCCACTTCCGGAACTCGTTACGGATCTTGCGAGCCCAGCTCGGATTCTGCTTCAGGAACCGGTCTCTCCCAGGACCGGAACCGGGATCCTGATCGGCATCGGGATCGCCGGCGAGTCCCGCGCCGGCCAGGATCTCGGCGCGGCGGCGGCTCCGGAATACCTCCCGCAGCAGTTCCTCGGGCTCATTGCCCTGCTGCATGTCCCCGAAGACACTGCCCTTCAGATAGGAACCCAGCAGCCACTTCGCGACAGGTGGCTCGCAGGCGGACCGCTGCGACGAAGCGGCTATAGCCCCCACGGCCGACCGCCATTCCGACAGCGCCTCCGCCTCGGAACGGAAAACCCCGGCCGCCACGACCATGTCGATCCAGCACATGTCCACGTCCCAGGCGTACCAGTGGTCGGCGATCGCGTCCCCGCCAGCCGTTTCCCCGTCAGCCGTTTCCCCGGAGGGCGGACCGGAGTACGCGAAGGGCGCCGCGATCAGGAACCGGCTCCCGTACGCATCCCGGGCGACCAGCGGGGTTCCGGCGGGCCGGGCCTCCGGCACCGGCCATTCGTCCGCGAGCAGTCCGGCCTGCGCGAGTTCCGCGGCCGTCTTCTCCGCCTCGGCCATTGCCGTCTCGTACGCGAACCGGATGTCGGGGAAGACCTCCTTGAACTCGTCGCTCGCCGTGACCAGGGGAGCGATGAGGACAAGCCCGCGCAGCAGCGACCACAAGGACCGCCAGTCCTCGCCCCTGGCGGATACGGCGCCGTCCCGCACAGCCTCACCGACGCGGGAGACCAGAGAGGTGAGCCACGGCCTGAAGTGGTGGCCGGTCTGATGCTCAGCGGTGTTCTCGATGACCTGCTGTCCGATGATCGTGCAGGTCGTCTCCTCGATTCCTCCGGGATCCGACGGCCAGTCGGCGTCCCGGGCCCGTTCCAGGACCCGTTCGTGGGACGCTGGCCACCAGTCCGAGGGCTCGGGCGCGCCCCCCATGGTCCGGGCCATCTGGAGAAGCTCGTTCAGCCCCTCCCCGCCTTCTAGGCCCCGGGTCCGAAGTCCAGGCCGGGGAAAACCGGATCTTCGTCTCTGATAGAAAACCGGGGTGCCGTCGCGGCCCTATCGTCCCGCAGCGCCGGGTTCCCGCTCACCCCTGGCCGCTGCCGCGGCTTCTTGCTCGATTTCCGCTTCTTCGAACCCACCCGGGGCAGCATACCGACTCCAGGAACGTCACCTGGTAGCTCGGGACTAGGCCGCGGCGGCGATGGCCTCGTGCCTGGGCTCCGAAGCGGCCTCGCGGACCAGGCGCAGGGCGATGCGGCCGATGGCCGCCTGGACCCGGGTCTCCTGCTCCGGCGTCACGTGGTGCTCGGCCAGCCAGTCGTGCAGCTCGCCCATCAGCCACGCCTTCCAGGTGGCGGCGAGCACCTCGGCCTCGGCCCGGCCCCGGTCGGTCAGCGCGAGCAGGCCGTCGGCGTCCCGGGTCAGGTAGCCGGCCTCGGCGACCCCGGCGTAGAACGGGGTCAGGACACCGGAGGGAACGCCGACCCGGGCCTCTACCGACGCCTCGGGCAGCGGCCCGCCGGACACCCGCTCGTGGATGAACACGCCGATGACGCCCCAGGCGGTCGCGACGTCCAGGCCCGACCCGGAGCGGGCCAGGATCCCGGGCAGGCGCGGGGCGTCGTCGCGGCGAAGGATCTGGCCGACGATGTTGGCCAGCTGCTGCTCGTTGTCGGTGCCCTCCGGCATGGCGAACCCGTCGCCCACGCCCGAGGCGCTGGTCACGCCGCGCATCTGGACCTGGGGCAGGAAGACGGCCAGCAGCAGGGCGACGACGGCGATGGGCACGGCGAACAGGAATACGTGCTGCAGGGACGCCGAGTACGCGCCGACGACCAGGTTCCGGGCGGCGGCCGGGAGCTTGTGCACCAGGGCCGGGCTGGACACCGCGGCGGCCGGGATCCGGGCTTTCACCAGGGCGGCCGCCAGGTTCCCGGCCAGCTGGTTGGCGTAGATGCTGCCCATGATCGAGGCGCCGAACGAGCCGCCCAGGGTGCGGAAGAACGTGACGCCCGAGGTGGCGGTCCCCAGATCCTCATACGGCACGGTGTTCTGCACGACCAGGGTGAGGATCTGCATGATCAGGCCGATGCCCGCGCCGAGGACCAGCAGGCACAGCGACTCGATCCAGAAGCCGGTGCCCGCGCCCATCCGGGAGATCAGGTACAGGCCGGCCGCGGTGACCGCGGACCCCGCGATCGGGAAGATCTTGTACCGGCCGGTCTTGCCGACCACGGTGCCGCTGGCCATCGCGGTGGCCAGCAGGCCGATGACCATGGGCAGCATGCGCAGGCCGGAGGAGGTCGCGGACACGCCGTTCACGTACTGCAGGAGCGTCGGCAGGAACGTGATCGACCCGATCATGGCGAAGCCGACGATGAAGCTCAGTACCGAGCACACGCTGAACACGCGGCTGCGGAACAGCCGCATCGGGAGGATGGGCTCGGGCGCGCGCAGCTCCACGAACACGAAGATCACCAGCGTCGCGGCCGACGCGGCGAACAGGCCGATGATGGTGGCCGACCCCCACGCGTACTGGGTGCCGCCCCAGGACGTGGCCAGGGTGAGCCCGGTGGCGCCGAGCGCGATGAACAGGCAGCCCAGGTAGTCGATCCTCGGCTTGGTGCCGCTGACCACCTGCGGGATGGTCCGCGCGGCCAGCGCGATGACGATGATCGCGATGGGCACGTTGATGTAGAACACCCACCGCCACGACAGGTCGTCGGTGAAGACCCCGCCGAGCAGCGGCCCGATGACAGTCGTCACCCCGAACACGGCGCCCATCACGCCCTGGTAGGTCCCGCGAAGCCGCAGCGGTATGACATCGGCGATCAGCGCGGTCGAGGTAACGGTGAGCGCGCCGCCGCCCAGCCCCTGCACCGCGCGGAACGCGATCAGCATCACCAGGCTGCTGGCCAGGCCGCAGCAGAACGACCCGACGATGAAGACCGCGACGCCGATCTGGAAGACCCGCTTGCGGCCGAAGATGTCGCCGAACTTCCCGGCCAGCACGGTGGAGACGGTCTGGGCCAGCATGTAGGCCGTGACGACCCAGCTCACGTGCCCGGCGCCACCCAGGTCGCCGACGATCGTCGGCAGGGCCGTGGAGACGATCGTCTGGTCCAGCGACGACAGCAGCATGCCGAGCATGATCGTGCCGAACACCACGTTCATCTGGGTCCGGGACAGCTCCGCCCCGCCGCCCGGGCTGGACAGTTCGGCCGGTTCGGCGACCGCGGTCTCGCTCACGTACTCCCCGTTCCGCGCTGGTCAGTTGCCCTTCTGCCAGGCCACGGTAGCGGAACGAATTACACGATTCCGGGAAATACGGTGATGGCCGTCTTGCCGGAAACCGGCGGCCGAGACCATGGCACCACTCCGTCCTGCGCGCGCGAGGTCATCCAGGCGACCGGCCCCCGGCCGGACAATCCAGGTACCGAACGGAGAGTCGCTGCTCGTACCGTCCGCCGTGACTCCCTCGTGGGCCAAGAAGACCCACCCTCCCATGCAGTGATCCGGCCGCCGTGGTAGATCTTCTCCTCCAGAGCCACGACCACTTGTCGATGAGTACAGAGGCAGGAGGGGCGGCTGGCAAGACTACCTTTCCTTCCGGTCCTAGGACGCCGACCCCGCAGAGCTTGGCCTCCAACTGCACCACGTCCGGCAGCTGATCGCACGACGCCACCATCCACCGGCGCGTGAAGCCAGCGAACAGGCTCACGTCCTGGACCGCGGCCAGTTCCCGGCCGACAGCGGCGCTGATGGTCACGTCTTCAGTCGCAAGCGGCGACCTTAGCAGCCGCGTGACACTAGCGCCGTCTCCGGCGCGCTCGACGATGGCGGGGGCCTGGCCCGCCATCTCGGCCCAGATCACCGCATCCCTCACGGGAACATCGATCGGCAGATCGAGTAATCGGTCGAGCAGGGCGGGATCGGTCACCGCAGTTATTCCCGCCGCCTCCCGGCGCCGATGCTCCGCCCAGTCGGTGACCACGTACGCGGCAACCCTGACGCCGAGCAGGGCAATGTCCTCCACCCGTACCGGCAGGCGATGCATGCTCAACTCCGTTGTGTCTAGTTCGTACGCACTGGCAGCGCCGGGTAGTGCCCGTAATCTCACCGGGCGCTGGATCTACCCGAACCAGGACACTTGCAGGAAGACGACCTTCTCGCCGCGGACATCCGTCAGGTAGTACACCATAAGCATGCCCCTTGTCTCCGTCCGGAGACCGGGAGTATCACCCGCGAAGTTCTTCCCGTCCAGGTAAATCATGGAATCGCGCACGGTGATTTCATGCGCGAGGCGGTCAAATTCCTTAAGGGCTTCTGGGGGGAGTCCGTCGAGGAGGTCGCCGGGGTGGATTTCCCAGTGCCACTCGCTCACCGGCTACTCCGGGGTTACTGCCTGGTGGGCGGCGCGGACGATGTCGCCCGCCGCGGCGATGGCGGACTCGCGGACGGCGGGGTCGTCGCTTGTGAGGGCTTGCTCGGCGTCGTGAAGCCGCCGCGCGGTGCCGGGGTGGCGCTCGATCTCCACGATGACCGCCCATTCCCGGTAGAACATGTTGATCGGAATGACGCTGTTCTGCTCGCCAGCCCTGGTGAAGGCGTCCTGCATCTTGGTGAACATCTCGGGCAGGCGCCCAGGTGCGACCGTGGCTACCGCTTCCCGGATCTCGGGCAGCGTAAGGCCTGGGCGCGGAATCAAGGGCTCTTCCCGCCCCGTTGCCTGTCCAGCCATGTCGTACCTCCGTGCGATCACCAGCAGCCTCCTCATGAGTGTAGTAACGGCAGCCCCGCTTGTCCGGAACCGTGATGCTGTCAGCTCATCTCTGCTCGACAGTAGACGACAACTATAGTAACTCGCGACGTCCCAGGAAATAGAGCTCGCCGGTGCTGCGCGGCCGGCTGCTGGAGGCGGCGCAACTGTCGCGGCACCACGGCCTGCCATTGCCGCTGGAGGTCCGGCACGACGAGTTCACGGTGGACATCCCGGAAAACCGGATCCTGCGAACGGCGATGGAACGGATGCTGAAGGTGCCGCGGGTGGACGAGGAGTCGGCGCGGATGCTCCGGCGGCTGCTGCGGGAGTTCGGCGACGTCACGCCGGTCCGGGCCGGCGTGCTGGGTGCCGCTTTGCCCCGACATCGTGTGGCGCGTGCGCGGTTCCGTCGTCGCCGTGGCCGACGCCAAGTACAAGGCGGAAAAGCCGTCCGGCTACCCGAACGCGGACCTGTACCAGCTCCTGGCCTACTGCACGGTCCTGGGCTTGCCTACCGGGCACCTCATCTACGCCGCGGGCAACGAGACCCCGGCCCACCACGTGGTCCGCGGCTCGGGCGTGGAGATCGTCTGCCACTCCCTGGACCTGTCACAGCCTCCAGCCCTGCTCCTCGCCGAGATAAGCGGACTATCGGAGAAGATCGCGGCCTATGTTTCTTGACAACCTTCAACTCGCGACGACGCCTTGGCCTTCCTGACACGATTGGTGTAATCCCCTGTCGAGTACGACTTGGCTCGGTATCCTTACTTTCCGTTATTAGCGATTAATCGGGCGCTGGGGGATGGCGCTTCATCGGGGCAGGGGGGAGTGGCCATGGCTCGCTGGCAAAAGGGTGAGCGGACCGTTCAATACCTCATCGGCAGGGGGCGCTTGGAGAACATCGAGGCGGAGGATCTTGCGTCGCAGTCGGAGGCTCTGCTCAAGCGGGCGTCGCTGCGCGTCGGTACAACCGCAGCTGCGGCTCCTGCGGAGAGGTTCCGGCGCACCCGGCACTCGGCACAGTACTTTGACCCCAGGGCGGTGCCGATCACTGAGGCAGACACGTCGTGGGCGATCGGCAAGGCGACGGATGCCGTGTCCGGGGTGAGAACGCTGCTGGAGGAGTCGCCGCCCGGCCGGTTCGTTACCGGCGCGGCAGGTCGAGCATGAGCAGGGGGCGCTTGGCCACGGTGTCGTGGAACGCGCCGGTTCCTGTTTCCAGCCAGTCCGCGTTGCGGATCGTCGCCTCGACGGACCTGCCTAGCTGCTGCTCGGCGCTGTCGAGCGCCTCGTAAAGCTGATCTCGCTCGGGGTCGCCGAGCACGAGCACATCAATGTCGCCGACGGGCCGCTGTCCGGGCTGTCCTGCATGCCGGGCAGCCCAGGATCCATAGATGTAGGCTGCAGAAATCCCGGTGACGTCTTCGAGAGCATCAGCGAGCACGGCTGGCACGCCGAAAGCCCGGGTCAACACCTCTGCTAGCCCGGCATAGTACGGGCTTGCGGTATTGGCACGGGCCAGCCGCGTGCGGCCCACCCTACGAGTCGCGAGCAGTCCTGCCTGCTCGGCCCGCTCAATCTCCCGGAAGACAGACGGGCCTGGGGCGCCTGTTCGCTCGGAGATCTCTGTAAGGCTGAGTTCGAGGTCCGGATCGCCCAGCAGCAGCGCGAGGATCTCTCCCTGCTGCTGGGAGCGCAGGACGGGCAGGAGCGATGGCGCTGGCCTTCTTTCCACAAAATGAATTATATTCTTCAGTTCGTAGAAGTATGAAATCAGCTCTGTAGAATCGAGCGAAACGGGCTCGACGCCCCGCTGTACAACACGTACAGATGATCTCGGGGGTCCCGCGTGCAAGCAACGAACAGCGGGGCACCGCTCCCGCTGGAGGTCCTGCGCGTGCGCGACCGGATCCGTCTTCGCGGGAGTGACCACGGCAGCCGGAGGCACGCCGCCCTCCGATACCCCGAACACGGCTACCGCCTGGAACTCAAGTCCCTTCATCTCGCGGGACGTGGCACCGCAGGCCCCCTGTCGCCAGCCGTTGAAGCTACCCAACGGTCACTAATGTTAACGATGTGCGTACGAATCCTCTAGTGGCGGGATGTCGTCCTGCCCGTATCGGCAGCTGATATAACGCGATTAGCTCCGATTCGAGTACGAAAGGTGATCAGGGGAGTGCTCGACTTCACGGCGCTCGACGTGGCGACGGCCAACCATAAGCTGCCGGGCTCAGTGTGCGGGATAGGACTGGTCCGGGTCCGGAACGGAGAGATCGTCGACAAGAGAGGCGGCCCGGTGCGGCCACCGCAGGGGCTTGATCAGTTCGACGAGCGACTGTCGGAGTATCACGGTGTCACCGCCGGCATCGCGGCAAACGCGCCGGCATGGCCCGAGGTAGCCGAGTGGATCGCTTCATACGCCGGGACGGACATGCTGGTGTCGCACGGCACCGACTGGGATATCCGGATGATGCGGGCTGCATGGGACGCTGAAGGCATGCAGTGGCCGCGGCTCCGCTTCCTGTGCACCCTGACGCTGGCCCGGCGGGCGCTTGAACTGCCGTTTTACCGGATGCCATTCGTCGCCGACGCCTGCGGCGTAACGCTGGACGGTCGGCACCGGCCGCTCATCAATGCTCGCGGCGCGGCGCTGGTCGCGGTCGCACTGGCCCAACGCCAGGGCACGGACAGCCTGGATGCGCTGGCAGAATCCCTTGAGGTGCGCCTGGGGTCACTGGAACCAGGCCGCTATGTCCGATGCGCGAAGAGGCCCGCTCTCGGAACCGCATCCCCGAAGGCCCGCGCTTCTGGTGCCGCCGGGCGGCAGCCGCTGACCGCGCCTGGCGCGAACCCCGACGCCGACCCGGAGCATCCGTTCTACGGGAAGGTGGTCGTTTTTACCGGGGCGCTGCAGTCCAGGGGGCGCCAGGAAGCGTGGAACGACGTCAGCGAAGTCGGCGGCATCCCGGAACGGGACGTGACCAAGAGGACCAACATCCTGGTCGTGGGCGACCTGAACCCCAACACGCTCGCGCCGGGAGCCGTTCTCTCCAGAAAGGCCAACCGCGCCGTCGAGTTGCGAAGGGCGGGACAGGAGATCGAAGTCATGGCCGAGGACGACTTCCTGGAGCACCTCTGAATGGCGAAGATCGCGTCGAGGGCGTGAACCATGCAAGCCACGGCTACCTCGCGGTCGCCAGGTACCGGCGGAAATGGCAGCACCCGGCGCCTTCCCGGCAAGAACCTCCCTGACAAGATGGGTCCATGAGCTATGTGACCGTGGGATCCACTGGGGTGCGGGTATCGCCGCTGTGCTTCGGGACGATGTCGTTCGGCGGGGATGCCGACGAGGACATGTCGGGCCAGATGTTCCGCCGGGTCCGCGACGCCGGGATCAACTTCTTCGACTGCGCCAACATCTACAACGACGGCGAAGCCGAACGGATCCTCGGCCGCCTCATCGCCGGCAGCCGGGACGACGTAGTCATCACCTCGAAGGCCTACTTCCCGGTCGGCGCGGACACCAACGCGCGGGGGCTGTCCCGCCGGCACCTCACCCGGGCCGTCGAGGCGAGCCTGCAACGCATCGGCACGGACCGGCTCGACTTCTACTTCGTGCATGCCTTCGACAACGACACGCCGATCGAGGAGACCCTCGGGGCGTTGGACTACCTGCGGCGCCAGGGCAAGATCCTCTACCCGGCGGTGAGCAACTGGGCGGCGTGGCAGATCGCCACGGCGCTCGGCATCTCCGCCCGCGAGCACCTGGCCCGGTTCGCGCTCGTCCAGCCGATGTACAACCTGGTGCGGCGGCAGGCGGAGGTCGAGATCCTTCCGCTCGCCCGCGCCGAGAACCTGGGCGTCATTTCCTACAGCCCCCTGGGCGGCGGCCTGCTCACCGGGAAGTACGGCACCGGCAAGCGCCCGGAAACCGGGCGCATCGTCGAGCACCAGCGCTACATCGCCCGGTACAGCCTGGACAGCGACTACGAGACGGCCGACCGGTTCACCGCGTTCGCCGCCGCCCGCGACGTCAAGCCCGCCACCCTCGCCGTTGCCTGGACGATGGCGCACCCGGCGATCACCGCCCCGATCATCGGCGCCCGCAACCTGACCCAGCTTGAGGACTCCCTCGACGCGCTGAAGGTCGACATGACCCCGGAACTGCGGGAGGAGATCTCGGCGCTGTCGCCCACCCCGCCGCCCGCCACCGACCGCACGGAAACCCAGAGCGGCATGACCGACTAACCGGACGGAAGGTGACGGCCGGTTGACGGACTCGAACGCTGCCGCGCGGGAAGCCGTGGATGCCGTGAAGTCGGCCGGGGGACGCAGGGTCGTCCTGGGACTGGCCGGGCCTCCGGGCGCGGGGAAGTCCACGCTGGCCGAATTCATCGTGACCTGCGCCCGCGCGTGTATGGGCCAGGCCTGGGCCGCCTATTTCCCGATGGACGGCTACCACCTGTCCAACGCGCAGCTGAAGCGGCTCGGGCTGGAGAACCGCAAGGGCGCACCGGGCACGTTCGACGTCGGAGGCTACGTCGCCATGCTTTCCCGGCTGGCGGCCGACTCGGGTGATGACATCTACGTTCCCGCCTACGACCGTTCCCTGCACGAGCCCATCGCCGCGGGGCTGATCGTTCCCGCGGATGCCCGGCTGGTCGTCACCGAGGGGAATTACCTCGCGCTGGACGACCCGTGGTGGCGGGAGGCGCGGCGTTTCATCGACCACCTGTGGTACGTCGACGCGGCGGATTGGCTGAGGGAGCAACGGCTGGTGGCCCGGCAGATGGCCGGGGGGCGGTCAGCGGACGCGGCCAGGGAGTGGGTAGCGTCGAGCGACCGCCCCAACGGTGAACTCGTGAAGCGGAGCAAGGGAAACTGCGACCGCACGATCACGCCGGTCCCCGTCAGCCGGTGACCAGGGTGGCGAGGTGGGCGAGGGAATTGTCCAGGTGGCCCGGGGGAAGCGCGGCGGGGAACTGGAAGCGCTCGCGGACGGGGGCCGGGGCCGCCGACCAGTCGTAGGTGAGCGTGACCTCGGTCCCGGCGGGCCCGGTCGGGGCCAGGTCGTAGCGCCAGGTCCAGCCGCCGAAGCCGAGGGTGCCGTCGCCGGTGTCATAGCCCGGTTTCCAGGAGATGGCGCGGGGCGGGTCGAATACCAGGATCTGGTTGGCGATCTCGTAGTTCCCGTCCGGGTGCTCGGGGTGGTACATCGCCATCCGGAAGACCTGTCCCGCCTCGGTCAGCGGCTGGCGGTCGACGGGTTCGCGGACCCAGCCGGTTCCGTCGATCGCGGCGTGACTGGAGGGATCGGCGAGGACCGCGAAGGCGGCCTCGGCCGGAGCGTTGATGATCGTGGTCGCGCTGATGTTCTCGTCGGCCATTGGTGGTCGCCTCCTGGTTGGTGAGCTGAGCCTGTACCAGGTAGGACGCCCGCCGCCCCCGGAACTCATCGCCGCGTCGCCGCGTCGCCGCGTCGCCGGGTCAGGACGTGGGACAAAGGTGATAATCAACGCATTCCGTACCGTGTGAGACTGCTCTCAGGAAGACCGGATGGCTTTGTACAGCAAACGGTTGGATTGGAACGATTCAAGGGACTGTATTTCAACCGCTCCGCATACAAAGAAAAACAGTCGTAATAATAGGATATTATTGTAGGGGGCAGGGCGGATGCGCTAGCCATCTGAGAGACCGACCGGCGGTCGCTCGCCGACCAGGAGCTTGCCCTCTAGGACTGGTGGGCGGGGCACCAGAAAGTTGTCCGGCCGCCCACCTTGGAACGGCGCAGTTCGGCACCGTCCCGCGGGCAGTGGCCGCCAGGGCGGCGGTGGGGGACCAGGGGGAGGACGTGCACGCCGCCGTCGCGCAGCGCCTGGTCGATCGTGTCGCGCAGCGC
The DNA here is from genome assembly GCA_017354375.1 of Nocardiopsaceae bacterium. Classification (GTDB taxonomy): domain Bacteria; phylum Actinomycetota; class Actinomycetes; order Streptosporangiales; family Streptosporangiaceae; genus Trebonia. The sequence continues at coordinate 28,098 of JAFMRC010000002.1, read as the reverse complement.
CCGGTAAAGCCGCTGGCGTTCGGGGCCGGTAAGGACGTCAACCGGACGACCCGGGTACACCCCGGCCCGCCACAGGGTGTCGTCGGCCACCAGTTTGCCCACCCCGGCCAGGGCGTGCTGGTCAAGCAGCCGGACCTTAACGGCGCTCGATCGCGGCCGCGAACTGGGCCTCGCTGATGGTCGCGGCGTCGGGGCCGAGATCCTCAAGCGGCGGGTCGAGCCGGACGCGGCCGAGCCTGCGGGGGTCGATGAGCCGCAGCACGCCGCCGTCGGCGAAGGCCAGGGAGAACCGGGTGTGGCGGTAGTCGCCGGTGGCGCGGCCGCGCTTCCAGTAGTCGCCGCCGTCGGTCTCGGTGCCGTCGGGATCAGCGATCACGATTTTTCCGGACATTCCGAGGTGGATTCCGAGGACCGGGCCGCCGCCTCCGGTGCGCCGTGGTCAGCGCCGTCCCGGTCAGGGCCGCGGCGATCTGCCCGGCGGGGGCGGTGTGGACCAGGCACATCGACGGCGCGGCGATCTTCCGGCCGAGAGCCGTCCGCTCGATAACGGCGCGGGCAGACTCGGCTTCAGGTAGTTCGGGCATCCCTAAAAACCCTTTTTCCCGAACGGATCATTCCGTCTCCCCAGCCCCCACTCCCTCCGGAGCTTGCGCTAGCCAGTCGGTCAGCGCCTGGCGGACCGCGGCCGGCTGCTCCAGCGTGGACAGGTGGCCGCAGTCCGGTATCACGGCCAGTCGCGCCTTCGGCATGAGGCCAGCGATCTCCGCGGCGTGCTCGGGGGGAGTGACGTCGTCGTCGGCCCCGGCGACGACGAGCACGGGGCAATCGATCGCGGCGAGGCCGGGGCGGGAATCGGGGCGGTTCATGATGGCGGCCTGCTGGCGGGCGAACGCCTCGGGGCCGGTCTCGTCCGCCATCTGGCGCATCGTCCGCTCCAGCTCGCGGTCGCCGCGCCGGGCCGGGCGCACCCAGCGCCGGTAGAGGGCATCGACCACCTCGGTGAACCGGCCGTCCCGGGCCAGCGCGATCTGGTCGCGGCGGCCACGGGCCTGCTCGGCGGTGTCCGGGCGGGCCGACGTGTTGAGCAGGGCCAGCCGGGTCACCCGGCCGGCGTCCTGGCGCATGATCTCGAAGGCCAGGTACCCGCCCATCGAGAGCCCGGCGAGCGCGAACCGCGGGGGCGCCGAGGCGAGGATCCGGCCGGCGATCGCGGGGACACTGTCGTCGTGGTGATGGCTCGCCACGCTGACCGGCCCGAACCGCCACAGGGCCGGAAGCTGCTCGGCGTACAGGCGGGGCGAGCAGAGCAGCCCCGGGACGAGCACGGTCGGTACCTGGCTCACCGCTGTAGCTTAACCCGCCGTGGCCTAGCCCGTCGGCGCCAGCCGCTGCTCGCGCCACCACTGGTTCAGCGCTCCCAGGTAGGTCTCGGTCATCATGGCACCGAAGCCGGCCGAGTCGTTGACGTGCGGCACCGCCGCCGCGGGAACCGGCACCTCCAGGAATTCGCACAGCGGTTCCCAGCCGTCACCCGGCCACCATTCCAGCAGCCGCTCCTTCGGGATAAGCCGGCGTACCTCCGCATTGTGCCGCTCCATGCTCGCGGCCAGCGTCTTCTCGTCGAAATTCTCCGGGTCGGGTCCGAACATGCCTGATTCCGTGGTCATCCCCAGGAGCGTCTCGGTGAACCGCTGCCGGACCGGGTCGATCCGCGACTGGGCCATCATCAGGTGGTGCACCGGCGAGTCGCCGAACACCATGTCCCAGATGGTATTGCGCATGCTCCGCGCCCACGCGGCCCCGTCCCGCACGCTGAGCAGGACCTTCGCGTCCGGGAAGGCCTCGGCCAGTTCCCGGTAGTAGTACGCTCCCGGCCAGTCCACGGTGGCCGCGAAGCCGTCGTAGATCGCGTCCCAGCCCGGGTTCCCGTTGAACGCGTCGATCCACTGGGCCATGCGATCGGGCCTGTCCATGGCCTCGGCCATGTGGTAGCACGGACCGAAGCCCAGCATTTCCAGCGATATTTTCTGGGTGAACGTCGCAGTGCGCGGAAGCCCCGCCCCGATGATCTTCACGTGTCCCGCTCCTGGAGTCCCGGTGATGCCTGAAGAGCCGAAGAACGACACGGCCATCATCACCCGCCGGATATAACCCGTCAATTTACGCGGTGTAGCTTCGCCTTCACGCCCGCCGCCGCGCCGGGCCGCAGCGACAGCAATGGCGCCACCGCTGCCGCGGGATCGTGTACGCGGGGATGCCATCGCTGTTGTCTGGGTGATCCTGTTGGCCAATTCACGATCCTCGAATACCCGCTGGGGTATCAGTCCAGGCCGCGATCACGCCCGCGTGGAGGATATGTGCTCTCCACCCTCACATATCCTCCACGCGGATCTCTGTCGCCGCGGCGCGGCCCGTCCCGAACACCCCCGCGCCTCGGGCATACCCCCGCAGAACCGGACATGCGCCCCGCCTCCGGCCCGCATACCCCCAGCATCGACGCCCCAGCCATCGCCCATCTCGTGCCCGGCGCTCGGCGCCATCCGGACCTTCGGGCCCCTGACTACAACGACGCCTTGCCTCGATGGGGAGGCGGTAGGGGCAGGGAGGCGGGATGATCCGTTCGGATGAAAGATCGGGATTTATGGTCTTACGGGGTATACCGGGCACGCATAATGCAGGGAGGTTGGAGGTGAGGGATGTCCTCTCAGGGAACGCGCTCGGTCATCGGCGTGGCTGGTCTGGCGCTGCTCGTCGTGGGCGTGGTGAAGGCGCTCTTCTCGGCTGGCGACGGGGGCGTGATCGCCCTTCTCGTCGTGGGGGCGCTGCTGGTCGTTAGCCCGTTCGCGCTCGGCCGGGTCGGGCGGCTTCCGGCCATCGCCGATGGCCTTGACCTCCACCTGGGCCGGTACCTGGGCCGGGAGGCCGGTGAGCGGGGCGGCCCGGGGACGGGACGGCTCCTTGACCGCGCCGACCTGGCCAGGTTCGCCGAATCCTACGCTTTCGTTCATGAGGAGCTGCGCGAGCCACAGCACCTCGACGCCAAGGTCTACCTGCAGGACCTGCTGGTCCAGCGGGCGGCCGCGCTGTCCCGGCGGGAGAAGCTGAGCGCGACCGAGGTCAGGGCGCTGTTCAAGGACGCCTCGCCGATGCTGCGCGTGGTGACGATCGGGCTGATGCAGGGCGACCCCTCGCTGGCCGACGGGGCGACGATCATCTCGGCCATCGCCGATTCCCGCACCGCCAACGAGCAGTTCCAGGGGCTTCGGCTCGCGCTGCTGTGCTGGCACAACCTGGAGCGAGCCGACCGGCACGCGATCCAGGGGGCGGCCAAGGACAGCCCCCATATCCAGCCGGGAACCGACCGGCAGTCGCTCGCGGACCAGGTGCTGGCCCTCTCGGCCTAGCGGCCCTCGGGGCTGACCGCCCTGTTTTGCGTCAGTGTCCAGAAGTCACCACGAGGGAGACTTGCGTTACATATAGTAGCTATGTGTGGCAAGAGGGACGGGGACTGACCTGAGCGCCGGGAAGAAGGCCGAGCCAACCGAAGAGCAGGTGCGTGCCCGGGACGCCTTCACCAGCGGTAACGACCTAGCGGTAGTGGCCGGCGCGGGCACCGGCAAGACATCGACGCTCGTGATGATGGCGGCGGCCACGCGGGCGCGCGGCCTGTACATGGCGTTCAACCGCGCCGCGCGCAGCGATGCCCAGCAGCGCTTCGGGCCGAACGTCGAATGCCGCACCGCCCACTCCATCGCCTACGCGGCCGTCGGGCGCGCCTACGCCGAACGGCTGGGAGCGGCCCGGATTCCCACGGCCCGGACCGCGCGGCTGCTCGGCATCACCGGCGACCTGGATGTCGACGGCGCCCGCATCACCAGGTTCCACCAGGCGCGCCTGGTCATGAACATGGTTCGCAGGTTCTGCTACAGCAACGACACCGAGCCGATGGCCAGGCACATGGAACCGGTCAACGGGCTGAATCCAGCAGCCACTGACTACGTGGCAGTCGCCATGACCCGTTATGCGGAAAGGGCCTGGGACGACCTGCGCGCGACATCCGGCCGCCTCCGGTTCGAGCACGACCACTACATGAAGATATGGGCGATGACCCGCCCGGTCCTGCCGGGCGATTTCATCATGCTCGATGAGGCCCAGGACACGAATCCGGTGCTGGAGGCGATCTTCCTCGCCCAGGCCGCGCAGCGGATCTGCGTCGGGGATCCGGCGCAGCAGATCTACGCCTGGCGCGCGGCCCGGGACGTGATGACCGGGTTTCCCGCGCGGCAAGCACGGCTGACCCGGTCCTTCCGGTTCGGGCCCGCGATCGCGGAGGTCGCCAACCGGTGGCTTCGGCATGCCGGGTCGGACATGCGGCTGGCGGGCGCCGGCCCCGGGGATTCCCGCGTGACGCGGACCCGGTCCCCGGACGCCCTGAACGCCCCGGACGCCGTGCTGTGCCGCGGCAACGCCGACGTGATGCACGAGGTGCTGGGCTTCCTTGAAGCCGGGGTGCCGGTTGCCATCACCGGCGGCGGCGCCGCGCTGCGCAAGCTCGCCGAGGCCGCGCGCGAGCTCAAGGCCGGCCAGCCGACGAGTCACCCGGAATTGTTCCTGTTCCCGGACTGGGCCTCGGTCCAGGAGTACGCCGAGAACGACAGCTCGGCTCACGACCTGAAGTCGCTCGTGGACCTGGTCGACTCCTACGGGGCGGAGACGATCATCGGCGCGGTGGACCGGCTGTCGAGGGAAGAGGAAGCGACGGTCACGGTCTCCACGGCGCACAAGGCGAAGGGCCGGGAGTGGGGCAGCGTCCGCATCGGCCCCGGCTTCGGCCCGCCGTCCGCCGATGACGACGGGGTGCAGCACCCGCTCAGCGCGGCAGAGGCGCGCCTGATCTACGTCGCGGTCACGCGGGCCAGGAAGACGCTGGATATCACGGGCCTGGGCTGGGCGGATGACTACGAGAAGGCGATCGCCCCGGCGGGCGGCGGGATGGCCGGGGGAGTGCCGCTCATCGATCTCCCGCTCACGGCGCAGCTGAGGTATCCCGAGGCGCCCGTTTCGGCGTTCCTCATGGAGAACCTGCCGGGCACCTGGCGGGTCGTCCGGGACTACCAGAAGCGGATCGGGAACCTGCCCCACCCGGTCCAGCCGTCGGACGTGCGATACCCGGCCTGGGCGGCGCTCGGGCACGCGATCGACTTCCGGCTCCGGCTGTCGCTCGGCCGCCCGCCCGGGAACTCGGTCACGAGGGGAATCGCGGCGGTCGGCGCCACCGGACCGCTCCGCGGAGCACCGCCGGCCGCGGCCAGGGGGGCGCTGCACGAGTGCGGAGCTGCCCTCATGGCGCGGGTGGAGGAGTACCTCGCCGCTCCGGGCGGCATCGGTGATGACTACCTGGCCCGGCTGTGCTTCGTGGCGGCGTTCTACGAGGACGTATACCGGACGGGAGAGGTGCGGCGGTACAGCATGCTCGCGTCGGCAACCCCGGCGACGACCCTGGACGAGCTGGTCGCGGCGGTTCCCGGATACGTCCCGGAGGACATCGGCCGGCAGATGGAGATCTCGGACGAGGCTTTCGCCCGGTTCCGGTCGCTGCCGTCCCGGGCGGTTGCCTGCGGCCCGGAGTTCGCCGGCAGCCGGGACATCGGCGGCGCGGACGCGGACTTCATCCTCGGCGGCCTCCTGCTGGACTGCAAGGCGACGATCATGCCCCGCAAGCTCGGCGCCGACGAGGTCAGACAGCTCGCCGGGTACCTGCTGCTCGACTACTCCGACGAGTACGGCATTCGCGAGGTCGGACTGTACTTGTCCCGCCAGGGGGCGGTCATCAGCTGGGAAGTGCCCGGCTTCCTGGCGATGCTCGGCGCGACGGCCTCGCTGCCGGTGCTGCGCCAGAAACTGCGCTGGTTCCTCGGCTCGCGGGGCCGCCCCGGTTCTTTGTCGGAGTTCCGCACGGGCAAACGGGTACGAGACGGGCACGGAAGTGACCGGAACTCCGACAATGAAGTACGGGAGTGACGGGTGTGGCCCTGTAAGTTGGCAGGCTGCTACGCGCTCGGATCGCGGCCCTCCCGGGTGTAGAAGGGGGGCGCGTGCGCGGCGACCCATTCGTCCACGAGGTCCGGGGCGGCCTCGCCGGGGAACGTGACGTCGATGGGGTAGCCGGGCTGCTGCGGCACCGAGGCCACGGCGCGCTCGATCGCCCCGACGACGTTCGCGTGCGCGGCTTCGCAGGCGGGATCCTCCAGCGTCACCGAGAAGACCAGGCCCTCGCCCGCGCCGGGGACCGACAGCCAGGCCCGTGACGCGGCGATGACGTCGGGCAGTTGCGCCAGGCCGCGCTCTACCTCGCGCAGCAGGGCGTCCGGCTCGGCCGGGGGATGCCCGACCCGGACGTCTCCGCCGGACTCGCCGCGGCGGTTGCCGGCCAGGTACGCGACGCCGTCCGGGCCGATCGGGAGGCTTTGCTCGGCGCCGGGGTTGAGCGCCATGCCCAGGCCCGGCGGGAGCTGCCGGGCGAGTGCCGTCGCGGGGACCGCGATGTGCGGAACCGGGCGCGCGTCCGCTGCCCGCCGCGACGGCCCCTCGGCGGTCCGGCCGGCCAGGGGGGACCGGGCGAACAGGGCGAGCCGCTCGGCGGAGGTGAAGCAGGGCACGAACTCCGCGCCAAGGTAGGTGACGACGGGGAGCACGACCGCCGAGCCGTCGGTGACGGGATGCGGCCCGGTTGGCAGCGGCACCAGGACGCGTGCGCGGGCCAGCTCGCCGAGCAGCTCCCTGGCGCGCCCGTCGCCCCCGGCCATCCCGTCATCCCCGGCCATCCCGTCGCCTCCGGCCATCTGGTCGTCCGCGGCCATGGCGGCGAGTGCCTTCTCCACCGCCTCGCAGGCGGCGTCCTCGCAGGCGGCGTCGGCTCCAGCGGGGCGGTCCGGGTCGTCCGGGTCACCCGGGTCGCCGGGTACCTCGGGCATTCGGCCCCACGCGATGGCGCCGGGACGCACGAACCTGCCGCCGGGGCTTCGCGCGGGCGAGCCGTCGTCCGGACTGGATACGGGATCGAGGGGAAACATGGAGTCGTCCTCCGTGGCGAAACGTATTGGCACGGATAGTAAACACGATAGAGCTGTCAGTAGTGAAGCCCCTTGTGGGAGGTAGTGGCCGATGCGCGCCCCTCACCACCGATCGGGTACGCTGGTGGCATGACGCCACTCATGACATGACGGCCTGGCCCCGTCCGGGGGAGGAGGCGTGTGCCCGGTTCCGCTCAGGTTCCGCCCGCGCTACACCCAGATCCCGGCCGCAGGCGCCCGAGTCCGTCATAGTTGCCTATCGCTGAAGTGGTGAAATCATGATCGTCGCGAGCGGCATTGAGCTGCGCGCTGGTGCCCGGCTGCTGCTGGCCGGCGCTTCGTTCCAGGTAGCCGAGGGCGACCGGATCGGCCTGGTCGGGCGCAACGGCGCCGGCAAGACCACGCTGATGAAGGCGCTGGCCGGCGAGGGCCTGCCCGCCGCGGGCACCGTGCGCCGCGGTGGCGGCGGTGGTGTCGGCTACCTGCCGCAGGATCCGCGGACCGGTGACCTGGATGTTCTCGCCCTCGACCGGGTGCTGTCCGCCCGCGGCCTGGACGAGGTGCGCGAGCAGTTGCGCCGGGCCGAGGCGCAGATGTCGCACCACGACCCGGCCGTCGCGGAGAAGGCCATCCGCAGGTACGGCACCCTGAGCGACCGGCTCACGGTGCTCGGCGGCTACGCGGCCGAATCGGAGGCGGCAAGCCTCGCCGCCAGCCTGGGGCTGCCCGACCGGGTACTGCACCAGCCCCTGAAGACGCTGTCCGGCGGGCAGCGGAGGAGGATCGAGCTGGCCCGGATCCTGTTCGGCGACTCCCAGACCCTGCTGCTGGACGAGCCGACCAACCACCTGGACGCCGACTCGATCGCCTGGCTACGCGACCACCTGAAGAACTACCGCGGCGGGCTCATGGTGATCAGCCACGACGTGGACCTGGTCGAGCAGGTCGTCAACAAGGTCTTCTGCCTGGACGCCAACCGCTGCGTGCTGGACATCTACAACGTCGGCTGGAAGGCGTACCTGACCCAGCGCGAGGCCGACGAGCGGCGCCGCAAGCGGGAGCGGGCCAATGCCGAGCGGCAGGCGACCGCGCTGTCGGCGCAGGCCCACAAGCTGCACGCGAAGGCGACGAAGGCGAAGGCGGCACAGAACATGCAGCGCCGCGCGGAGCGGCTGCTCGACGGGCTCGAGGACGAGCGCAAGTCCGACCGCGTGGCCAAACTCCGCTTTCCGGTTCCAAGACCATGCGGAAAAGTCCCGCTCACGGCATCCGGGCTTTCGAAATCCTATGGTTCCCTTGAGGTTTTCACCGACGTTAGCGTGGCGGTGGACCGGGGTAGCCGCATTGTCGTCCTCGGGCTGAACGGCGCGGGCAAGACCACGCTTCTCCGGCTGCTGGCGAGCGTGGAAAAGCCGGACACCGGAAAGGTCACGCCGGGACACGGCCTGCGGCTCGGATATTACGCGCAGGAACACGAGACGCTCGATACCGAGCGGACGATCATCGAGAACATGCGCACCGCCGCGCCCGAGCTCACCGACACCGAGCAGCGGAATGTCCTCGGCTCATTCCTGTTCTCCGGCGAGGACGCGGACAAGCCGGCCGGCGTCCTTTCCGGCGGCGAGAAGACGCGGCTGGCGCTGGCGCTGCTGGTCGTGTCCGGCGCGAACGTCCTGCTGCTCGACGAGCCGACCAACAACCTGGATCCGGCCAGCCGGGAGGAGATCCTGGCCGCGCTGCGAGGTTTCCAGGGCGCTATCGTCCTGGTCACGCACGACGAGGGCGCGGTCGACGCGCTGTCGCCGCAGCGGGTCGTCGTTCTGCCGGAAGGCACCGAGGACATCTGGAGCGACGATTTCACGGAACTCGTCGCCCTGGCCTGACTGACCATTCGTCGCTCTAGCATGACCATTCATAGCGCCATATCGACCATTCGTCTCCGCATCCGGAAATCCCGTCATCTGGGTGGCCAACCACGCTCCGATAGGTGATCATTGCGGAGAGGGAGAGTTACGCAACGAATGCCTAACATAACGGGAGGTACACGTGGGTGACAGTATCCGGAAAGGCGCCAGGGTGACGGGCACCGATCGCAGCAAGATGGCGACCGACCTGAAGAACAGGTATTACTCGGGGGAGTCCATCCGGGCGCTAGCCGCCACCACGGGGAAGTCGTACGGATTCGTCCACCGGTTGCTCACCGAGACCGGCGTTAAGCTGCGCGGCCGGGGCGGTGCCGCAAGGCCCGACGAGGCGAAGGCGATCGCCAGCCACTAGATTAGTACTGGGCCGAGTGAGCGGCAGCGTTCCACCTTCTGACGAGCGGAGTCCAGGCCGGCGAATGGAGCGGGCCGCGGGCGGTCACGTTACCCGCGTCATCGATATGGCAGAAGTACGGGGTGAGCCTGCGCGGGTTGTAGCGGGTGAGGAAGCCCGAGGTTTCCCCGGAGGCCAGCAGCACCGGGACGGCCAGGTCGACCTTGTCCTGGTCGCGGATCTCCGATACCCAGGACCGCGTCTCACCGAGGCCGCTGTCGCTCACCAGTACCATCCGGGTCCCGTCGGTCCGTTCGGCGCGGGCCGCCAGGGTCATCAGGCTGGGCATGTCCCGGCGGCATGTGCCGCAGTGCGGGGAGACGAAGACCAGCGCTGTCCTGCCGCTGAGCAGGTCATCCGACCTGACCGGAGCGCCGGACAGATCCCGCGCCCGGAACGGCGGGGCAGGCTCGCCCACTGTCAGCTCCGGTAGCTCGGCCCGCAGCGCGTTCATCCGCAGGGCCTGCTGGTAGGAGCGAAACCACCGCACCAGGCGGAGGGTCAGGGCCAGGTTCAGCAGCAGTGCCGCCCAGCCGGCCAGGGCGGCGGCTTCCCAGACAGGGCTCATGACCAGCGCAACTCCTACTCGAACACGTAAGGCTTCCGCAGTACCTCGACGATGTCCTCGAGGTTGACCGCGATGGTCACGAAAACGGCGGCCACGAACCCGAGCAGGACGATCACCGCCGGGGACGGATGCCCGGCCGGAGACCCCCCGTATCCTAGCCATCCGCCCTCCAGCAGGCCGGCCACGCAGCACATGCCGAGCACCGCGTTCCTGACCAGGTCATACCGGCTCACCGGCCGGGTACCGGGCCCGAAGCAGTTGCAGCTCACTGCCTCCCTCCTGCGCAGGGCGGTGATCAGCGTCGCCGAGAACACGGCCAGCAGGGCCAGGCCCAGGCACAACCCGGCTAGCGAGGGCCACCGACCGGCCCCGGCCAGGGCGACGACCAGCGCTTCGGCCCCGACGGTGGTGATGGCCGCGGCGGCAGCACATCGAAGTCGGCAAGGGCAGCGCGAAAGGACGCCATGGCAGTCGCCTTCCCAACCGCCGAAACGCCAAAGGCGAGGCCGATGGCCCACCGGCAGAACGCGAGTACCCACGCGCCTTCCATGCAGCTTCCTCCGTTAATCGGCGATCTCCCACCGCACGCGCATGGCCGGTGCCGGCCGGCCGGGCGCGCCCGGCACGTTCCCCGCCACTGCGGGATCTTCGCGGCTGACAACGTGGCGTGCGCAGAAATCACTGGTCGCGACGACCGCGGTCACGCCCTCCGCGAGTTGCCCTTCGCCGGCGCCACCAACAGATCGCACCGCCGGCGCGGTAACGGGCCGCAGCGCCTGCGATAGCGACCAGAAGATTTCCTCCTCTTCCGGGGTCGCGTCAACCGCCCGCAGGCCAAGCTCCCGCGCGTCGCGGCGGCAGATCACGTCATCGTGCGTGTGATAGCCGCTGACCAGCCGGTCGATGATGCTTTCCCGCTCCTTCTCGCGCTCATCCCCGGGTAGTTGCCATTCGAGCAGTTCCGCCGCGACCCCGCGAACGAGCTTGTCGAAGCGGTACAACGACGCCAGCGAGGTCGGGAAGATCCGCGTGGCGAGCAGGGCAAGTACCTGCAGCTGATCTTCCTCGCGCGTCACGCCGAACCAGTCCCCGGCCAGGCCGCGGAATGCCCGGATATCCTCGGCCGAGATGTTCCCTGGCGCGTCGGACGGGATCGCGCCCTGCGATTCCATGGTGGGGTCGATCGGCCCCAGCTCGGCGAGGGGCCCGAGCACGAGCTCGTCAGCGCTCAGGCACAGGAGGGTTCCCGATGACCGGGCCCGGCCAGGAACGCCGATGGTCAGCCGCCGGGTGAACTCACGCAGGAGCATGGCGATCTGCCGGGTGCCGGTGATGGTTCCCCCGCTGGTCGACAGCACCAGGTCGAGGTCGTCGACGTGCCCCGCCCGCCGCAGGCACGCATAGAGGATGGGAACCAGGTCCGCGGTCAGGGGTGAGTGCACGAAGACCACCCGCCGCCCCCGGGCCTCCTGCAGGGCCGCGGCAAGTGCCTGGATGCCCGACGGCTCCGGGTTATGCGGCATTGGACCCCCGGGCGAGGCAGGCGGCGAGCTCATCGGTCATGGCAAGCTCGGGAAGCTTGTTCTCCACGAAAATGAATTGGCCGTTCGGGTTGTTCTCGACGAATACATAGCGGTCATCTGGAGTGACGATCATGTCGATCGCGCTGAAGTTGAGGCCGTAGCTCTTGACCAGGGCCAGGCATTTTTCCGAGACCGGGCCCGGTAGCTCGGCCACGCGGTAGGGGATGTCCACGCTGTGGCTACGCCAGTCGAGGGCGGTGCGCTCGTTTTGCTGCGAGTGAATCTCGGCCGCGAAGATCTTCTCGCCGATCACCGTGATGCGCAGTTCGACTTTCTTGGGCACGTGTTCCTGGAACAGGCATGGCACGGCACGGACCGAATCAAGCATGCCGAGATTGCCCTCGGTGACGAGGGTGGTCCGGGACTGGTATGGAACGGCATCTTCCCCGGGGTGCCGTCGCGACATGGTCTCCGCGCCGAGGAACGGACCGGACATCGCCTTGAACACCATCCGCTTGCCGCAGTCGTAAAAGAACCGCCGGGCGCTGTCGGGATCGGTAGTGACGAGCGTCCGCGGCACGTCGAACCCGAACCGGCCAGCCCGCAAGAGCTGCTCGCCCTTCCATGACGCCTGGCGTATGCGCTCGGGCTCGCTGATCCAGTAGCAGTCAATGGACGCCCACAGGCTCATGAGGGCATGATCGGTCTCGTCCGTCGCGAACTCACGCTCCTGAGGGGAGAGGTCCTGCGGGAACGCGTACCCGGCTGGCCTGCGCCACCAGATGGAGCGAACCCTCGCGGCATTCATCATCCGCCCGCTGGTCAGCACGTCGATGCTGGCGTCAAAGGGCGCGTGATCGCCGCCCCAGCTCATGGAGATCCGCCCGTCCGCGGGAATCTCGTCGCTGTTGATGCGTACCGCCTCATGCCCGGTTCTTTCCAGCGCGAGGATCACGTCGTCCGCGTGCGCGTCCTTCGTCTGCGTCACGATGACAATCTGGTCGGCTGATGTCACATTTGTCCCACCAAGTCGCACTTGATGCTACTTTCGTTCAAGTTCGCACTTGACCACTCTTGACGGCTTTTGGCGCTAAAGTACTATAGCTCAAGACGGGCAATTGTTCAAAATCGTAGTATAAGCAACAAAACGGACAATAGCCCGTGAATCCCCCAAACAGAAGGGATCGCTCATGGAGAGCAAGCTGTTCGCGTTTCGCGTAGCCCAGCCGGTGGAGACCATTCCAGTCGAGTTCAGGTATGACCCGCAGTCCCAGACGTCGGTATGGACGGGCGACAGTGAGGCGCTCGCGAGGGCAACCTGCACCGGCGGGGTCCTCGGGGGCGCGGCCGACTGCTACCAGTCCGGCTCCTACTGTTCCACGTCGGGCGGCGCGACGGTCGGCTGGGAGTGCGACTGACCCGAATCGGACTGACCTGACAGATGCCGCGGCGGGCCCTAGGCCGATGGTCTCGGGCCCGCCGGGGCGACCGGCGGATGAAGGCGCCCGCCGGGTGCGGGTAGCTTAAGGTTTCGTGCATGCTCCGGGTTTTATGATGATGCGCGGTTTCCGCATGGATCCGTCCGTCACCAAGCAGAAGCTCAAGCCGGGGACCATCCGCCGCATCGTCGGCTACGCGAGGCCCTACCGCGTCCCCCTCGCCGCGTTCCTGCTGGGCACGTCGCTGGACTCGGCCATCACGGTCGTGAACCCGTTGCTGCTGCGGGAGATCATCGACCGTGGCATCCTCCCGCGCGACGTCACCGTGGTCATCGTGGTCGCCTCGATCGTCGCGGGAGTGGCGCTGCTCGACGCGGTGCTCGGCTTCGTCAACCGCTGGTTCTCCGCGCGGATCGGCGAGGGACTGATCTACGACCTGCGCAATCAGGTGTTCGGTCACGTGCAGCGGCAGCCGCTCGCGTTCTTCACCAGGGCGCAGACCGGTTCGCTGGTGTCCCGGCTGGACGCCGACGTGATGGGCGCCCAGCAGGCCATCGTCGGCACCCTGTCCAGCGTGGTCGGCAACGTGTTGTCGCTCGGCGTGATCCTGGCGACGCTGTTCTACCTGTCGTGGCTGGTCACCGTCATCGCGCTGGTGCTCATCCCGCTGTTCATCATCCCGGCCCGCCTGGTCAGCCGCCGCCTGCAGCGGCTGACCAGGGAGGGCATGCAGCTCAACGCCGAAATGGGCTCGATGATGAACGAGCGGTTCAACGTGGCCGGCGCGATGCTGGTGAAGCTGTTCGGCCGTTCGCGGGAGGAAGCCGACCTGTTCCGGGTGAAATCCGGGAAGGTGCGCGACATCGGCGTGGTGACCGCGATGTACGGGCAGGTGGTCTTCGTCGCGGTCACGCTGCTCACCGCGCTGATAACCGCCGTCGTGTACGGAGTCGGCGGCAGCATGGTCATCGACGGCGTGTTCCAGATCGGCTCGCTGGTCGCCCTCGCCCAGCTCCTCACCCGCGTGTACGCCCCGATCGCCCAGCTTTCCAACGTCCAGGTCCAGGTGATGACCGCGCTGGTCAGCTTCGACCGGGTCTTCGAGGTGCTCGACCTGGAGCCGCTGATCAAGGAGAAGCCGGACGCGGTGCCGCTGCCCCGCCTCGGTGATAACAGCAACAAGCGGGCGGATGCCGCCCCGGAGATCCGCTTCGACCACGTCTCGTTCCGGTACCCGACCGCCGCGGAGGTATCCCTCGCCTCCCTGGAGTCCATCGCCCTGAAGGTTCCCGAGCGGGCCGGCGCCGCGGCCGGAGTCCTGCACGACGTCTCGTTCACCGCCCCTTCCGGGCAGCTGACCGCCCTGGTCGGGCCGTCCGGCGCGGGGAAGACGACCATCACCCACCTGGTGTCGCGGATGTACGACCCGAACGACGGCGCGGTCAGCATCGGCGGCCACGACCTCCGCGACGTCACGCTGGAGTCGCTGCGCGACGTGGTCGGCGTCGTCACCCAGGACGCGCACATGTTCCACGACACCGTCCGCGCCAACCTGGCCTACGCCCGCCCGTCGGCGGGAGAGGCGGAGCTGATCGCCGCGTGCCAGGCGGCGCAGATCTGGGACCTGATCAAGGCGCTGCCCGACGGCCTGGACACCATCGTCGGCGACCGCGGCTACCGGCTGTCCGGCGGCGAGAAACAGCGGGTCGCGATCGCCCGGCTGCTGCTGAAGGCGCCGGAGGTCGTCGTGCTCGACGAGGCCACCGCCCACCTGGACTCGGAGTCCGAGGCGCTCGTCCAGCAGGCGCTCAAGGTCGCGCTGGACGGCCGCACCTCGCTGGTGATCGCGCACCGGCTGTCCACCGTCCGCGAGGCCAGCCAGATCCTGGTCGTCGATGGCGGGCGCATCGTCGAATCCGGCGGCCACGCCGACCTGCTCGCCGCGGACGGCCTGTACGCCGAGCTGTACCGCACGCAGTTCGCGGGCCAGGAACGACAGGAGCGCCAGGAACGACCCGCGGGCCAGGACCGGCACGACCAACCCCAACCCTTATGCCGAACGGATCGTGGCGCCTCCCACCGTCCCGCCTGACCGCGCCTTACGGGACGTAGCCGAGGCGGCGGAGTTCTTCCCCGGCGACCTTCTCGATGTCGCTGACGTCGGACAGCGATAGCGTGCGCCGCCAGAAGCCGGTCTCGTTCTTCAGCTTGCGGCGGTTGGCGGAGACCGGGGCGGCGATCGTGGCGCCGGTGAACTCCGACAGCATGGCGGCGGCGCCGCGCGGGTCGCTGATCATGTCCTCGTACCGCAGCGTCCGCAGCTGGTCGTCGTTGAGCTGCAGCCGCAGCCGGGCGGCGAGCCTGATCGCGCCGCGCCAGCGCAGCGCGCACTTGGCGGCGATGGACATGCCGTGCCAGGTGAACCGGTCGGCCTCGTCCTCGACCCCGTAGAAGGGGTTGGGGAACTCGTCGTCGGCGTTGGACACGCCGGGCCGGAACCAGTACATGGCGAGGGGGTCATCGATCATGGCGGCCACGGTGTCCCGGCCGTCCCTGACGACCTGCACGATCTGCGCGTCGGGGAACGCGGTGATCACGGCCTCGGCGCAGTAGGCGAGGTCGGGGCTGGCGTCGCCGAACCGGGCCAGCCCGCGGTCCTCGGTGCAGGGGCCGACCTCGGAGTCGCGCAGGCCGGCGGCGGCGCGGCACTGCGGAGTGCACTCCAGGCAGCTGGAGGAGTTGATCTGCCACCCCTGGGCGAAGGCATCCCGGATGACCGCGGCGGCGGCCTCCCCCCGGCCGATGTACATGGACGGCTTGCGCGCGAACGCGTAGACGGCCTGCAGCACGGCACGCTGCCCGACGGTGACGTGGAACCCCGGCGAGATCTTCAGCGCCCGGCCGACGGCTTCCGCACCGGAGTGCGGGGCTCCGATCACGAAGACGGGCCGGGTCACCTTGCGGGCGTTGACGATGAGTATGTGGCGCTGCGGCATTTGTAGATGTTGGTCCTTCGTGGGTCTCCCCGATACGGTACTCGGTGCGCGGACCGCGTACCCTGAGATCCATGCGAGTACTACCGTCTGTCGTGATAGCAGCCTCGGCCCTGTGCGTGCTGGGGGTGACGGGATGCTCGCAGATAGACAAGTCGCTGGGGCGGCAGCAGGCACTCGTCTCGTTCGCCCCGGGAGCCTCGAACGCGGTCCGGCTGCAGGTCAGGGCCGCGTGCGGCAAGCTGCCCGAGGTCCACCCGGCGCCAATCGCCAAGGGCGTCCCGCTGTCCGCCGCGCTCGGCAACGTCGTGTTCCAGATCGATAACGCCAGCGCGGCGGACGTCGCCCGGTTGCAGGAGTGCCTGCAGAAATACCCGTCGGTCGCCGGCGTCGACATCCAGGACTCCACCGACGATAGCTGATGTCGCGCGAGCGATATTAAACTGCACCGGTGTAACTTAGACTCACTGCATCGTCGCGTACTCGGGGGATCGGATGAACCACACGAAAACCAGGAGTGGCGGATCGGCCATGAGCACCGAAGCGGGGGACCCGGACCCGGATGTCGACAAGGCACTCGCCCGCGCCATTCGCCAGCTAATCGCGGAGGTCAGCCAGGGGCAGCCCGTCGCGGAGGCCAGCCAGGGGCAGGCCGCGCGGGCCAGCTAGTCGCGCGCCGCCCTCGATGTGGCCGCCCGTCCCGGCTTCCTCTTGGGCAGCGGGACAGCGGGTTCCGCCTGGTCCTCGGGGTGCGCGGCGGTCGCCGGCTCCGCCCCGCCCTCCGGTTTGACCTCGCCCTTGCCGCCCGGCCCCGTGCTATCCGGCCCCGTGCCATCCGGCTCAGTGCCACCCGGCCCGGTCCCGTTCCCCGGCTCCGCGGTGGTCGTTGACTTCGGCCGGGGGCTGAACCAGTCCGGGGGCTCGGCTTCGGCCGCCGGTGTTGGACCAGCCGGGGTTGGAGCAGCGAGGGTCGGCGGGGCCTCCGGCTCCGGGGGTGAGGTTGGCTCCGGCTGGGCCTCGGGTTCCGGCGCGGGCTCTGGCCCGGGTTCCAGCTCGGACGTGGATTCCGGCTCCGGCGCGGGTTCCTCCCCGGGTTCCGGCGCGGAGGCTCGCGCGGGTTCCGGTGCGGAGGCCAGGGCGGTCTCGGAGCGCTCCGCGGTCCCGGAGTCCCCTGGAACCTCCGAGTCCTCTGGAGCCTCCGAGTTCTCTGGAGCCTCCGAGCGCTCTGGAGCATCGAGGGACTCCGCCGCTACCTCGGGAGCCGACGGGGCATCGGGGGAGGCGGCCTCGGGAGCCTGGGCGGGCTCGGGGGCCGGCCCGGCCTCGGGAGCCCCGGTTGCAGCGGGAGCCCCGGTTGCAGCGGGAGCCCCGGATGCACCGGGAGCCTCGGCGGCCTCGGCGGCGGCGGGCGGGGCCTCGGGAGGCGCGGTCCCGGGAGCCTCGGGTGCGCTGGAAGCCTCGTGGGGCTGGGAGGAGGATGTGGCCAGGGACTCGGGAGGGGGGCCGTCCGCCAGGGCCGTGTCGAGGTCGGGTACCAGCGCGCCGAGCGCCTGGCGCATCACGTCCAGGTGGCTCGCGACCTCGTCCCGCTGGCCGGTCAGGTGGTCGATCTCGCGCTGCACCGCGGCCTTGCGGCGCTCCGCTTCCTCGCGGCCACTGGCGATCAGCTCCTCGGCCCGCTCCCGCGCCTGGTTGACGATCCGGCTAGCCTCGTCCTTCGCCGTGCCGATCGTGCGGCTCGCCTCCGCGGCGGCATCCTTCCTGACCTGCTCGGCCCGCGCGGTGACGGCGACCGCCCGCTCCTCGGCGGTGGTGGCCCGCCGTTCCGCCTCGGCCACCACGTTGCGGGTGGCGGCCTGGGCGGCGGCGAGCTGCTCGGCGCTGGCCCGCTCGGCCTCCTCGCGGCGGGCGGCCATCTGGACCTCGAATTCGGACTCCACCCGCGTCCGCATCGCCTCGCTCTCCTCCACCAGCCGCTGCTCCCGGAGCCGGATCTCCTCCGCCTGCCGCCGCGCCGCGCTCACGATCTCGTCCCGTTCCCGTTCCGCCGCGGTCCGCTTCATGGCGATGTCCCGTTCGGCGTCGGTGCGCAGCGCCTCGATCTCGCGCTCGGCGGCGGTTCGCCGCCTGGCGGCCTCGGCGTCGGCCGCGGCCACGCGCTTGGCCCCCTCGGCCTCGGCCGCGGAGATCAGGTTCCCGGACTGCTGCATGATCTGGGTGTGCAGCGCGTCCGCGTGGCGCTGCGCCGCGGCGTGGGCCTCGGCGGCCTCCTCCGCTAGCCGGGTCCGGCCGGCGGCGGCCTCCTCCTCGGCGGCCTTCCGCATCTGTGCGGCGCGAGCCTCCGCGGTGGCGACGATCTCGCGCGCCTCCGCCTTCACCCGCTCGACGAACTCCGTGGCCTCGTCCCGCGCGGCCCGCAGCAGCTGCTCGACGCGCACGCTCGAGGGCCGCTCAAGCTCCTGGACACGCCGGTATGCTTCGGACAGCTCCCGCCGCGCCGCCAGCGCGTCCTCCCGGTAGCGCCGAAGCTCGGCCGTAAGCTGACGGAAATGATCGTTGAGCAGTTGATCGCTGCCGTCGAACTGGCCCTGGCCCATCACCACTACGATGCTAATGCACCCGGGCGAGTCAGCCTGATCGAACCGGAATAGGCATGATCCGTTCGGGATGAAATCGTAGTGAAATCGCTCGCCGCACCCGGGAGGGCGCCGTGGCATCAGCAACGAGCATGCGGGCCGCCGTCCTGTTCGGCCCTGGCGACATCCGCGTCACCACCAGGCCGGTCCCGCGCCCCGGCCCGGACGAGGTCCTGGTCCGGGTCGCGATGTGCGGCACCTGCGGCACCGACCTGAAGATCCTCGACGGGCACTTCCCGCAGACCCCGCCGTTCGGCGAGTTCACGCCGGGCCACGAGTGGACGGGCACGGTCGCCGCCACCGGCGAGACCGTGGACGAGTTCGGGCCCGGGGACCGGGTGTGCATCGAGGCGCACAGCGGCTGCGGCCGGTGCGACAACTGCCTGACCGGCCGGTACACCGCCTGCCTCAACTACGGCCGCGCGGCCAAGGGGCACCGGGCGTCCGGCATGACGGCGGATGGCGGCTTCGCCGAGTACGCGGTGCACCACGTCTCCGCCCTGTACAAGCTGCCGGACCAGCTGTCGTGGGAGGACGGGGTGCTGATCACCACGGCCGGCACCGGCCTGTACGGCCTGGACGTGGCCGGGGGGTTCGTGGCGGGGCAGGACGTGGTCGTGTTCGGCCCCGGCCCGGTCGGGCTCACCACGGTCCAGGTGCTCAAGGCCCTCGGCGCCGCCCGGGTGATCTGCGCGGGCACCCGCCCGTCCCGGCTGGAGCTGGCCAGGCGCCTCGGCGCCGACCACGTCATCGACGTCCGGTCCGCGGACGTGGCGGCGTCGGTGCTGGGCCTCACCGGTGGCGAGGGCGCCGACCTGACGATCGACTGCTCCGGATCGCCCGCGGTTCCGGAGCTGTTCGGCCAGGTCACCAAGCGCGGTGGCAAGGTCCTCGTGGTCGCGTTCTACCCGTCGCCGGTCACGCTCGACCTGAGCGCGATCGTGCGCAAGGACATCACGCTGTGCACGTCGCGGGGGGAGGGCGGCAACAACGTCAAGCGCGCGGTCGCGCTGGCCGCAGCGGCCAAGCTGCGCGGCGCCGACCTGGTCACCCACAGGTTCGCCCTGGACGACATCGCCGAGGCGTTCCGGGTGCTGCGCGAGCGCGACGGCGACCCGGTCAAGGTGGTGGTCGTCCCGTGATGCCGGTTCCCGCCCCAGCCCCCCGTTCCCGCCCCCGCCCCCCGGTTCCCGCGGCCGTCAGCTGCCCACCCCGCAGCTGACAACGTTTCCCTTAAAGATCTTGGCGTGGAACCAGTACCCCGCTACTGGAAATCCGCCAAGATCTTCGCCCGGAGCGGAGACGCTAGGGTTGGGGTAGGAGCCCTGGGTGGGATGGAGGTTCAGCCATCGACGCGGACGTGATCGTGGTGGGGCACGGGCTGGCCGGGCTGGCGGCCGCCGCGGAGGTGGCCGAGGCTGGGCGGAAGGTGCTGCTGCTCGACCAGGAGGGCGAGCAGGACCTCGGCGGGCAGGCGTGGTGGTCGCTGGGCGGGCTGCTCTTCGTGGGCTCGCCCGAACAGCGCCGGATGCGGGTGGCCGACAGCTTCGACCTCGCCTGGCAGGACTGGCTCGGCACGGCCGGCTTCGACCGGCCCACCGACGAATTGCCGCGCCAGTGGGCGCGTTCCTACCTCGAGTGGGCCGCCACCGAGAAACGGCCCTGGCTTCGGCGGATGGGCCACCGCGTGCTGCCCATCGTCAACTGGGCCGAGCGCGGTGGCTACGACGCGACCGGCCCCGGCAATTCCGTCCCCCGCTTCCACATCACACTCGGGACCGGGCCCGGGATCGTCGAGCCGTTCGAGCGCCGGGTCCGGCAGCAGGCCGAGCGCGGCCGGGTCGCATTCCGCTTCCGCCATCGGGTCGATGAGCTGATCGTCTCCGGCGGCGCGGTCGAGGGCGTCGCGGGGACGATCCTGGAGCCGGATGACGCGCCGCGCGGCGAGGCGACCAGCCGCACCCCGGCTGGGACCTTCGAGCTGCGGGCGCAGGCGGTGATCGTCGCCTCCGGCGGCATCGGCGGCAACCACGACCTGGTCCGGCAGGCCTGGCCGGACCGGCTCGGCCCGCCGCCCGAGCGCATGCTGTCCGGGGTTCCCGCCCACGTAGACGGGCGGATGCTCGCGATCACCGAACGGGCAGGCGGGCGGGTGATCAACCGCGACCGGATGTGGCACTACGTCGAGGGCATCGATAACTGGGATCCCGTCTGGCCGATGCATGGCATCCGGATCCTGCCCGGACCGTCCTCGCTGTGGCTGGACGCGACCGGAAAGCGGCTACCGGGCCCGTTCTACCCCGGGTTCGACACCCTCGGCACGCTGGAGTACCTGCGGCGGACCGGGTACGACCACAGCTGGTTCATCCTGACCAGGAAGATCATCGCGAGGGAGTTCGCGCTGTCCGGTTCCGAGCAGAACCCGGACATCACCAGCAAGGACCGCAAGAAGATACTCGCCAGCCGGATCGGCGGCGGCGTGCCGGGACCGGTACAGGCGTTTGTCGATCACGGCGCCGACTTCGTGACCGCGACGAGCCTCGGCGACCTGGTCGCGAAGATGAACAAGCTGACCGGCGGCGAGCCGCACCTCGACGCCGACGCCATCCGCGGGGAGGTCGTGGCGCGGGACCGGGACGCGGTCAGCCCGTTCGGGAAGGACGGTCAGATGACGGCGGTTCGCGGCGCCCGGCGGTACCTGAGCGACCGGCTGGTCAGGGTCGCCAGGCCGCACCGGCTGCTGGATCCGGCCGCCGGGCCGCTGATCGCGGTGCGGCTGCACGTGCTGACCCGCAAGAGCCTGGGCGGGCTGCACACCGACCTGAGCGCGCGGGTGCTCAGCGCCTCCGGAGAGCCGGTGCCGGGACTGTACGCGGCTGGGGAGGCCGCCGGGTTCGGCGGCGGCGGCATGCACGGCTACCGGTCCCTGGAGGGCACGTTCCTGGGTGGCTGCCTGTTCTCCGGCCGTACCGCCGGCCGCGCCGCCGCCGCGGCGACGGCGTAATCGGCGGCGTAGTCGTAAGGGCGCGTCTGACGGGGCAGGGCCGGATCGGGCTTGGCCTGTTCGGGCAGGGCCTGATCGGGCAGGGCGAGGCGGCGCCAGGCGGAGGCGAACTCGCGACGGTGCCGCTCCGGGCCGCCGCAGGCGGAGACGATCGTGAGGACCATATCCAGGCTCGGCACCACCTCGCCGCGCAGCGCGGTGCAGATGGTGGAGGCGGCGAACCGGTGCTCGCAGCGCCGCGCCATCACGCGGTAGGACGGGTTGCCGGCCCAGGTCCGGTAGTTGCGCAGGCAGTCGAGGAACTCCGCCTCGGTCCGCGCGGCACCGGGGTCGGGGCACAGGTCTGTGCCGGGCGTGTCCGGAATGGCGTCGTGCTCGCACCGTGGCCCCGTGGCGAGGCCGTCCAGGGTCTCCCCGAAGGCGGTATCGAGGACCCGCTGGCTGACGCCCATCGACTCCAGGCGCTCGCGGGTCTCGGTCAGCACGGACAGCGCGAGCGAAACGGCCTCAGCGGGCGTAACGGGCTCGGTGGGCGTACCGCTCTCGCTGGGGGAAACGGTGCCGTTATGCCGGATATGGTGGTGTATATTTGGTGGGCAATGAATCTTCTGTGACGCATGCCGTGGCTGATAATCGTCCATGGCGGTGCCCCCTGGTGCAGCTTTCGTCATCCCTCGTTGGCCATTTCGTGACATATGGCATTTACCGGAACGGATGGAGCTATGCCGGTACTGATTGGGTAGTAATACACGGTGCCCTTAAGGCGCCTTACGGTGCCCTTAAGGCGGCTTAAGGCATCTAAGGTACTACCGGCGGCGGGTTCTGTGGGGGTTTTCGGTTACACGGTGTCGCCGTTGGTAAATATTTTCCATTATGAACGTTGTGACGTTCATAATAAACGTAACGAATCGGGAGCGTTTGGTTACATTCGGTATCGTTCGCGGTAACCGCTGCTCAATAAATGTGCTGCGGCGCGGGAGTAATTCGCGGGGATTATGGGACGTTCCCCCTTGTGAGGGGTTTTCCGGTAACGGAGAAGCTTCTGGCGATAACCTCGTGCGCGTCTGTCACAGGCCTCGGCGCAATGCCATTTACCCCATGCGCCCCAATACGCGCATCAAGCCTGCCTGGCCACTTCTGCCCCTGCCCGGCCCGGCCCGGCGGGATCGTCTTTTGGCGCATGAGGGCTCTGTCGCAGGTTATGGGGAGCTGCCAGTGCCGGTGTCCCGCCCGCGCCGTTCCCGTCAGCCACACCCGTCACTCCCGTGCTTCATTGTCGGAGTTCCGGCCCCTTCCGTGCCCGTTTCGGGCCCGTTTGCCCGTGCGGAACTCCGGCAAAGAGCCGGGCGGCCCCGCGAAGGGGGGAGCGGGAGCGGACGGGGGGCAGGTCCGCCCAGCGTTCCCGTAAAGAGAGACAGGGCCCGCATGAGGACCCTGATCACGCCCGGTTCGCGGCATATGTGGGGCCGCCATTCGCCAAAAGCCTCGGCTCCTGCGGGGATCGCCCGCCAGCAGGCTGGGAACGTGCCGGCTCACTTACCACAGTCTCCCCTTGCGCACCTCCTGGTGAATTCTGCAACAGGTTCCCTGGTGTACGCGACGGCATCCCTGCGTGCGCTATGGCGGGGCGACGGTGGCGCCGTTGCTGTCGTTACGGTCCCGGCGCGCGGACCGCAGTGCTTTCCGTGGGGATACCCCGGCCTGGGTACGACCGCCGTTCGGTGGGCGAGCGATCGCCGGTGGTGACCGCGGTTATGTTGACATCGATGTCAGCCCGTCGTGATTTTGTAGATTTACGGCATATGCCCACTAATGATCAATAAGTAATATTTTCGTGATCTGATCGTTATAAGGCTGATTCAGCATGAGCTGGCATGATCCGGCTTCGACCAGCACGTCGTGCGGCGGCGCTCGCCTTCGCCGCCGCCTGCGCTCTCGGGCTGGCGGCCTGCGCCAGCGGCGGCACCAGCGGCACCCCATCCGGCAACGTCAGCGTGAAGAGCGGGGGCTCTATTACCTACGCCCTCGACGAGGACGTCGCGGGCTTCAACATCAACCAGATCGACGACAACGAGTTCGTGCTGCAAGAGATCCTGGACAACGTCTGGCCGACCGTCTACGTGCCGACGCCGAGCCTCGCCCCGAAGCTGAACACCAACATCGTCACCAGCGCCAAGGTGACCAGCACCAGCCCGCAGACCGTCGTGTACCACATCAACCCGAAGGCCACCTGGTCCGACGGGGTGCCGATCACCGCGGCCGACTTCGTCTACGAGTGGCAGGCGGACAGCGGGAACCCGAAGTTCAAGGACGTGGGGGGCAAGGCGTACCTGCCCGCCAACACCGGCGGGTACAACCAGATCAAGTCCGTCGCCGGATCCGACGGCGGCAAGACCGTCACGGTCACCTTCAGCAAGCCCTTCGGCGACTGGAAGTTGCTGTTCGAGGACCTGATGCCATCGCACATCGCGAAGAAGGTCGGCTTCAACGACGGGTTCCAGAACTTCGGCCCGCCGGTCCAGGTGTCCGGTGGCCCGTATGAGATCAAGAGCTACACCCAGGGCGAGGACCTGGTCGAGGTGCCGAACCCGAAGTGGTGGGGGCCGAAGCCGAAGCTGTCGAAGATCACGTTCCGGTTCATCCTGGACGACAACCAGGTCCCGCCCGCGATGCAGAACGGCGAGGTCAACATCGCGAACCCGGCGCTCGCCTCGGTCGCGTTCAATTCCGCGGTCCGCGCCATCTCGAACGTCACCACCAACGTGTCCCCGGGGCTGGAGTTCCAGCACATCGACTTCAACCAGGCCAACCCGTACCTGTCCCAGGCCAGCGTCCGGCACGCGCTCGCCTACGGCACCAACAGGGAGCAGATGGTGCAGCGGATCGTCAGCCCGCTGACGACGAAGATCAAGCCGCTGGACAACCGGATCTGGATGCCGATCCAGCCGCAGTACAAGGACACGAGCGACGGCTACGGCGCGTTCGACCCCTCGAAGGCGAAGAAGATGCTCGCCGCGGCCGGGATGACGATGGGCTCCGACGGGTACTTCCACCCGGACTCCGGGCCGCAGAAGGGCAAGGACCTCACGTTCACGCTGTCCACGACCTCCGGCGTCCCGGTGCGGTCACAGATCGAGCAGCTCTTCCAGTCCGACATGAAGGCCATCGGCGTCAAGATCAACATCCAGAACTACAGCGCGAACACGCTATTCGGCACGGTCTTGCCGAAGGGCGAGTTCGACATCGCCGAGTTCGCCTGGGTGCAGACGCCGTTCGCGTCCAACAGCCAGTCGGTCTACTGCTCCTATACGGACGCGTCGCTGTGCGGGAGCAACTATGACCACTACTCGGACCCGAAGCTGGACAAGCTGTTCGTGGAGGCCAACAGCACGCTCGACCCGGCCAAGTCGGCGAACCTGTACAACCAGGCCGACGCGGTCTTGTGGAAGGACATGGTGACGCTGCCGCTGTTCGAGCAGCCCAACTTGTACTCCTGGTCCTCCACCTACGGCAACCTCGTGCCCAACCCCACCGAGTGGGGCATCCCGTGGAATGCCTATGACTGGGGGCTGAAGTCCTGACCGGCTTCCTGATCCGCCGCCTGCTGGCGGGCCTGCTGACCCTCCTGGTGGCGAGCTTCCTGCTGTTCCTCCTGGTCGCCGTGTCAGGCAATCCGCTGGCGAGCCTGATGGCGAACCCGCACATCTCGCCCGCGACGATCGCGGCGGCCAAGAGGGAGCTCGGGCTGGACCAGCCGCTGCTGGTGCGGTACTGGGACTGGCTGACCCGCATGCTGGGCGGCTCGTTCGGCACGTCGACGACCGGCCAGCCGGTGGGGACCGAGCTGGGCACCCGGCTGGTCGTCACGCTGCAGATGGTCGTGCCGTCGGTGATCGTGGCCGTGGTGCTCGCGGTCGGGGTCGGCGTTATCGGCGCCGTCCGGCAGTACAGCGTCACCGATCACGCGATGACCGCGGTGGCGTACCTGTTCTACTCCACGCCCGTGTTCGTCGTGGCGATCCTGCTGAAGGACTTCCTCGCGGTCGACGTCAACAACGCGGCCGGGCACACCGTGCTGTTCACCCTCGGGCAGAACACGCCCGGCACCACCGGGACGTTGCCGGTCCTCACGGACGTGGTCGAGCACACCGTGCTGCCGGTCCTCACCCTCACCCTGATCACCTACGCCGGCTGGAGCCGCTACCAGCGAGCGCAGCTGCTGGACGTGCTGAACGCCGACTACATCCGGCTCGCCCGCGCGAAGGGGCTGTCCCCCCGCCGGGTGCTGTTCGTGCACGCGCTGCGCAACGCCCTGGTCCCGGTCGTCACCGTCGTCGCCGCCGACTTCGCGGTGCTGCTCGGCGGCGCGGTGGTGACGGAGACGGCGTTCGGCTGGCAGGGGATGGGCCAGTTCCTGCTGCAGGGCCTGACGGGTCCGGTCAGCCCCGACACCACCACCGTGCAAGCCTGGATGATGGTGGTGGCCGCCGTCGTGATCGTGTTCAACATCATCGCGGACATGCTGTACGCGGTGCTCGACCCGAGGATCCGCCTTGCCTGAGCCCGCCGCCCCCACCGTGACCGTGGTGCCGTCCACGGCCGGCGGCCCGGTCCCCGTCGCGGCCAGCCGCGGTCAGCTGCGGATGGCCGCCGGGCGGTTCGTCCGGCACAAGCTGGCCATGACCGGCCTCGTCGTGTTCCTCCTGCTGCTGCTCGCGTCGCTGGTCGTCCCGCTGTTCTGGAAATACGGCTACACGTCGATCACCGGCCAGTACGGGACCGGTCCCTCGGCTCAGCACCCGTTCGGCACCGACCCGATCGGGCACGACATGCTCGCCCAGGTCCTCGCCGGAACAAGGACCTCGCTGGAGACCGCGCTGCTGGTCGCGGCGATCTCCACCGCGTTCGGGACGCTGGTCGGCGCGATCGCCGGGTATTACGGCGGGATCGCCGATCAGGTGCTGATGCGGCTGACCGACCTGGTGCTCATCGTCCCGGTGCTGGCCGTCCTGCTGGTGCTGTCCAACCGGTTCAGCAAGCAGGCCGACAGCTCGCTGTTCGTCGGCCTGATGCTGGCCCTGCTGCTGTGGACCTACCTCGCCCGGCTGGTCCGCGGCACGTTCCTGGGGCTGCGGGAACGGGAGTTCATCGAGGCCGAGCACGCGATCGGGGCGTCCGCCCCGCGGATCATCCTCCGCCACCTCGTCCCCAACGCGGCGGGCGCCATCGCCGTCAACGCCACCCTCACCGTCGCCAACGCGATGCTGATCGAGGCCGCGCTGTCCTACCTCGGGCTCGGCGTCCAGCCGCCGCAGGTGGACCTCGGCACGCTCATCGCCTCCGGCGAGGGCGACGCCACCGCCCTGCCCTGGCTGTTCTACTTCCCCTCGGCGTTCCTCGTGCTGGCCATCCTCTGCGTCAACTTCGTGGGGGACGGGCTGCGGGACGCCCTCGACCCGACCCGGCGGGAGCGTTAGGCGTGACTGTCCCATCCTCGGCCGCCGTCGCCGGCTCGCCCGGCTCGCCTGGTCCCCTGCTGTCGGTCACCGGCCTGTCGGTCACGTTCCCGACGCCGGACGGCGACGTCCGCGCGGTCCGGGACATCGACCTGACGCTGGAACGCGGCGAGACCCTCGGGATCGTCGGCGAATCGGGGTCGGGCAAGTCCACGGTCGCGCTCGCCGCCCTTGGCCTGCTGCCGCGCGGCGCCCGCGTGGCCGGCTCGGTGCGCTGCGCCGGACGCGAGCTGCTGGGCCTTTCCGAGACGGAGCTGGCTACGGTGCGCGGCGGCACCATCGCCTACATCCCGCAGGATCCGCTGACCTCGCTCAACCCCGCGTTCACCGTCGGCTGGCAGGTGGCGGAGGCGCTCTGGACGCGGGGCCTGATGTCCAAGCAGGACGCGCGCCGCCGCGCCGTCGAGCTGCTGGACGTGGTCGGCATCCCGCAGGCCGCCCGCCGCGCGGGATCCTATCCGCACGAGTTCTCCGGCGGCATGCGGCAGCGCGTCGTGATCGCGATCGCGATGGCGGCCGACCCGGACGTGATGATCGCCGACGAGCCCACGACCGCGCTGGACGTGACCATCCAGGCGCAGGTGCTCGACGCTCTGCGCTCGGCCCGGGACGCCACCGGCGCGTCCCTGCTGCTGATCACCCATGACCTGGGCGTCGTCGCCGGGATGGCGGACCGGGTCACGGTCATGTACGCGGGGAAGGCGGTCGAGTCCGGCGGTGTCGACGAGGTGTTCTACCACAGCCAGATGCCGTACACGCTCGGCCTGCTCGGCTCGATGCCACGGCTGGACCGCGGTTCGGAGGCCGGCCCGCTGCGGCCGATCCCCGGTAGCCCGCCGTCGCTGATCGGGCTGCCCCCCGGCTGCCCGTTCGCGCCGCGGTGCCCGGTCGTGGTGGAACGGTGCCGCCAGGAAGCACCGCCCCTCGAGCCCGCGGGGGAGGGAGGCGGGCACCTCGTGGCCTGCCACCGGGCGGGCTCGCTGCCGCCGGAGGCATACGGAGACGGCGCCGGCCCGGCCGACGGCCCCGC
>JAFMRC010000539.1 GCA_017354375.1 Nocardiopsaceae bacterium | reverse complement strand
GGCGACGCCGTTCGGCGAGTCCTCCAGGGCCACGCAGCGCTCCGGCCCGGCGCCAAGCAGCCTGGCCGCCAGCAGGTACGGGTCGGGCGCCGGCTTCGTCGCCCGCACGTCCTCGAAGCACACGGTCACCGGGAACGGGAGCCCGGCGGCCGCGAGGACCGCCTCGGCGAACGGCCGCTGCGACGAGGTGACCAGCGCGTATGGCATGCCGGAGGCCGCCACCTCGGTGACGAGCTCGCGGGCGCCCGGGCAGGGGACCACTCGTCCGGCCCGGGCGCGCGCCAGCACGCCCTCCAGCATCCAGCGCGCCACGGTTTCGGGGGGCGCGGGGCGGGTGGCCTTGCCCAGGAGGTACTCCACGGCGCGGTCCATGCTGCCGCCGAGCAGCGCGTGCTGATCGGCCGCCGTCCACGACGCGCCGAGGCGGTCCATCACCTCGGTCTCGGTCTCCAGCCACAGCGGCTCGGTGTCCACGAGCAGCCCGTCCATGTCGAACAGCACCCCCGCGAGCTGGTCCGTCACGCCATTCCCTCCGGTGCCGTGTGTGAATGCAAAAGCATACTGGGAAGACTGTGGCTAGCACAGGTAACGCAAGGCGGGCGGCGGGCGACGTAGGCTGTAGTAGGTTGCAGGAATCGGCTTCAGATGTGACGCGGAGGTAAGGTCATCAAGTTCAGCGACGTCGACGGGCCGCTCGTCCGCCCGGTGGCGATCGCCGCGTTCGAGGGCTGGAACGACGCGGCGGAGGCGGCCAGCGGGGTGGTCAGCCATCTCGGCATCACCTGGCAGTCCACCCCCATCGCCGCCATCGACCCCGATGACTTCTACGACTTCCAGGTGAACCGGCCGGTGATCGAGGTCAACGACGGGAAGGCCGAGCGGCTGGTCTGGCCGACCACGCGGCTGTCCCTGGCCCGCACCAGCTCGACCGGGCTGGAGCGGGACATCGTCCTCGTGCACGGGGTGGAGCCGAACATGCGCTGGCGCGGCTTCACCGAGGAGCTGATCTCCGGGCTCACCGAGCTCGGCGTCGAGATGGTGATCGTGGCGGGCGCGCTGCTCGCCGACTCGCCGCACACCCGGCCGGTACCGGTGACCGTCAGCGGGTCGCAGTCCCCGATGACCCGGGAGGGCAGCCTGGAGACCTCCGACTACAAGGGATCCTCGGGCATCGTCGGGGTGCTGCAGTACTCGCTGAACGCCGCGGACATCCCGGCGGTGACGCTGTGGGCGTCCGTTCCGCACTACGTGGCGCAGGCGCCGTCGCCCAAGGCGACCCTCGCGCTGCTGCGGTCGGTCGAGGACGTGCTCGACGTGACGCTGCCCATGGCCGACCTGCCGGAGGAGGCACGGGCCTGGGAGCGCGGCGTGGACGAGCTCGCCTCGCAGGACTCCGACGTCGCCGAGTACGTGCGGACGCTGGAGGAGGCCAAGGACGCCACCGACCTGCCCGAGGCCTCCGGCGACGCGATCGCCCGCGAGTTCGAGCGATACCTGCGCCGCCGCAACACCGGCGACCCCGGGGAGGTCTAGCAGCCATTGGCCGCGGGGCTAGACCGGCGGCCAGGGGATGGCGGGCCAGTCGTCGGGCGGGTACGGGTAGACCGCCCGGTCGAGCAGCTGGTTGACCCGGTCCCAGGTCGCGCTGACCTCCGGGCCGGTCAGGTGGCGGGGCAGCTCGCAGGCCAGCCGGCCGTCGACCAGGTCGGCTTGAATGCGGCGAAGAGCTTCTACCGAACGGATTGACAGCGCCTCCCCCCGCCATTGCCATAGGACCGTTCGCAGCTTGTAGTCCTCCGCGAAGCACACACCGTGATCACAGCCGTACAGGTGGCCGTCGGGGGCCGGCAGCAGGTGGCCGATCTTGCGGTCGGCGTTGTTGACGACCGCGTCGAAGACCGCCATCTCGCGCAGCACCGGGTGCTCGGTGCTGCGCGCCAGCGCGATCAGGTCCTCCTCCGGATCGGTGTCGATCCACAGCTGGACCATCCCGGGGCCGAACGGCCCGTCGCGCATCACGGTCGGCGGCACGATGTTCCAGCCCGCCGCCTTGCTGACCGCGTACGCCGCGACCTCGCGGCCGGCCAGGGTACCGTTCGGGAAGTCCCACAGCGGGCGCTCCCCCGCGATGGGCTTGTACACGCACCTGGCCTCGGCCCCGTGGTGCGTGATCGCGCAGTACAGCGTCGCGTTGGACGCCTCGATAAGGCGTCCTTCGACGTCCAGGGTGCCGCGCTCGAGC
>JAFMRC010000317.1 GCA_017354375.1 Nocardiopsaceae bacterium | reverse complement strand
CGCGACCGCGTCGCCGTCGACGTCCGGCCTCAGCCCGGCGGGCTCGCCGGTCCCGGCATCGACCACGACCACCTCGGCGCCCGCGGCGCGCAGGCGCCCGGCCAGGAACGCGAAGTCCGCGCCCTTGGTGTCCAGCGTTCCGACCAGAGCGACCGTCGCCATTGGCATCCTCCCTGCGAGTCAGCGTGTTCCCATCGAGGAAACACCCCCGCGGCCATCAGTGTGAAGGGGGCACGGCCGGCGCGCTTGCGCGGGGGGCACCGGGGACACCGAGCGCGGCGGGGGCGCCGGAGGGGACGGCCGGGGTCTTCGGCGGGACGGGGGCGAGGCGCCGGTAGGGCGAGCCCAGCGGCGGGCGCGGGTCGGGCTCGCCGCGGTTGGGCCACAGGGACATGGCCCGCTCGGCCTGGGCGGTGATCGTCAGGGACGGGTTGACGCCGAGGTTGGCGGAGATCGCCGACCCGTCCACGATATGCAGCCCGGGGTGGCCGTAGACCCGGTGGTAGGGGTCGATGACCCCGTCGGCGGGAGTGGAGCCGATGGCGCAGCCGCCGATGAAGTGCGCGGTCGTCGGGATGTTGAGCAGGTCGAGCCAGGTGCCGCCGGGCATCCCGCCCGTCTCCTCCGCGAGCATCCGCACCGCCCGGTGCGCGACCGGGATCCAGGCCGGGTTCGGCTCGCCGTGGCCGGCCTTAGATCGCAAGCCCCATCCCGATACCGAACGGCGCGCGGCGACTGTGATCGAGTTATCCCGCGTCTGCATCACCAGGACGACGAACATCCGCTTCGACCAGTTCCGCAGGTTCGCCAGGCGGGCGACGTCCCAGGGCCGGGCCAGCGCCAGGCCGCCGAACTTCAGCCAGCGCGGCGCCCGGCCCGTGCCGTCCGGGCGGGCGCCGTCGACCAGCAGCGTGCGCAGCAGGCCCATCGCGTTGGACCCGGGCCCGTAGCGGGTGGGCTCGATGTGGGTGTCGTCGTCGGGGTGGAACGAGGAGGTGATCGCCACGCCGCGGGAGTGATCGTCGCCGGCCGAGCGGAACCGCTCGACCCCGAGGATGGCCTCGGAGTTGGTGCGGGTCAGGTAGCCGAGCCGGTCCGACAGGCCCGGCAGGGTCCCGGTGGCCTTCATCCGGTGCAGCAGCCGCTGCGTCCCGTAGGTGCCGGCGGCGAACACGACCTGGCCGGCGGTGAGCGTCCGCCTGTTCCGGCGACCGGGGCCGGTGGCGCGGACGTCGACGCAGTAGCCGCCGCCCGCCTTCGGCCGCACGGAGGAGGCGGTGGTGAGGGGATGGACAGTCGCGCCCATCCGTTCGGCCAGATAAAGGTAGTTCTCGGTCAGCATGTTCTTGGCGCCGGACCGGCACCCGGTCATGCACGACCCGCACTCGGTGCAGGCCGCGCGCCGCGGTCCGGCACCCCCGAAGTACGGGTCGTCGATCGCCGCGCCCGGCCTGCGGCCGGCTGTGTCGCTGGTCGGCCTCCGGCCGAACGTTACGCCGACCGGGGTGCGGTGGTACGTGTGCTCCCGCCCCATTCTCCTCGCGACGCGGCGCACCGCGTCGTCCGCCGGGGTCGTCGTCGGGTTGACGGTGACGCCGAGCATCCGCCTGGCCTGGTCGTAGTGCGGCGCCAGTTCCGCCTGCCAGTCGGTGATGCCGCTCCAGGCCGGGTCGTCGAAGAACGGCCGCGGCGGCTCGTACAGCGTGTTCGCGTAGACCAGAGAACCGCCGCCGACGCCGGCGCCGGCCAGGACGAGAACCCGGGAGCCCCTCTCGCCGCGGAGCAGGTGGATGCGCTGGATCCCGGTCAGGCCCAGCAGCGGCGCCCACAGGTAACGCCTCATGCGCCAGGAGGTCTTCGGCAGGGCCAGGTGCCGCCGCGCCGGATCGTCGCTGTCCGGGTCGTCGAACCGCCGCCCGGCCTCGACGACGGCGACCCGGTAGCCCTTCTCCGCCAGCCGCAGCGCCGAGACGCTCCCGCCGAACCCCGATCCGATCACGATCACGTCGTAGTCAGCACCACCCATGAGGGCAGGCTAGACGGTCCGGCCCCCGATTGCTACCCGCCAGTAATAAATTTCCGGTACGTCCTGTACCCCCTGGTGGAGGGGAAGACCGCCTGCCCGATGACCACCACGAGCGCGTCGGCGCCGAGCGACCCGGCGATGGAGGCGGCCGTCGCGGCCAGGACGCTGGTCGCCGACGGCTGACGGTGGGCGGGCGCGAAGTCCACGCGGAACAGGCGCAAGATCCGGTTGACGGGCTGGGGAAGCTGGGCAGGCAACATTTCTCCGGGGGCGCGATAACGATTGCTTCGTGACGGCCCCACGATATTGCCCCGATGCCCGACATATGGCCTATATCGACTAATGCAGCCGGGCTGCGCCGATGGGGCCATCACTGTCATCCGGCAGGCTGCGCCACCCGAGCGCGTGGGCAGTAGCCGGTGAGAATTGGCTTTGTACGCCGAACGGTTGGACTGAAACGTTTCACCAGGTGATTTAGCAACCATTCCGCATACAAAGCCGTCCGCGCCCCCAGGGAATGGTCGCATTCGCGAGAGAATCTGCCCCTGCTGTCACACAGGTCTCTGGCGTAACGATTCTCTTGATCAGCCCTTTCCTATTCGGCCGCCTCGGCCGCCTCGGTGGTCTTGGGCGGCGTGGCCGGCTTGGCCGGGCGGGTCCTGGTGGACTTGGCCGCCCCGCTCTTCTCCGCGGTCTTAGTTGGCTTGGCGGTCTTGGCGGTCTTGGCGGTCCTGGCGGTTTTGGTCGTAGTCGTGCGAGTCCTGGTTGTCCGGGCCGTCTTGACTGCCTGGGCCGCCTTGCCCGTCGGGGCTGCCTCGGTCTTCGGGGCTGTTGCAGCTGGCTTGGCCGCCTCGGTGGGCTTGGCTGCTTCGGTGGGCTTGGACGTCGTGGCGGCCTTAGCCGTACCTGTCCTGGCTGCCCCGGTTGCCCTGGCGCTCCTGGCTGCCTTGGCTGTCGCTGCGGTCGTGGCCGCCTCGGTTGCCTTGCCCGGGCCGGCCTTGCCGGTTGCCTTGCCTTGGCCGGTTGCCTTGCCCGCGTCGGCGGGGGCTTCGGACTGCGCGGCGGCGGGCTCGGCCCGGGCGGCGGTGACCTGAGCGGGCTCGGCCGGAGCGGCGGCGACCTCAGCGGGGGTGACCCGAGCGGCCACGACCTCCGCGAGTTCGGCCTGGGCGGGGGTGGGGCGCGCCCGCCGTGATGTGCTGAGGAAGCCGAGCAGCAGCACGGCATAGCCGCAGCCGGCGAGCACCCACCAGCCGGGGCGCGCCGCGGCCACGAAGCCCGCTGGCAGGCTGCCGCGCAGCGACGCGGCGAGGACCGAGCCGACGACGGCGGTGCCGAGCGCGATGCCGAGCTGGCGGGACGAGGAGAGCAGGCCCGAGGCGACGCTGGCCTGGGCCTTCGGCACGCCGGTCATCACGCCGTTCGTGATGGCCGGGTTGGCCAGGCCGATGCCGGCCCCGAACAGGCTGTAGGCGGCCAGCAGGAACAGCGGCGAGGACACGGAGGTGGTCGCGGACTGCACGGTCGCGGACGAGGCGATGGCGGCGGCGCCGGCGATCAGCGGGACGCGCGGCCCTCGCCAGGCGACGAGCCGTCCCGACAGCGTCGCGCCCACCGCCAGCGCGACCGGCATCGGCGCGATGACCAGTCCGGCGTGCAGCGCCGAGTACCCGCGCACGTCCTGTAGGTAAAGCGTGGCCAGGAACAGGAACCCGGATTGCGCGAAGATCACGCAGAGCGCGGCGAGATTGGTCCCGGCGAAGGACCCGTTGCGGAACAGCCGCAGGTCGATCAGGGGCTCGTCCCGGCGCCGCTCGTAGCCGATCAGCAGTGCCAGCGCGCCCACCGCCACCGCGTAGAACACGAGCACCCGGGGCGAGGTCCAGCCGTCCCCGGGGCCGGCGATGATCGCGTAGCACAGCGAGCCGAGCAGCGCGATCACCAGGACCTGCCCGACCGGGTCGAGCCGGCGCGGCCGGGCCGCCCGGGAATCGGGCACGAACAGCGCGGTCAGCGCGATGACGCCCAGCCCGGCGGGGATGTTCACCCAGAAGATCCCCCGCCAGCCGACCGACCCGACGAGCATCCCGCCCGCCACCGGGCCGAGCGCCATCGCCAGGCCGGCCGTGGCGTCCCAGATGCCGAGGGCCTTCGCCCGGCTGGCGGGGCGGGTGAACGTGTTGGTGATGATGCCCAGCGCGGCCGGGTTCAGCATCGAGCCGCCTATCCCCTCCACCAGGCGGAAGATCAGCAGCCAGGTGAGCGACGGGGCGATGCTGCACATCCAGGAGCCGAGCGTGAACAGCGCGAGCCCCACCAGGAAGATCGTCCGCCGGCCGAACCGGTCGGCCAGCGCCCCGGAGAACATCAGCAGGCCGGCGATCGTCACGGTGTACCCGTCGACCGTCCACTGCAGGCCCGCCACGTCGGTGTGCAGCGACCGGGCGATGGCGGGCAGGCCGACGTTCACGATCGTGATGTCGAGCCCGACCAGGAACATGCTGCAGCAGCAGGCGGCTAGGAGCATCGCCCGCCTCCAGCCGGCCGCCGTCGCGGGAGGTTGTGCTGGAACGATGGGCGTTGCCATGGTCCCGGTTTGCCTAGATCGCATGCGGCCAGCCTCGAGCGAGCGAGTTGTTGTCTTTTGGATTACTTGATCATTAATTGCGGCGAGTGACAAATCGCCGCGCGCGCGTCAGTAGAGTTTGCTGGTGAGCGAGGGTGGCGAGCGGGCGGGCGAGGCGAGCGGGATACCCTCCGGGGCGTGACAAGGACCCCCGGTCCGCGTGATACTACTCATAAGTAACAAGCGTGAAGGAACGAAGGAGCTCGTCGTGGCGCGTGACGCGGTGATCGTGGGGGCCGTGCGGACCCCGGTAGGCAAGAAGAACGGCGGGCTGTCCGGCGTCCACCCGGTGGACCTGTCGGCGCACGTGCTGAACAGCCTCGCCGAGAAGACCGGCATCGACCCGGCCGAGGTCGACGACGTGGTCTGGGGCTGCGTCGGCCAGGTCGGGGAGCAGACGTTCGACATCGCGCGGAACGCGGTGATCGCGGCCGGCTGGCCGATCAGCGTGCCGGGCGTGACGGTGGACCGCCAGTGCGGCTCAAGCCAGCAGTCGGTGCACTTCGCCGCCGCCGGCCTGATCGCCGGCCAGTATGACGTGGTGGTCGCCGGCGGCGTGGAGTCGATGAGCCGCGTCCCGATGGGCGCCTCGCTCAACGGCCAGAACCCGATGGGATCGGCCCTGGAGGGCTTCTACCACAACGTCCCGCCGAACCAGGGCATCGGCGCGGAGATGATCGCCGAGCGCTGGGGCCTGTCCCGCACCCAGCTGGACGAATTCTCCCTCGGCAGCCACGCCAAGGCCGCCGCCGCCCAGGACGCGGGCAGGTTCGCCGAGCAGATCGTCCCGGTCAAGCTGCCCGACGGCACCGTGATCAGCGTCGACGAGGGCGTCCGCCGCGGCAGCACCGTGGAGCAGCTGGCCGGCCTCAAGACGCCGTTCAAGGAGGGCGGCGTGATCTCCGCCGGCAACAGCTCGCAGATCAGCGACGGCTCGGCCGCGCTGCTGATGACCACCAGCGACAAGGCGACGCGGCTCGGCCTGACCCCGCTGGCCCGGATCCACACCGCCGTGCTGGCCGCCGACGACCCGGTGATCATGCTGACCGCGCCGATCCCCGCCACCAGGAAGGCCCTGGACCGCAGCGGGCTGAAGACCGGCGACATCGGCGCGTTCGAGGTCAACGAGGCGTTCGCCCCGGTGCCGCTGGCCTGGCTGCACGAGACCGGCGCCGACCCGAAGGCGCTGAACGTCAACGGCGGCGCGATCGCGCTCGGCCACCCCCTGGGCGGCAGCGGTGCCCGGCTGATGACCACGCTGGTGCACCACATGAAGGACAACGGCGTGCGCTACGGCCTGCAGACCATGTGCGAGGGCGGCGGCCAGGCGAACGCGACCATCCTGGAACTGCTTTAAACCCCTTTTATACCGAACGGATCGAGGCGGCTGGGACGGGGACAGGCGCCTCGATCCGTTCGGCGTCATGGGTTGTGTTCTAGCAGGCCCCGGGATCGGGCGGCGAGCACGGCCTGGTAGCGGCCGCGGGTTCCGAGCTTGCGGCTGGCGCTGCGCAGGTAGGCCTTGACGGTCTCGGGGCGCAGGGCCAGCCGGTGGGCGGCCTCGGCGTTGCTGCACCCGAGGCCGACCTCGCGCAGCACGTCGATCTCCCGGGGTGACAGCGGCGGCCCGCAGCCGT
>JAFMRC010000018.1 GCA_017354375.1 Nocardiopsaceae bacterium | reverse complement strand
CCACGCCGGGCTGGTGGCGACCGTGACGGCCTCGCTGCTCCTCGCCGCGGCATGCGGCGGCTCCGGGAACGGCGGTGGCGGCACGGGCGGATCGGGCGCCCTACCCGGCAAGGGAAAGCCCACGATCGTCCTCGGCGACAAGAACTTCGATGAGGAATTCGTGCTTGGCCAGCTGTACGCCCAGGCATTCCGGGCCAAGGGATACACCGTCCAGCTGAAGGACAACATCGGCAGCAGCGAGCTGATCAACAGGGTCTTCCAGTCCGGCAAGATCAACGCCTATCCCGAGTACCTCGGCGAGATAGTCTCCAGCGACGCCGGATACGAAAAGCCACTGAAATCGCAGGCGCAAACCCTGAAGCTGTCTCAGCAGTACGAGGCTAAGCACGGGGCGACGGTCATGACACCGGTCACCCCGTTCTATGACACCGACGAGCTGATCACGCTCAAGTCGTTCGCGAAGCAGCACGGCAACCTGACGTCGGTCTCGCAGCTAAAGGGCCTCGGGCCGCTGAAGCTGGGCGATTACTCGGCCGAGGCCACCAGGTACCAGGGTTACGTCGGCCTGAAGCAGGCCTACGGCCTGACCAACCTGCAGTTCGTCCCGCTCGATGCGGGGAGCCCGATCTACAACGCCCTGGACAGCGGCCAGGTCCAGGTGGGCGATGCATTCTCCACCGACCCGCAGCTACTGAGCGGCAAGTACGCCGTGCTGAGCGATCCGAAGCACATCTTCGGTTTCCAGCACGTGGGCCTGGTGATCAAGGCCAGCCTCCTCAAGAAGCTCGGCCCGGACTTCAAGCAGACCTATGACAAGCTGAACAGCCTGCTCACCGCGCCCGCCATGCAGGCGCTGAACAAGGCCGTCGCGGTGCAGAAGCTGAACCCGGCCGCGGTGGCGAGCGCCTTCCTGAAGGCGAACCACCTGACGAGCTGACGGCTGCCTCAGTCCCCGAACTCCCGGCGGCGCCGGGCCACGAAGTCGTCGAGCTCGGCGCGGATCGCGTCGTCCAGCGGCGGCGGCTGGTAGGCGTCGAGGGTGGCGCGCCAGATCTCGCCCGCGCGGGCCGTGGCGTCCTTGCCGCCGAGCTTGAGCCAGCGTTCGAAATTCGCGCTCGAGGACAGCAGCGGCCGGTAGAAGCAGGTGCGGAAGCGCTCCATCGTGTGGGCGGCACCGAGGAAGTGCCCGCCGTGCCCGACCTCGGCGTGCGCGTCGAAGGCCAGCGACGATTCGGAGATCTCCAGCGGCGTGAACTCGGCGCGCAGCATCCGCAGCAACTCGATGTCGATGATGAACTTCTCATAGCAGCTCACCAGCCCGCCTTCCAGCCAGCCCGCCGCGTGCATCACGAAGTTCGCCCCGGCCAGGAAGGTCGGCAGCAGCGTCATCAGCGCCTCGTACGCGGACTGCGCGTCGGCCACCTGGCTGGAGTTCAGCCCCCCGCCGGTACGGAACGGCAGCCCGTAATGCCGCGCGAGCTGGCCGGTGCACAGCAGGCCGAGGGCGGACTCGGGGGTGCCGAAGGATGGCGAACCCGACTGCATGTCGATGTTCGAGAGGAATGAGCCGAAGATCACCGGGCAGCCCGGCCGGATCAGCTGCGCCAGCGCGATCCCGGCGAGCGCCTCGGCGAGCTGCTGGGCGAGCGCGGCCGGTATCGTCACCGGCGACATCGCGCCCATCAGCAGGAACGGCGTCAGTACCACCGGCTGCCCCGCCGCGCAGTACTCGAACTGGGCGTCCAGCATCCGGTCGTCCCAGCGCAGCGGCGAGTTGCAGTTGATCAGCGACACGACGGCCGGCTCGCGCTCGATCGCTTCCCTGCCGCCGAACAGGATCGACGTCATCTCGATCGTGTCCGCGGCGGCGGCGCCGGAGACCACGCTGCCCATGTACATCTTGTCGGTGAGCGTGGCCAGCGCGTAGGTCATGTCCAGGTGCCGGGAGTCGAGCGGCGCGTCGTTCGGCTCGCAGATCACGCCGCCGGCCGAGTCCAGCTCGGGGAAGGACTCCGACAACATCGCCAGCCGCCGGAAATCATCGAGGGTCCCGTCCCGGCGCACCTCGCCTTCCCGCACGAACGGTGGTCCGTACACGGCGCCGAAAACCATGTTGTCGCCGCCGATGCGCACGTTATTCGCGGGGTTGCGAGCCTGTATCCCGAACTCCCGCGGCGCCTTCGCCACCTGGTCGAGCACGAATTCAGGATCGAGGTAGACAACCTCGCCATCGGTCTTCTGTCCCGCATTGCGGAACAATTCAATCGCCTCGGGCTTGGCGAACTGAACGCCGACCTCGGAGACGATCCTGCGCCATCCGAGGTCGAGCACGGAAATCGCGTCCGGGGAGAGGATCTCGTATCGCGGCATCTTGTTGACGAACATCGGCGGTCCTTTAACGCGGCGGGAAGGTGCGTCTTGACCGATGATAAACACGAGTTTTAGCATCACATAATAGAACTTAGTTCCATAAAGCGGAACAATGGGGACCAGGCGATGAGCAATTCCAACGGCACTCAGGCCATCGACCGGGCGGCTGGATTGCTCGCCGAGGTCGTGCATTCGGCGGGGCCGGTCACGTTCACCGAGCTGACCGCGGCCTGCGGGCTGGCCAAGTCCACCACCTCGCGGCTGCTGCTCGCGCTTGAGCGCAACGGCCTCGTGCGCCGGGACGAGGCCGGCCGGTTCCTGCCCGGCGACATGTTCGTCAGCTTCGCCTGGCGCGGCGGCGAGGCCAGCCTGGTCACCGTCGCGCAGCCGTTCCTCGACCGGCTCGGCCGGGCGACCGGGGAGACGGTCAACCTGGGCGTCGTCACCGGCGGGGAAGCGGAAGTGATCGCGCAGGTGGAGTCCACCTACCTGATCGGCGGGACTAACTGGGTGGGCCTGCCGGTGCCGCTGCACTGCTCCGCCATCGGCAAGGTGCTGCTCGCCTACGGCGCGCCGGGGGCCGTGACCGGCGACCGCCTGGAGCGACGCACCGGCAAGACCATCACCACGGCCGCCGCGCTGGCGGCCGACCTGGCCCGGGTGCGGACCCGCGGCTACGCGGTAACCGACGGGGAACTTGAGCCCGGCCTGGTCTCGCTGGCCGCCCCGGTGTTCCGCCACGACGGCATGGCGGTTGCCGGGCTGTCGGTGTCGGCGCCGGCGGCGCGGATGACGGGGGATCGCCCGGCGACCGCGGCCAGGGCGTGCGTGGCGGAGGCCAGCGCCCTGTCCGCGGCGCTCGGCCACAGGCCGAAGACGGGAACGCGGGAATCCCCCAAGACGCGAAAGGCAGGTGCCGCATGAGGTCCGAGGAACTGCTCGCCGAACTG
Source organism: Nocardiopsaceae bacterium (assembly GCA_017354375.1). Lineage (GTDB taxonomy): Bacteria > Actinomycetota > Actinomycetes > Streptosporangiales > Streptosporangiaceae > Trebonia. The sequence continues at coordinate 29,681 of JAFMRC010000018.1, read as the reverse complement.
TACGACAAGACCCTGACCGGCAACGGGCCGGCGGTGCTCGACCTCACCCGCCAGGGGCTGGACCAGGGCATCGGGCCGGAAACGCTGCTGTACGACGCGCTGATCCCGTCGCTGGAGGAGGTCGGCGCGAGGTTCGAGCGGGGTGACTTCTTCGTGCCCGAGATGCTGATCGCGGGCAAGGCGATGGCGGGCGCGCTCGACGTCCTGCGCCCGCTGCTCGCCGAGACCGGCGCCGCGACCATCGGGACGATCGTGATGGGCACGGTCAAGGGCGACGTGCACGACATCGGGAAGAACCTGGTGAACATCATGTTCGAGGGCGCGGGCTTCCAGGTGATCGACCTCGGGGTGCAGGTCTCCCCGGAGAAGTTCATTGACGCTATAAAAACCCATAAGCCCGATATCGTGGGATTTTCCGCCTTCCTTACCACGACGATGCCGATGTTCAAGGCGAACATCAACGCGCTGGCCAAGTCGGGCCTGCGGGATCGGGTGATCGTGATGGTCGGCGGCGCGCCGGTGACCCAGGAGTACGCGGACGCGGTCGGCGCCGACGGCTACGCCGCGGACGCCTCCGCCGCCGTGGCCAGGGCCAGGGAACTGCTCAACCAGCGCAAGGCGATGGCGAGCGCCTGAATGGACACGGTACTGACCTCCGCGGCGGACCCGGCCGAACCCGCCGCCGGGAGCCCCGGGAGCCCCGGGAACACCGGGAGCCCCGGGAGCACCGTCACGATCGGCCCCGGCCGGCCGTTCGCGATCATCGGCGAGCGAATCAATCCGACCGGCAGGAAGGCCTTCCAGCGCCGGCTCCGCGACGGCGACCTGTCCTCCATCGAGGCCGATGTGGCCGACCAGGTCGCGGGCGGCGCCATGCTGCTCGACGTGAACATGGGCGCGCCGCTCGCCGACGAGGCCGCCCTGATGACCCGCGCGGTCAGGCTCATCCAGGGCCTCACCGACCTGCCGCTCGTGCTCGACTCCTCGATTCCCGAGGTGCTCGACGCCGGCCTGGCCGCCTACCAGGGCAAGGCGCTCGTCAACTCGGTGACCGCGGAGGACGACCGGCTGGAGGTCATCTTGCCGCTGGTCAAGCGGCATGGCGCCGCCGTCATCGGGCTGCCGAACGACGAGGACGAGATCCCCGACGATCCGGCCCGCCGGGTCGAGCTGGCCCGCAAGATCATCCACGTCGCGACGGAGAGGTACCACATCGACGCGTGCGACATCCTCATCGATCCGCTGGCCATGCCGGTCGGGGCGGACACCGGGCACCCGCGGCGGACCCTGGACACGATCGCCGCGATCAGGCAGGAACTCGGGGTGAACATGACGCTGGGGGCGTCGAACGTGTCGTTCGGGATGCCGGGCCGGCCCGCGATCGGGGCCGCGTTCCTGCCCGCCGCGATGTCGCACGGGCTGACCAGCGCGATCATGGACGCCCGGTCGCCGGACCTCGTCCGCGCGGTCAAGGCCGCCGACCTGGTGCTGAACCATGATGAATGGGGCGCCGCCTGGATCGCGGCCCACCGCGCCCGGCAAGCCCGGGAACAGCAGGCGGCGTCCCCGTGACCGGCCAGGCACCCCAGGCACCCCAGGCACCCCCGGCGCCCGAAGCACCCCAGGCACCCGCGCGGGTCAACCTGCGCTTCAACGGCCAGCTCGTGCACGTCCCGGCCGGGGTCACCCTCTTCGACGCCGCGAGCTGGAACGGGATCGCGATCGACTCCACCTGCGGCGGCCACGGCACCTGCAAGAAGTGCCGGATCCAGCTGGAGGACCCGCCGCCCCCGACCAGCCTGGACACCAGGGCCTACAGCCCGCGGGAGCTCGGCGATGGCTGGCGGCTGGCCTGCCGCACGGTCGCGACCCGGGACGCCACCGTGCACGTCCCGCCGCTGGTCACCAGGCCGAAGGCCGCGACCGTCGGCGTGGGCAGGCAGGTGATCCTCCGTCCCGCGGTGCGCAAGCGCTACCTGGAACTGGCCGAGCCGGACCTGGCCGATCAGGCCACCGACGCCGAACGGGTGCTGGCCGGGCTCACCGACCTGGAGCCGAAGACGGAGCTGAGCGTGCTCCGCACCCTTGGCCGCACCCTGCGCGATGCCGGGTACCGGGTGACCGCCGTGGTCGTCGACGACACGCTGATCGCGGTCGAGCCCGGCGACACCACCGGCCGCGCGTTCGGCATCGCCTTCGACCTCGGCACCACCACCGTCGTCGCCACGCTGCTCGACCTGACCACCGGAACGCCGGTGGCGGTTGAATCCGCCCTGAACGCCCAGCAGCCGTTCGGCGCCGACGTGATCACCAGGATCAGCGCCACCATGATGGACCCCGGCGCGCTCGCCCGGCTGACCGCGCTGGCCCACGAGACCCTGGCCGGCCTGGCCGCCACGGTGTGCGAGCGCGGCGGCGTCGCCCCGGGCGAGGTGTATGAGATCGCGCTGGCCGGCAACGCCACGATGATCCACCTCGCGCTCGGCATCGACCCGGAGCCCCTGGGCATGGCGCCGTTCATCATGGCCGCGCGGCTGCTGCCCGAGGTGCTCGCCGCGGACGTCGGGGTCCGGGTGCACGAGCGGGCCCGCGCGGTGGTCTTCCCGGCGCTCGGCGCGTACGTGGGCGGCGACATCACCGCCGGGCTGCTCGCCTCGGGCATGGATCGCGACTCGCGAATCCGGTTGTACATCGACATAGGCACGAATTGCGAGATCGTGCTCGGCTGCGCGGACTGGCTGCTGGCCACGGCGGCGCCCGCCGGGCCCGCCTTCGAGGGCGCGGCGATCCGCTGCGGGATGCGAGCCGCCGAGGGCGCGATCGAGGTCGTCACGATGACCCCGGACTCGGTCGACTTCACGGTGATCGGCGACGTGCCCCCGGCCGGCCTGTGCGGATCCGGCCTGGTGGACGCGGTCACCAGCCTGGTCGGGGTCGGGTTGCTCGACTCCTCGGGCCGGTTCGTCACCGCCGGGGAGGCGAAGGCGAGGGCACCCGGCCTGGCCGGCCGGCTCACCGAGCGCGACGGCGAGCGTGGCCGCGAGCGCGTCTTCCTGCTCACCGACGACGTCTACCTCTCCCAGCGCGACGTCCGCGAGCTCCAGTTCGCCAAGGCCGCGATCTCCACGGGCTGGCGGATCCTGCTCCGCGAGGCCGGCCTCACCGAGGCGGACATCCGGCAGGTGCTGCTGGCCGGCTCGTTCGGCAGCTACCTGTCGGCGGCCAGCGCGATCCGGATCGGGCTGGTGCCGAGCGTGCCGGTCACGCGCGTGGTGTCCGCGGGGAACGTGGCCGGCGAGGGCGCCAAGATGGCCCTGCTCAGCCTGGCCGAGCGCGCCGCCGGCCTAGCCCTGCTCAAGGAGGTGAGGTATGTCGAGCTCAGCGACCGCGCCGACTTCAACGACAGGTTCGTCGGCCAGCTGGCATTCCCCCATGGCCCGGGAGGCTGACGTGGTCTGCTGCGGCGCCCTGGCCGCGGACATCCGCCAGATCGCCACCCGCCGCGGCTGGCCGGTCGTGGTGCGGCCGCTGCCCGCCCTCCTGCACAACCGGCCGGAAAAAATCGCCGATTATGCCGAACGGATCGTGGTGACTGCCCACGCCGCCGGGCGCTCCGTCATCCTGGCCTACGCGGACTGCGGCAGCTACGGCGGGTTGGACGCGGTGTGCGCCAGGCACGGCGTGCGCCGCCTGCCCGGACTGCACTGCTACGACGTGTACGCCGGATCCTCCCAGGTGGCCGAACTGTTCGCCGCCGACCCCGGCACGTACCTGCTGACCGACTTCCTGGTCCGGTCGTTCAAACGCACGGTGCTGGCCGAGCTCGGGCTCGACGCCCACCCGGAGCTGTGGCCCGACTACTTCGGCCACTACCGGCGGCTGGTGTGGCTCGCCCAGGACCCCACCCCGGAGCTGGCCGCGGCGGCGGAACGGATCGCGGCGCTGTTCCGCCTCCCGCTGACTCGCGTCGATACCGGCACCCGCCGGCTGGAACGGGAACTGGCCACCCTGCTGGCAGAAACGGAAGATGGGAGAAGGCCATGACAGACGTCCCGGAGCGGGCCAGCGCCGTGGTCATCGGCGCCGGCATCGTGGGCAACAGCCTCGTCCACCACCTAGCCCTGCTCGGCTGGAAGGACCTGGTGCTGGTCGACAAGGGCCCGCTGCCCAACCCGGGCGGCTCCACCGGCCACGCCTCGAACTTCATCTTCCCGGTGGAGTACTCGAAGATGATGTTCGAGCTGACCAGGGACTCCGTCGAGCAGTACAAGGAACTCGGCACCTTCACCGAATCCGGCGGCATCGAGATCGCCCGCGTCCCGGAGCGGATGACCGAGCTGCGGCGGCGCTGCACCCAGGCCAGGGCGTGGGGCATACCGGCGGAGCTAATCACGCCGGACCGGGTGCGCAAGCTGGTTCCCTACCTCGACGAGGAGGTGATACTCGGCGGCGCGTACTTCCCCACGGTCGGCGTCGTCGACTCGCTGCGGGCCGGGACGCTGATGCGCGAGCGGGCCCGCCAGGCCGGCGCGCTGTCCCTGCTGCCCGGGGCCGAGGTCACCGGCATCGAGGTGGCCGGCGGCCGGGTGCGCGCGGTGCGCACCACCGAGGGCGAGATCGAGACCGGCAACGTCGCGATCTGCTGCGGGGTGTGGTCGCCCCGGGTCGCCGCGATGGCGGGCGCCAGGCTCGCGCTCAGCCCGATCGTGCACCAGATGATCAGCGTGGGCCCGATCTCGTTGTTCGCGGGCACCCCCGGTGAGATCGGCTACCCGATCGTCCGCGACATGGACGCCGGCATGTACGAGCGCCAGCACGGCGGCGACATGGAGGTCGGCTCCTACGCCCACCGGCCGATCCTCATCGCCCCCGACGAGATCCCGTCCATCGCCGAGGCGGCGCTGTCGCCGACCGAGATGCCGTTCACCTCCGAGGACTTCGACCCGCAGCTCGCCCAGGCCCTTGAGCTGATGCCGGAGCTGCTCGGCGACGAGAAGGCGGGCATCCACTACGCGATCAACGGGCTGATCTCGATGACGCCGGACGGGCACCCGCTGCTGGGCGAGCTGCCCGGGGTAAGGGGGCTGTGGGCGGCGGCGGCCAGCTGGATCAAGGAGGGACCCGGCTGCGGCCGCGCGGTCGCGGAGCTGATGTCGGGCCGGGTGCCCACCACCGACGTGCACGAGGCGAACGCCGCGCGCTTCCACCCGGTGCAGGAGACCAGGTCGCACGCCCGCTCGCGGGCCGCCGAGGGGTTCAACAAGATGTACGGCATCGTGCACCCGGCCGAGCAGTGGGAGCGCGACCGCCCGGCCCGGGTCAGCCCGATGCACGCCGCGGAGGAGGAACTAGGCGCGGTGTTCTTCGAGGCCGCCCGGTGGGAACGGCCGCACTGGTACTCCTCGAACGCACCGCTGCTGGAGAAGTACGCGGGGCGGCTGATGGAGCGGCCCGCCGAGTGGGACTCCCGCTGGTGGTCCCCGATCATCAACGCCGAGCACCTGGCGATGCGCGAGGCCGCCGGGATCTTCGACCTGTCGTCGTTCGTGGTGCTCGACGTGTCCGGCCCCGGCGCGCTCGCCGGGGCGCAGTCGCTGTGCGTCGCGCAAATCGACGTTCCGGTCGGCCGGGTGGTGTACACGTCGATGCTCGACCCGGACGGGGGGATCCGCGCCGACCTGACCGTGATGCGGCTGGCCGAAGACCGGTTCCGGTTCGTCACCGGGGCCGCCACCGGGATGTCCGACAAGAAGTGGATCGCCGATCACCTGCCCGCGGACGCCACCCTGGCCGACCTCACCTCGGCGCAGACGACGATCGGGGTGTGGGGGCCGAACGCCAGGGTCATCCTCGCCGCGGCCAGCGGCGAGGAAATGAGCAGTCACCACTACCCGTTCGGGAAAATCGGGGTTGTTGAGATCGGCGGCATCGTGGTGCTCGCCTCGCGGATCTCCTACGTGGGCGAGCTGGGCTGGGAGCTGTACGCGCCGATGGAGCAGGGCGCGCGGGTGTGGGACGCGGTGCGGGCGGCCGGGAAGACCCGTGGGCTGGTGCCGGCCGGCATCGGCGTGTACGCGACCACCGGGCGGATGGAGAAGGGCTACCGCTCCTACGGGGCCGAGCTGACGCCCGACTACACCCTGGTCGAGGCCGGGATGACCAGGCCCCGGGTGAAGCCCCAGCCGTTCGTCGGCAAGGAGGCGTACCTGGCGCAGCGCGACGCCGCCCCGTGCGCGCTGCTGTGCACGCTGACTGTGGACTCGCACCGGTCCGCGGACGGGACCGCGCGGTACATGCTCGGCGGCGAGCCGATCCTGACCACCGACGGGGAGCGGATCACGGACGCGAAGGGCCGGCCGTCGTACGTGACCAGCGCCGGGTCGGGGCCGTCGCTCGGCAAGCACCTGCTGATGGCCTACCTGCCCGCCGGCCTGGCGGTGGAGGGAACTCCGCTGCTCGTCGAGTACCTGGGAGAACGGTACCCGGTAACGGTCGCGGTCGCCGGATCCCGGCCGCTGTTCGATCCCTCGAACGAGCGGGTGCGGGCCTGATGGAGATCCTGGTCTGCGTCAAGCGGGTGCCCACCGTCGGCGGCCGGATCACGCTGACCGGCGACGGGCTCGGCGTCGATACCCGGATGTCCGGGTTCACCATCAGCCCGCACGAGGAGTGCGCGGTGGAGGAGGCGGTGCGGATCACCGAGCGGCTCGGCGGCACCGTGTCGGTGCTGACGCTCGGCCCGGAGTCCGCGATCGAGCAGTTGCGCGGCGCGCTCGCCCTCGGCGCCGGGCGGGCGGTGCTGCTGGAAACCGACGGGCGCGAGTACGGTCCGATCGCCACCGCTACGGCGATCGCCTCGGAGATCGGCTCCCGCGCCGCCGCCGAGCCGGGCTACGACCTGGCGCTGTTCGGCAACGAGGCCTCCGACACCGGCGATTACCAGGTCGGCATCCGGGTCGCCCACCTGCTCGGCTGGCCGGTCGTCACCGGGATCAAGTCGCTGGACGTCTCGGCCGACGGCGTGGTCGCGCGGCGGGAGTACCGGGGCGTCGAGGAGGCCTACTCGCTGCCGCTGCCCGCGGTGGTGACCGTGAAGGAGGGCCTCAACCTGCCCCGGTACCCGTCGCTGCCCGGCCGGCTGCGGGCCAAGCGCGCGCCGGTCGAGCGTGTCGAGATCAAGGACGTGTCGCTGCCCGAGGGGTTGCGGAAGACCAGGCTGCGGGTGCCGGAGGGCGGCACGCACCAGGCCACGGTGCTGGGCGAGGGCGTGGCCGCTGTCCCGGAACTCGTCCGCGTCCTCGACGAATTGGGAATCCTCTCATGAAGGCACTGGTCCTGCTGGAACTCGAGGTTCCGGGTGATACTGCGGTGGATTACCAGTACCCCGCTACCGGAAATCCACCGCAATCTAGTGGGACATCGTTGTCGGCCCACGCGGATGTCACGGTGACCGAGGCTTCGTTGCGTGCCCTGGGGGTCGGCCGTGCGCTGGCCGGGACGGGGTCGCTGGCGGCCGTGGTCTTCGGCGACGCTGACGCTGGCGGCGGGCTTCCCGGCGTGCTGGCGGAGCACGGGGTCGGTGACGTCTACCTAGTCGGATCGGCCGTGGTCGCCGGGTACGCCCCGCAGGCGTGGGCGAGGGTGATCGCCGGCCTGATCGAGGAGACTGGCGCCACCGCCGTGCTCGCCGCGGCCACCGACCGGGGCAACGAGGTGATGGCCCACCTCGGCGCCATCACCGGCCTCCCGATGGCGGCGAATTGCCTATCGGTATCGGCTCCGGCTCCAGCGGACGGAGGGTACGTAATCACGCGGCAGCGGTGGGCCGGCCTGCTGGAAGAGGAGGCTGTCCTCGACGCCCCGGTCGCCCTGCTCACCGTGGCCGCCGAGGCGATCCCGCCGACCGAAGCCGACGCGCCATCGGGTAGCGGCGCGCCGCCCGAAGCGGCCGAGGTACACCGCGTAGTGCCCGACATTTCCGGAATGGCCCCATCCCCGGGCGCGGTTTGTGCGCCCGCCATTCCGGACGGCGACCTAGTCGTCCGGGCCGTCGAGTCGCCGGTACGCGACGGCGGAGGGGGCGCGTCGCTGGCGACCGCCCGGGTCGTGGTCGGCGGCGGCCGGGGCGTGGGCGGGGCCGACGGGTTCGCTCCCCTGGAGGAACTCGCCTCCCTACTCGGCGGCGTGGTGGGCGTATCCCGGGTGGTGACCTCGGAGGGCTGGCGCCCGCACCGGCAGCAGGTCGGGCAGACCGGCACCAAGATCACCCCGGAGCTATACCTGGCCTGCGGAATCAGCGGCGCGATCCAGCACATAGCCGGCTGCTCCGGAGCGAAGCACATCATCGCCATCAACACCGACCCCGGGGCGCCGATCCTCGCGCATGCCGACTACGCAGTCATCGGCGACCTGCACGAGATCATCCCGGCCCTGGTCGCTGCGATCCGCGCCCGTTCTGCGGCTGCCTAACGTGCCAGGTGCGCACCCGGGCCGGCTAGAGCGAGCCCAAGTGCGCTTTTGGCACGTAGCGTTTTGTTGTTAGCGTGCTAGGCATGGGTTTCTTGCTCTCCGTGAACGTCGCGCGCCCGCGCGATACCGACTACGCCGACGGGCCGGGCGGCCGGACCGGGATCGACAAGCGGCCCGTGTCCGGGCCGGTGCGCGTCGCCGCGCCCGGCCCGAACGAGGCGACGCGCACGGCGGGCAGCGGGGTCGCCGGGGACAGCATCTTCTTCCGCGGGCACGGCGGTGATGACCAGGCCGTGTACGCGTACGCCCGCGAGGATCTCGACTCCTGGGCGGAGGCGCTCGGTCGGCCGCTGGAGGGCGGCGTGTTCGGCGAGAACATGACCACCTCGGGCCTGGACGTGACCGGCGCCCGGATCGGGGAACGCTGGCGGGTCGGTTCCGGCGTGGTGCTCGAGGTCACGTCGCCGCGCATCCCGTGCCGCACGTTCGCGGGGTGGCTCGGCGAGAAGCAGTGGGTGAAGCGGTTCACCCAGGCCGCGCGGCCCGGCGCCTACCTGCGCGTCATCACGCCAGGCTCGATCGAGGCGGGAGATGCCGTCGAGGTCGTGTCGCGGCCGGGGCACGAGGTGAGCGTGGAACTGCTGTTCCGGGCTTTCACCACCGAGCGTGACCTGCTGCCGCGCGTCCAGCCCGCCATCGAGGCGATGAACTCGACGTTCGCCGAAGATGCCCGCAAACGCCTGGCAACCTGACTATTCACCCATTTGCCCCGCGTATGGGAAAAATAGGGAGTGGACCTCTCACCGGAAGCCTGGGCGCGCCTGATGGCAGCAGGCGGGCGTGGCTTCTATGAACCGGGCAGGGTCATGCTCAGGCAGGGCGAGCCCCCGACTCACGTCCTGGCGCTTGTCGCGGGTCGCGTCAAGGTGTTCCGCACGTCGTGTGACGGCAGCATCCTGATCCTCGGCGTGCGAGGGCCCGGCGAGGTCTTGGGCGAAATCTCGATCCTGGGCGGGGCCGATCGTTCCGCCACCGTTGTCGCGGTGGATCTTTGCGAGGTCAGGGTGGTGCCCGCCGAGCGGTTCCTGTTCCTGGTGCGCTCACTGGGACTGCAGCCGCAACTGCTGCGGCACGCGATGACCCGCATTCGCGAGGGCGAGGAATGGCGGGCGGAGATCGCCACGCTGCCCGCTGGACCACGGCTGGCCCGCACTCTGCTGCGGCTGGCGCTCCCCGGGCCAGACGGACAAGCCGACATCGGGCTCGACCAGGCCGAGCTGGGCCTCGCGGTCGGGCTTTCCCGTAGCACGGTCGCCGTGGAGCTCGCGCGCCTTCGCGAGCAGGGGATCATCGCGACGTCCCGCCGCAGGATCGTCATCACCGACCGAGCGCAACTGAGTGCCGCAGGCAAGTCCGGCTGCGGCGACGCCTGATTTCGCGCACCGTCTGATTTCCGGACATGAGCTGATTTCGGGTCAACGTCTGATTTCGGACAGTCATCGTTTGCCGGCGGTCGCATGGTGGCTGAGTCATGCCCACCGGGCCACGCCCACCGTGGAAGGAGAAACGATGGCACCGTCGTACCACGCCCTGCTCGCCGTCGATGCGGAGGGTTTCAGCCGCAATCGCGACATCGAGCTGCCCGGACTGCATACCGAGATCCGGCGAGCCGTCGAATGTGCCTGCGACCGCAGCGGGCTGGGTGACGCGTGGCGGACCGCACGCGTGCGGCAGCACTCGGGGGACGGTCTTTTCGCGATCCTGCCGGAGCAGGCCGCTATCTCGCTGATTCACCCGTTCGGCCGCCAGGTGCAGGACATCCTCGCCGAGGGCGCGCCGAGGCTGCGCGCCGACGGCCTTCGGCTCCGGCTGCGGATCGCCCTCCATGCCGGCCTAGTCGATGACGAGCGCCCGGTCACCGCGGGCATCTCGACCGCGACGAACGACGTCCACCGGCTGCTGGAGTGCGAGCCGCTCAAGGCGGCCCTGGCCGACAGCGACCCGGACCTCACGCTCGCGGCGATGGTCGTCTCGGCGGAGATGTTCGATGTGTACGTCCGCGGCGGCCACACCAGGCTCCGCGCCAGCCAGTTCACGCCGGTAGCGGCGAGGGTCAAGCAATTCGACCGGACGGCGTTCCTGTATGTCCCGGTGCCTTCCCGGCGCCCGGCTGACGCTGACGCGGCTCCGGGTGCGCCGGATGATTCCGTCGGTCTCGGAGAGCACGGCGGTTCCGGCGGCGTGTCGCTCGGCGAGGTGTCCGTCACGGGTGACGGCGCCCAGAACGTCATCGGGAACCAGGTCGGCGGCGACATCCGGCAGCGGCGGTCATGACCGGTCCGTGGAGCGCGGTACCCGGTACCAGCGCGGTTCCCGGTGGCGGCGTCGATGTCGATGTCGATGTCGATGGAGACTTCGCGCAGGTCGCCGCCGGCAACAGGGTCGGTCGCGACCTCATCCAGCAGTACTACGCAATCATGCGGGGACAGCCCGCCACGCACCTCGGCTCCACCGAGGTGGCGCTACGGATGGCCTGCTACGTGCCCGCGCGCAACCACGGCGAGGTCGTGCGGCTGCTCGGGCTCGCCCATGCCGTCGTCCTCACCGGGCGGCTGGGGAGCGGCCGGGAAACCACGGCCATCGCGGCCATGCGCGAGCTGCGGCCGGGCGTCCGGATCCGCCGGTTCCTGCTCGAGAAGGAAGACATCGAGGAAATCGGCCACGGGAATCCGTGCGGATACCTGATCCGCGTGGCGGAGGACACCGAGCTATCCCGGCTCGGGGGCTGCGCCGACGCGGTACGCGACAGCGGCGGCTACCTGGCGGTCATCGCGGACCGCGAGCTCACGGATCCCGGTGCGGGTTCCCTGCCCCGCGTTCCGGTTGAACCTCCGCAGCCCCTTCCCGTATACCGACGCTGGATAACCGAGAAGCACCGGCTGCCCGAATGGGCAGGGTGGGGACGGGCCGGAGACCTGCTTGAAGGTGCGCTTCCGGCCGAGGCGGTCCGGCTCGCCGACCTCATCGCACGCGTGGATAGAGGAGGAGGCTCCCTTGAGAAACGGCAGGCAGAGGTCGCGAGCGCCTACCTGGGATGGGAGGAGGAACTACGCGACTGGTTCGGCCGGAACCCGCGACCGCACGATCGCGCCCTCCTGATAGCGGCGGCCACGCTGCCGTCGGGGGCCGACGAAGGCTACGTCTATGCCGCCGCGTCGTCGCTGGCCCGACAGCTGCCGATGGAGGTGAACGGCGGCGGCCTGGGATGGTGGCCCGTGACGGGACTGCGGTCGCTGCTCGAAACCCAATCGGAGAACGGCACGATCGTCTTCCATCGCGTCGGATACGCCGAATCGGCGCTTCGGCACGCTCTCACGGACTACCCGCTGGCCCGTACGGACCTGCTGACATGGCTGAGCGAGCTGCCCACCCGCGAGGCCGGGGAGCACGGGAAGGCCAACGAGGTCGCCGAGACCTTCGCGGGCCTGGCCGCCGAGCATGGCGCGGCGGACCACGTCACGGCGGCGGTACGGCGCTGGGGGCAAGAGGGCCGGGCCGAGCTGGCGTTCATCGCGCTCTCCTTGACGAGCACGCATCAGCGCGTGGGCGGGAGGGTTCGACGGGCCCTTTACGAATGGTCGCGTGACGCGGCCACGCCGCAGACGCTGAAGCTCACCATCGCGCAGGTCTGCGAGCTAATCGGCCGGGAATACCCGTCCGTGGCCCTGACCCGCCTAAAGCACCTGGCGACCAGGGGCGATGACCAAGTCCGAGATGAGGTCATCGCCACCTCGCTGGCCCTCGCCGACGCGGGGCACCGGAGAACGGTCACGGCGTCGGCGCTCGACTGGTGCGCCGAAACCAGTGAGGAAAGCGAGACCAGCGAGGAAAGGCTGAATCCACAAGAGCGCCGACGGCGACGCAGGGCGGGGGCGACGCTGTTCCTCCATCTCGCGAGCGTCATCGAGCCACCAGGCCCGGGGCTGCCCGGCCCTGGGCTGCCCGCGATTCTCGCCGAGGCTCCGGGTTCTGGCCTCCTGCGCTTCACCCGGGGATGGCGAGCCGTTCTCGACTTCCGTCCCGTGACCGGGACCGTATTCCGCGAGGCGACCGAATCGATGATGTGCCTGTGGCTCGACAGTGCACGTAGCCATGACGGCCTGGCCGATCAGGTCTGCGCGCTCTTCGTGGTTGCCGCTTCTCCGGCCTCGCCCGCGACGGGGGCCGCAGCGTGGGTCGCCTCCTCGGCCTCGCCGGGCGATGCCGCCCGGACCGTGATCGACATCGTCCAGCGGTGGGTGGCGCTCGACCGCGCCGACGTGACTCGGGCGGAGATAGAGCGGCGCATCGTGATCCCGCTCACGTCTCCCTGGTGGCGGCGGCTGCTCAGGATCCTGAGCCTGAATCTCCGGGCACTCCGGCAGGCCCGGTCGGCCGCGACAGCATCCCACCGCGCGGGGATCCACCCAGTCCCTCCGGAGTCCTTCGCAACTGAGAAGCCGCCTACTCAGTCGTCAGTCTGATCCAGACTGGTTCAGACTGATGGTGAGAGGTGATGCGGATGCGTGCAGTGGTGATGGATCGCATAGGTGGTCCGCTTGAGGTTCGGGAGGTGCCCGACCCGGTGCCGCCCGCGGGTGGCGTAGTGGTGCGGGTACTGGCGACTGGGCTGTGCCGCAGCGACTGGCACGCCTGGGCCGGGCACGACGAGATCACGCTGCCCCATGTGCCAGGGCACGAACTCGCGGGCGTCGTCACCGCAGTGGGCTCCGGGGTGTCGAAGTGGTCTCCTGGCGACCGGGTCACGGTCCCGTTCGTCGAGGGCTGCGGACGGTGCGAGTGGTGCCGGAGCGGCAACGCCCAGGTCTGCCCGGACCAGCGGCAGCCCGGGTTCACGCACTGGGGCTCGTTCGCCGAGTACGTCGCCCTGCACGCCGCCGACGCCAACCTGGTCGCGATCCCGCCCGCCGTGTCGTTCGAGGCCGCGGCGTCCCTGGGATGCCGGTTCGCCACCGCCTACCGCGCCCTGACCGGCCGGGCCCGGGTCGCCGCCGGCGAGTGGGTCACCGTCATCGGCGCTGGCGGAGTCGGCCTGAGCACGGTGATGATCGCCCGCGCTCTTGGCGCCCGCGTGATCGCCGTCGACCGCCACGCGGGCGCCCTCGACGCCGCGAAGTCCCTGGGCGCCGGGCACGTACTGGCATCCGACGGCTCGGCGGACATCCCGGCCGCGGTCCACGACATCACCGGCGGCGGGAGCCACGTGGCCATCGACGCGGTCGGCAGCGAGCAGGCCTGCGCGGACTCGATCTTGTCCCTGCGCCGCCGCGGCCGGCACGTCCAGGTCGGCCTGCTCCCCCCGGTCGGCGGCCACCCGCGTATCCCGATGGCCCGCGTCATCGGCTGGGAACTGGACCTGCTCGGCAGCCACGGCATGGCCGCCGCCGACTACCCCGGCATGCTCGGCCTCATCGACAACGGCGACCTGCGGCCCCAGGACCTGATCGAGCGGGTCGTCGGCCTTGCGGAGGCGGCGGACCTGCTGCCCGGGTTGGACACGGCGTCCCCGGCCGGCATGACGATGATCAGCCCTGGGCAGCCAGACTAAACGCCCGGGTAGGCTTACGCGAACAGGTCTGCTGCCGAGACCAGGTGAACGCCCTCTTCGGCTGCCCGTTCACGGAGAGCGCGGGTGAAGTGCTCGCGGCCGAAGATGATCAGCCGTGCCGCGGCGGCGCGCCCGCCGAGCTGGGCCTGGTGGTCGCGCAGCTGGTCGAGGACGTCGATGTCCACCGTGCGGCGCCACTTGCACGAGCCGAGGAGGACGTAACGGTGGCGGCCGGTCCCGACGACATCGATCTCGGTCTGCCCGTCGCGTGACCACCATGCCCCGATTTCCCGCGGCGACCCCGTGACTCCCTCGTCGGCATACATCGCGGCCCAGCGGCGGCAGCACCGCTCGAACGCCCAGCCCATGGTGTTGTCCATGTCGGCGAGGATCTCCTCCCGCACCTCATCGGTGCGGTGCCGTTCAAGGCGGCTCCGGTTACCCGCGACGTAACGGAACCAGAAGCGGAAGAACGGATCCTCGATGTGGTAGCCGGGACGCTGCTCCTTTCCGTCCGCGGTGAGCGGGAAACGGCGCTCGATGTACCCGAGATCCTCGAGCCGCTGCAGCTTGACGGACAGGCTCGCCGATGACGCGCGGGCTTTCTGGGCGATCTCGTTATGCTGGGTGGCCCCGCCAGCGATCGCTCGCAGGATCGACAGGTAGGTACCAGAATCGCGAATGCCTTCCCCCTCGCGCAGCAGATGACGCGGTTCGTCGTACAGGGCGGCGTCCTTGGCGAGGATCCGGCTGGTGATGACGTCGTTCAGCTGCCGGTCCCCCGCCCATACCTGGTACTGGGGGGTTCCTCCCAGCACCGCCCAGCGCCGCAGCAGGGCTTCCGGGTCAGTCTCCGTGGCGAACCCGGCCGCGTCGCGGTAGTCGAGGGGTTCCAGCCGCGGCCGGGCGGTCGCCCTCCCGAACAGCGGAGCGCCCTTCTCCAGCATCTGCTCCATCAGCGTCAGGGCGCTCCCGGCCAGGATCAGTGTCACTGGAAGCGCTTGCCGGTCCCACCGGTCCCAGTGCCGCTGGATCACCGAGTCCAGTACGGGCTGGGCGTGCTTCAGCCACTGGAACTCATCCAGGATTACCGTCAATGGCCCCGACCGGGCCTGGTCCCCCAGGAACGTCAGGGCAGAATCCCAGCTTCCGAACCGCAGGGCATCACTGCCCAGCAGCACCCGCCCCACCTCAGCGGCGAACAGCTCCAGCTGGTGAGCCTCATCCTGCTCATCCCCCTGGAACGAGACCACCCGGTCCCCGGTGAAAGTCCGCTCCAGCAGGAAGCTCTTCCCCACCCGGCGCCTGCCGATGACCACGATCAGGGCAGGCACCGCACTCGCAGCATCAAGGAGCTGCCGCCGCTCCCTGTCCCGGTCCACCATCTCACGCATGAGCTAGAGAGTATCAATTTATAAATTGGCAATCTATAAGTTGCCAATCTATAGATTGGTTGCAGCGATGGGCGGGCATCCTCTCGCGAGCAAGGTGCACCTGGAGCCCTGCCGTTACGTCCCCAGCGCCAAACGCAGGCACGAGAACACACGGGACCACCCGGTCATCCCGGACACCAACCCGGACGCGGACCAGGATCATCCCCTGTACGGGCGGGTCATCGTGTTCACCGGCGCCCTGAAGACCAGGACCAGGCAGCAGGCATGGGATGACGCGGCACGGACCCGGCTCAACTTCGTTGCCCGTCACCATGAAATGTGCAGCATATGTGCGCACGGTTGCACATTTGCTGCACATTTGCCGTAGGGCGAGCCTGTGACTCAAGATCTCTCTTCGCTCGTGCGGTCTTCTCCGACCTTGACCCGGAATTGGTAGACGCCTACATGCAGAGCGTGCGGCACGGAGAGCCCGAGGGACTGGGCAGGTTCACCGACCGGAAGGAGCTTCTCCGGCGCGCGTGCGTCATCACGGCGGAAGACGTGCCCAGGGTCGCTGGGATCCTGGCGCTGGGCCTGTATCCTCAGCAGTTCTTCCCCCGATTCGTCATCCAGGCCGCCGCCGAGCCGCTCCAGGGGGCGCCGGCCGGGGCCCGTGCCCGCAACCAGGCCAAGATCACTGGCCCCATTCCCCGCATGCTCGATCAGGCGATGGAGTGGGCGCGCCGCACCTTCGACACCTTCATCGTCACCGAGGAAGACGGCAGCGTGCATGACCGTTACGCCTACCTTCTTGTCGCTTTCCGGGAGCTGATCGCGAATGCGCTCATTCACCGCGATCTCGATGCCTGGTCGGCCGGGCTCGCCATCGAGGTCAGGCTCCGGCGCGACCGGCTAGTCATCGCCAACCCCGGCGGCCTGTACGGGATCAACGTCGAGCGGCTGGGACGCGATCCAGTCACCTCGGCCCGTAACCGCCAACTGGTAGAAATCTGCCAGCACGTCTACTCCACGGACACGGGCGCACGAGCCGTCGAGGCCCTTGCCAGCGGCATCCCCTTGGTGACAGAGGCTCTTCGGGAAGCGAGGCTTCCACCTGCACGGTACTTCGACTCCGGTATCCGCTTCACGGTCATGCTCGGGCAGCAGTCCCAGATTCCCTCGCCGCAATCGACGTCGTCCGCAACCGCGATACCAGGCCTGTCGGGCCGCGACCAGAAGATCTACGACCTTCTGGCGGGAGCGCCGCGACGGCCTCGAAGCTCGCGGCCCAGACCCGGATGTCGGCCGATACCGTCCGCCGGGGTCTCCGTGCCCTCCGGGAGCAGGGGCTCGTCCGCCAGCATGGGGGACGAGGCCGGATGACCACGTATCAAAGAACGTAACCTACCTGGCCGGGCGGGAGGGCTGACGCGCAACAGTCGAGGTGGAGCCTGTGAGCGGATTCGAACCGCTGGCCTGCCGCTTACAAGGTAGCGGCTCGCGCCTATATCGAAGGTCGTGAATAGCTACCCAGGTTCCCTGACCAGGAGTTCTCTCCTGGAGCATGCTCACCAGGATGCCACGAACCGCGGTGTGTAGGTACCTCTTTAGGCACCATGGGCACCGGGGGAAGGTACCGGCTAGAACAGCCCCTTAACCGCATTGTCACTGCCGAACCGTCAGCTCACAGTGTTCTCGCTCGATCACCTGAACTCCCGGAGTGCGGGGCGCGGAGCCCGTCGGGTAGACGGTGATGGACGGCCTGGCAGTGCGGTCGGTGCCCCAGGTGCTGATGTGGCGGCAAAGGCGTTCCGCGAGGCCGGCACCGTCGGATCCGTGCCCGGTGGCGCCGAGTCGGGCGCCACGCCCTGGTTCCCCGAGGCGCTGGGCGGTGAGGTAGGCGATCGAGTCGCCTTCGGCCAGTGCGAGGGTGCGTGCCCTGATGACCGGCGTGCACAATCCGCTCGTGACGGCGGCGGGCTCGGCTGCGATACGGCAGACCGCCGGGTCTGTTGAGGTGGCGCGGACCCAGATCGGATCCAGGGATTCTTCCGGACCGACCGTGACGCCGGAGTCGATTCGGGTGGCCGGGCCGTCGAGGACGCCGGCCAGCTGGTCAGGCAGGATTTCCTGGTCGGCGTCCCAGTACAGGCGGACCAGGTCGTGGGAGTCGATCGACGCAGAGCGCTCCCATTTCTGCCCGATCATGGGGACAAAGCCGCACAGGAATGAGCCGTCGGAGTACAGGATGCCGTCGTCATCAAGGATGAACACGACGGACTGGGTCTGGCCGCGCCAGCGAAGCGGGACGACGAGCCGCCCTCCCGGCTTGAGCTGGGTTATCCACGCGGGCGGGATGTCGAGGCTGCCGATCGTGATGATGGCCCGGTCGTACGGGGCGTGCTCCGGCACGCCGAGGCTGGCGTCCCCGGTGGCGACATGCACGTCCCCGAATCCGGCCCGCTCAAGATTGTCCCTGGCCTCTGCGGAGATGCCCGGGTCAATGTCGATGGTGGAGACATGTCCATCTGGTCCGGCCAGTGTGGCGAGCAGCCCCGCGTTCCACCCCGTCCCGGCCCCTCCCTCGAAGACACGGTGACCGTCCCGGATATCAAGCTGGCCGAGCATGGCCGCAACGAGGTAGGGGACCGAGGCGCACGACAGCGCGGCACCTCCGGCATCACGCCTGGTGATCACGGTGAGGTCCGGATCGTACGCGTCTTCGAGGGCGGCACCCGGGACGAACAGGTGACGTGGTACGGTCCAGATCGCGCCAAGGATACGGCGATCACTGGTGCCGACCGGCCGTCCGCCCTTGATGGCGTCGATCATGATCTCGTTCAGTCGCTCTGGACTGGCAGCTGGTGCCGTCGCGTTCATCGTCTTCCTTCACCTGGTCTGGATCTACACGGTTAGCAGCAGGCAGGCGTCCCACGGGGACCGATCGCTGCTGGCTTCGGGGGGTTCGTTTCGGGTGAGCTGGATTCCGGACGTTCCTTCGAGCAGCCCGGCCGCCGTCGGCATGCCTCTCCGGGCGAGGTGATCTTCCATTCCATGCCGTGCCTGCCGCGAGCTGCTGTGCACGCACCTGGCCGGGAGTGCCGTAGCACCATGAAGGCCGCGCCTGGCGACCTCGGCCCGCCGTTCCGTGCACGTAGTCGCGGAGGGAGATCATCCCGGGCCACCATGAGCATCCGATGCTGCCCTGGCGGTAGCGGTCGAAGGTCGCGCACAGTTCGCTGACCGCTTCGGCTTGGCCCTGGACCTGGATGCCGACTCTCATCGCGGCCGACAGTAGCGCGAATATCCCGGCGATTATCTAGTGTGTAAAGTCATCATCGCAGGCTGAGGCAGTTCACGGCATGAAGGCACATGAGGCACGCCGGTCGTGAATTGCTCAGGTGGGCCTGATCTTGCGGTGTTCGGTCCGTGGCAGGGCTAGGCGGATGACTAGGTCGCCGTCTTTGTCCTGTGCCGTGGCGTTGAGTGTGCTGAGTCCGGGCCGTCCGGCGTTTTCCCAGTCGTCGAGGCGGTCGCGGAGCTTGGCGAGGGCGGGCGAGGCGGCCGTGCTGGCCAAGATGGTGCCGACGTCGGTGAGGACGGCCGCGTTATTGCCGCTGGAGAACCCGATGGCGTTGCCGCCGTCCGGGGTGCCGTGGCTGGTGAGGTTGCTGCCGTGGTCGAGGGCCGCGCAGTAGGCGCGGAAGTCCCGCCACGCCTGGCGGTGCCCGGCCGTGTCAGGTGCGAGGGGCCGCGGCTCCCGGTGGCCCGGCTCGGCGAGCATTTCCAGTGCGCGCTGGGGGTCGTGGCCGGGGTGCCGGCCCCGCCAGGCGACGCTGATCCACGAGGGCCGACCGCCGGAGCTGCGGACGGCGTCGATGTAGAACATCGGGACCGTGAAGTTGGTGTTGACCTCTCCTCCCATGTCGACATAGGAGGCCGGGCCGAGCGTGATCGCATCAAGCCCGCCGCTGGCGGTGACGGTGGCGCGCACGTGCGCGCTGGCCCTGGTGGTCTGGGCGTAGTAGACCGGGGCGCAGATCCGCGCTCCCGGCCCGGCCTGGTCCAGCCACGCCCGGGGGATCACGGTGGGGGTGGCCCAGGCGATGATCACGTCGAAGGGGCCGTGGCCGGGCGCGCCCTTGTTCCCGTCGCCGGTGACCAGCGTGATGTTCCGGACGTGCCGTTCGGCGTGCAGCGCGTGGGCCCGGCGGATCAGGCCGGGGTCGATGTCCACGGACACGACGTGCCCGGACGGGCCGGTCAGCTCGGCGAGCAGGGCGCCGGTGAGCCCGGTGCCGGTGCCGATTTCGAGGATCTTGTGGCCGGGCCGGACGTTCGCGCGGCGGAGGTCCCGCTCGATAGCTCCCTGGGCGGTGGCCTGCGGGACCGCCCCGAGGCGGGGATGGCCGATGTAGTGATCGCGCGGCACGGCGCGGGCGGCGCGGGCAACATGGTCCTCTCCAGCAGTGACGGTGGCGTCGGGCACGGCTCTCCTCGGGTGTCTGCGTTCCGGGTCAGGTGCGGACGGCAGCGTGCAGCCGCCTGCCAGCCTGGTCTGGCTCGCCGGCCGGCCCGGCGGCCGTTTCGATCCAGGCGTGGGGCTCGACCGGGCTAAGGCGGCATCCGATGCACCAGTCTGCCCGGCGGCGGCGCAGCGCGAGGGCGATATACGCGGCCAGCGGGGTTTCCAGGCACGCGGCGCGGCCCGGCCACCAGGCGGCGGCCTGCTTGACGGCGGAGACCGCGTCGAGTGCCTCGGCCGCGGCCGCGGGGCGGGTTCCGAGACGGCCGATGACGCCGGCGATCGTGATGGTGACGCGGAGCGGAAGGCACCGGAGCATCAGCAGTGCCAGTACCAGCGCGGCGAACTCGGCTGCCACCGGGGGCCTTGAAGTTCCGGGCTGGCCTGCCGAGCCAGTCATGTCGATGCTCAATGCCGCTGCCTCGCTGTCCTGCGGCGGCTGGCCGGCATGAGCAGCCGCTTGCGGAGCATCTCCGCCTGGAAGGGGGCAAGGTCGGCAGCGGCCTGCTGTGCCGGTATCTCGTACTTGCCGGCTACCGCCCGGCTGGCCTCGCCTGTGGTGCGGCCGTCCTGGATGCACTGCCACCAGAAGCAGGCCGTGGAGGTAAGCGTGTACCAGCGGCCCCGGCGGGGCCGCAGGTCGAGGATCGCGCCGCCCTGCGAGGTGATGATGGCCCGTACGTGCCGACTCGGCAGGAGGCGCTCGTCGTCGTTCTCGATGTCAGGCACGATCCGGGGCTCCTTCGGTCCAGCGGACCCGGTGACGGCTGTCCTGGGCGGCAGCCCACCGGTCAGCGGCGACGAAGGCTTCGAGCATGGCCATGCGGCCAGGTGCCCCGGCGGCCATCCGGGCGATCTCTTCCCGGACCGGGCCGGGGTCGATGAGCCCGGCGCCGGCCAGCGGAGACTGGCGGGCCATCTCCGTGAGCCGCTCCGCGTTCGCCGCTATCCCGGCGTAGCCGCTGCCGTCGTAGCCGCCCTTTGTCGGGCGGCGGAGCAGGAGCGCGGGCAGCGTGCCGCTGAAGGCCGCGTTCAGGAGCGGCTTCTGCACGTCGTTGGACAGCCGTTGCACGACCGGGATGGACATGGCGGCGCGGACCACGTTGTTGTCGAGCAGCACGGCGTGGGCAGGCACGCCGCCGCCTCGTGCCACCAGGTCCAGCTCGGCCTGGTAGGTGCCGAACTCGCGGAGCTCATTCCAGGCAGCCCGCAGGGCGGGTTGCGCAGGATCGCCGTCCGGGACGCTTGCCGCGGTGATCGTCCCGGCGAGCTGCCTGCGGGCATCGACGGTCAGCCATACGGCCATCCTTCCGTGCCCAGCCCAGTTCATCGCCGCGCGCCCGGCCGGCTGGGCCGCCGGATTCCGGATCGCGTCGGCGACCCGGCCGAGAGCCTGCTCGTAGGAGGTCCGGGACAGCGCCAGCGCCGACCTGACCACGGAGTGGACAGGGAGCTGCCGGAGCCGGGCCCGGGCCGAGCAGTGACGCATGAACTCCGCCGACTTGCCCGGCAGGGCAGCGGCGAGGCAGGCGAGGGCCTGCGGGCCGGCGGCCAGATGGGTGTCGCCGCCGCTTCCGGTCATGTGGATATCGGAGCCGTGCTCGGTGACGGGCTGGCGGAAGCCGGCGTGCACCGCCCACCGGGCGGTGTCGGCGAGGGGCTGGTCCGTTCGCGGGGCTGAGTCCAGGTCATCGAAGAACAAGCGGCCGCTGCCAGCGGCAACGTGGGTGAGGAGGTTCTCGTCCTCGCCAGCCGCCAGGCGCTTGGCGTACTCAAGGTCGTCGTTCACGATGGCCGGATCGCAGTGGGTGAGCGCGAGGACCGGGAATCCGGCCCTGACCGCGAGGATCGCGAGGGTCGTGGAGTCCAGGCCTCCCGAGAAGTCGCTGCTCAGCCGCCCTGCCCGGGAAGCACGCATGCTGACGGCGGTCATCAGTGCCTCGCGGAGCGCCACGGCAGCGTCGTCGAACGGCTGGTGCTCGTCCTCCGGCTCGTAGCGGGTGACGCGGGGAACACCGTCCCTGCCGATGCGGAGGGCGTGCCCGCCGGGAAGCCGGCGGACGCCCGTATACGTGGTCCCGCCCGGGTATGCCTCGGGCACTGCGGGGCAGGTCATCCACGCGGCCAGCGCCCCGTAGTCGGGGCCGACACCGGTCAGGTCGGCGAGCGGCCCGGCCTGTGTCGCCCAGGCGGTCCCGCCATGGTGCCGGGTGTAGTAGACCGGCTTGGAGCCAGCCACGTCGGTGAGGACGGTGGTCTCCTGCCCGTCGTCGCATGCTGCCCAGTAGGAGCCGGGCCAGCTGGTCAGCGCCCGCCAGTCGTGCCGGTCGACCGCGTCCAGGCCGGTTTCCAGGTCCGCGGCGGTGGCGTAGCAGTCCCCGGCTATCGCGAGCCGGCATCGCGAGCCGGCCGAGAACGCCACGTGCAGCCCGGCCTCGCCGGAATCTCCCACGGTCCACGCGGGCCGCGGGGCTCCCCACAGCGGCTTGTGCACTGCGGGCGTGTGCTGGGTGCCCGCGATCCCGCCAATCCACATCTGTCATTCACCTCCCGGCGCGTGCGCGGACGGCAGCGGCGTGACGCCGACCGCCCGCGCACAGGCCATATCGGCCTGGTTGCCGCTACTCGAAGTACCGGCCCTCGTCCTGGGTGTCCTCGGCGTACTTGCCAAGCGTCACCTCGGTAGCGGGACCGAGATCGACGAGGCCGGGGGCGACGTAACGGGCGCGGCTGGCGGGGATGGGGGTGGGCGTGTCCATGGCAGAACCTTTCTCTCGTGGCGCCTGCCCGGTCCGGGCGGCATTACCCAGTGCAACCTGCCCGCTCGTCCCGGGCCACGGCAGCGGTGCGGCATCGGTGATGCATCTGGATGGCAGCCTGGCCCGGGGCCAGCACGGTTCCGTAGGCTGGAGGCGACAGGAATCGCCGTGGGAGGTGCCGTGTGGCAGTCAGACGGCCGCGCCTCGCCGGGCGTCGCAAGGCCCTGGGCTACACCCAGGAGTTCCTCGCCGAGCAGCTCGGCGTCGACCGCACCACGGTCGGCCGGTGGGAACGCGGGGAAACTGACCCGTTCCCCTATCTCCGGCGCAAGCTCTGCCAGGTTCTCAAGATCCCGCCAGGCGAACTGGACGCCCTGCTCAATCCTGCGCCCCAGGGGCACGTGCCGTCCGCCCGCCCGGGACCGGGTGCGTGCGGGCAGGAGCTTTCCCGCACCGAGTCATTGGAGACGACTGACGATATGCACCGCCGCGAGCTACTCCGCCTGCTGAGCATCGCCGGTGTCCTTGTCTCCGTGCCCGCGGCAGCATCCGGAGAACTCCCTCCTCCTGGGCGGACCCGCACGGTTGCTGGCCTCGGCCCGCACGCCCAGCTCAACGAGCACCTGTGGCAGGTGTTCGCGCTCGCCACGTCCAAGCGCCAGGTGTATCCCCTTGTCCGCGACCAGCTCGGCGCCCTGGTCACGGAGATGAAGAGCAGCCCGCCCGGCACCGTCCACCGGCAGCTGTGCGTCCTGGCCTGCGACCTGTTCCAGCTCGCCGGCGAGATCTTCTTCGACGCCGACGAGTACGGCGACGCTGCCCACTGCTACGCGCTTGCCGCCTCCGCCGGTCGCGAGGCCCGATCCTGGGACCGGTGGGCATGCGCGCTAACCCGCCAGTCCTTCGTGCACATCTACGACAAGCAGTACGACCAGGCCGCCGACGTCCTGGAGGCGGCCAGCCGGGTCGCCCGCAACGGCGATAGCCAGTTGCCCACGCGGCAGTGGGTCGCCGCGGTCCAGGCGCAGGCACTCGCCGACATCGGGGATGCCAGCGGCTGCCAGCGGAATCTCGATACCGCCGACAGCGTTCTCGATCTCGCCGGCCCCGCGCGCCCTGGCGGCTGGCTCCGGTTCGACGGCACCCGGCTCGGCGAGGAACGCGGCACCTGTTACCTGGCCCTCGGCCGGGCCGGCCTCGCCGAGAGCGAGCTGAACAGCGCGCTGGCCGGAACCGTCTCGCCGCGCCGCCGCGGCAGCATCCTGGCCGACCTGGCGATGATCGGCGTCCAGCACAAAGACACCAGCCAGATCCTGCACTATGCCGACGACGCGATCGGCATCGCCGAGCAGACGCGCTCCGCCGGCTACCTCGGCCGCAAGCTCACCGGCCTTCAGGAGCAGATCCAGCCGCTGCTCGCCGACTCCAGGTTGGGCGAGCTGAACGACCGCATCAGCCGTCTTACCGCAGCCACATGACGCCGAAAGGACCCAGATTGCAGACCGCCGCCGAAGAACACGGCCGGACCTTCCGCGACGCCTGGATCACCGGAGTGCGCAAGTACTTCCCCGGAGAGCCCAAGCCCGGGTACATCGCGCCGTGGGAGGAGATCCCAGAATGGGAGCGCCAGGCCGCCGCAGCCGTCTGCGAGCAGGTCCGCCAGTTCATCGAGGTCAGCGGCGGCACCACCGCAAAACTGACCCGCGAGCAGAAGGGACGCTTCGTCGCGACCTGCTGGATAGCCCAGATCCACAAGCACATCCCCGACCCCAAGCCCGGCTACGTTGCTGACTGGGACCAGCTTCCCGGCTGGCAGCAGCAGACCGACGCCGACATCTTCGAGCACATCGAGCAAGAACACGCGGACGGGTAGAAGAAGCCCGGCCTGAGGTTGCCCCCGTTCTCCGGACACGTCGGGTGTGGGGTCAGGCGCCGGGATTTCAGATGCCGTTGACATGCCGACCGTGTTTTGACTGGTCAGGGTAGGAGCCGGTGAGCGGATTCGAACCGCTGGCCTGCCGCTTACAAGGCGGATGCTCTGCCTGCTGAGCTACACCGGCTTGGCGTCTGCGTCACCCTGTGACGCAGAACTCCTGCTAGGGTACCGGTCTCCGGCCCGGCTCGGGTAGCTGGTGGAGCCCTCCTCGCGGGCGTTGTCGGGTTCGATAAGAAGTCGATCGGGGACGTTTTCTACGCGAGCGCTGCAGCGCGCGGCGAGGCGATGGTCGATGCATGACTGCGCCAGAAGGGAAGTACCGATGAACGAGGAAGTTAAGTTCATCCGCGGCAACGACCGCATCAACCAGCTCACCCAGCGACCCGACATCGCCGAGGGCGTCTCCCGGATCCGCGCCGAGATGGACGAAGCCGACCGCACCTACGCCATGGGCCTGGCCGCTAGCCCCAGAAACCAGTCAACGCGATCATCAACACCGCCCGCCGGACCACCCGCCAGGCCCGGCCCGGCACCGCGAGCCGGACCGTCTCCTCTGGCACGATGAGGAACCGTGGAACGCATCCAGTGGGACGACCTGCCCGGCTCCCTCAAGAACGCGATCAGCGTCCGGACCGGGCCGATCACCACCGGGCACGCGGTGGCCGACGGGATGAACAGCCCGCTGGCCGCAGTCATCGACACGGAGACCGCGAAGGTCTTCGTCAAAGGATTGCCCTCCGGGCACCGGCAGGCCAAGACCCAGCTCAGGGAGGCCGCCGCGGCACCCATGGTCAAAGGGATCTCTCCTGAACTGCTGTGGCAGTTCGACGAGGCTGGCTGGAACGTCCTCGGCTTTGCCCATCTCGAGGGTCGGGCCGCCGACTACCGCCCAGGCTCGCCCGACCTTGAGCTGATCATCAACCTCATGGCCACCTTGGCCGCCGTCGAGGTCCCCAACGGCCACGAGCCGGTGAAGTACGCCGAGGACCGCTGGAAGTCCTACGTCGATGACCCTCGCGACGCCGAGGTGCTCGCCGGGCCGTCGCTGATCCACACCGACTGGATGCCGGACAACGTCCTCATCTCCGGCGGCCGGGCCTGGCTGGTCGACTGGGCCTGGGCCACCCTAGGCGCCGCCTGGATCGACCCCGCCTGCTGGCTCCTCCGGCTCATGGCCCATGGGCACACGGCCGAGCAGGCCGAAGCCCTCGCCAGGCGCCTGCCCGCCTACGCCACCGCCGACCCTGCACACGTCGATGTCTTCGCCCACGCCAACGTCAGCATGTGGACCGAGATCGACGAACAGCACAACCGCGAGAACACCGCCGCCGTATGGATAACGACGATCGCGCGCGCCGCCCGCAGGTGGGCGCAGCATCGGGGCGTCTTGTAGATCGACATATATCAATAAATGTACGTCGGAGCGGCTAACGGGGAGGTTCCCTTTAGCGGTGAATCTGATGGTTAGAAGCGGATCATAGTAGAGTGTCGCTGTTATCGGGACTGCTGTTACTCCTGGTGAGAGCAAGCTGACGCCCAGGCTAGCGGGATAGGCAGGAGAGTATGTCGGTGTTGACGCTGGCGGGGTTGTTTGAGGCTCAGGTGGCGCGGACGCCGGGCGGGGCGGCGCTGGCGTGGGCGGGCGGGGAGCTGTCCTATGCGGAGCTGGATGAGCGGGCGAACCGGCTGGCGCGGTACCTGATCGGGCTGGGGGCGGGTCCGGAGCGGGTGGTGGCGCTGGTGCTGCCCCGGGGCGTGACGGCGTGCGTGGCGCTACTTGCGGCGGCGAAGTCGGGGGCGGCGTACCTGCCGGTGGATCCGGGGCTTCCGGCGGAGCGGATCGCGTTCATGCTGGCCGACGCCGGGCCGGTGCTGGCGGTGACGGACGCGGCGGGTGCGGCCGGGCCGAGCGGGGACGGGCTTGCGGGGATGGCTGGCCTGCCGTTGGTGGTGGTGGATGATCCGGCCACGGCGGCGGCGGTGGCGGGATGCCCGGGCCAGGAGATCACCGATGCGGACCGGACGGCTCCGCTGCGGACGGCACATCCCGCGTACGTCATCTATACGTCAGGGTCGACGGGGGTGCCGAAGGGGGTGGTGGTTTCTCATGCGGGGCTGGCGGGGCTGGCTGCCGTTGTGGGGGCGGGTGTGGGTCCGGGGCACCGGGTGTCGCAGGTGGCGTCGCTGAGTTTTGACGCGTCAGTGCATGAGCTGGTGATGGCGTGGGGTACGGGGGCGTGCCTGGCGGTGCCGTCGGCGGGGAAGCTGGCGGGGGCGGAGCTGGCGGAGGAGCTGGCGGGGCTGGGGGTGACGGATGCGTTTATTCAGCCCGCGGTGCTGGCGGGGATTCCGGCGGGGTCGCTGGCGGGGGTGCGGCGGCTGATGCTGGGGGGTGAGGTGTGCCCGGCGGGGCTGGTGGAGACGTGGGCGCCGGGGCGGGTGATGGTCAACGGGTACGGGCCGACCGAGGCGACGGTGTGCGCGACGATGACCGGGCCATTGTCCTCGGACAGGCCAGGGGGCGAGGGCGTCCCGCCGATCGGGCAGCCGGTCGCGGGGGCACGTGCGTATGTGCTGGATGAGCGGCTGCGCCCGGTGCCGCCGGGGGTGACGGGGGAACTGTACCTGGCCGGGCCGGGTCTGGCGCGGGGGTACCTGGGGCGCGCGGGTCTGACCGGGGAGCGGTTCGTGGCCTGCCCGTTTCCCGGCGAGGGTCCGGGCGAGCGGATGTACCGGACCGGTGACCTGGCCCGGTGGAGGGGTGACGGGCAGCTGGAGTTCGCCGGCCGGGCCGATGATCAGGTGAAGCTGCGCGGGTTCCGGATCGAGCTGGGCGAGGTGGAGGCGGTGCTGGGCGGGGCCCCTGGGGTGGGGCGGGCGGCGGTGCTGCTGCGCGAGGACCGCCCGGGCGATAAGCGGCTGGTGGGATATGTGGTCCCTGCCGATGGAGAGCAGGTGACGGGCGAGCGGGTTCGGGAGTGGGCGGCCGGGAAACTGCCGGACTACATGGTGCCGTCGGCGGTAGCGGTGCTGGACGAACTGCCGGTGACGGTGAACGGCAAGCTGGACAGGGCCGCGCTGCCCGCCCCGGACTACCAGGCAGGTGCCGCCGGGCAGTACGTGGCCCCTCGGACGCCGCAGGAGGAAATCCTGGCGCAGTTGTTCGCCGATGTGCTGGGGATCGGGCGGATCGGGGTAAACGACAGCTTCTTTGACCTGGGCGGTGACTCGCTGCTGGGCATCCGGCTGATCAGCCGGGTGCGGGCTGTGATGGGGGCGAAGCTGGAAATCGCATCGGTATTCGAGGCGCCGACCCCTGCCCAGCTGGCGGACGTGCTGGTCAGGCGGGGAGACGGGCGTGTGCGGCCCGTGCTGGCGGCGCGTCCGCGGCCTGAGCGGGTGCCGTTGTCGTTCGCGCAGTGGCGACTGTGGTTTTTGAACCGGCTGGGAGGCCAGGAGGCGGCGTACAACATCCCGGTGGCGGTACGGCTGTCGGGTCCGCTGGATGCCGGTGCGCTTGAGCGGGCGCTGGCGGACGTGATCGGCCGTCATGAGTCGTTGCGAACGGTGTTCCCCGAGACGACAGCGGACACTGGTGCTGATGTTGATGTGCCGTGGCAGCGGATCCTGGACGGGACAGCCGAGGGGCCTGTGCTGGTGCCGTTGCTAGTGACAGAGAGGATGAGCGAGGAGAAGCTGCCTGTGGCCCTGGCGGAGGCGGCGCGGGCCCCGTTTGACCTGACCGCGGACCTTCCGGTGCGGGCGTGGCTGTTCCCCGTGGTTCCGGATAAAACAGTGGTTCCGGATAGAGCGGTCGGCCCGGACGAGCATGTGCTACTGCTGGTGATGCATCACATCGCCTCCGACGGCTGGTCGATGGGTCCGCTGGGGAGGGATCTGAACCGGGCGTACGCGGCGCGGCTTGAGGGCCGGGCGCCGGACTGGGCGCCGCTGCCGGTGCAGTACGCGGACTACGCGCTGTGGCAGCGGGAGCTGCTGGGGGACGAGGACGATCCGTCCAGCCTGGCGGCCGGGCAGCTCGAGTACTGGGCCAAGGCGCTGGCCGGGGTGCCGGAGGAACTGGCGCTGCCGTTTGACCGGCCGCGTCCGGCGGTCGCCTCCTACCGGGGCGGGACGGTGGACTTTACCGTCCCGGCAGAAGTACACGCCGGGCTCGCGGAGGTGGCCCGCCGTCATGGGGCGACGGTGTTCATGGTGGTGCAGGCGGCGGTGGCGGCGCTGCTGTCCCGGCTCGGCGCGGGGGACGATATCCCGCTGGGGGCTCCGGCGGCGGGACGGGCCGATGACGCGCTGAGGGATCTGGTCGGCTTCTTCGTGAACACGCTGGTGCTGCGGGCCGACGTGTCGGGGAACCCGCCGTTCGCCAGGCTGCTGGGCCGCGTCCGCCAGGTCGTGCTGGACGCGCTCGCGCATCAGGACGTGCCGTTCGAGCGGGTGGTGGAGGCGGTGAACCCCGCCCGGTCGCCTGCCCGTAACCCGCTGTTCCAGGTGATGGTGGCGGTCGACGAGGAGACTGGCCTGGCGCTGGAGTCTCCGGAGCTGGTGTGCGCGGCCGAGCCGGTCCGGGTGGGAACGGCGATGCTCGACCTGGAATTCGGCCTGGCCGAGACGCGGGCGGCCGGCGGCTTTCCGGGCGGGATCGCCGGGCGGCTGCGGTTCGCCCTGGACCTCTTCGACGAGGCGACGGCGGAGGCGATCGCGGCACGGCTGCTGCGCGTGCTTGAGACCGTGATCGTCGATCAGGGCCAGCGGGTCGGCGACCTGGATGTCTACCTGCCCGGGGAGCGCGAGATGCTGACCGGGCAGTGGAGCGGCGCCGCCGCCGGACTGGCGCCGCAGACGACTCCGCCGCTGACGCTGGCGGGCTTGTTCGAGGCGCAGGTGGCGCGGACGCCGGGCGGGGCGGCGCTGGCGTGGGCGGGCGGGGAGCTGTCCTACGGGGAGCTGGATGAGCGGGCGAACCGGCTGGCTCGGTACCTGATCGGGCTGG